>CAYLVM010000044.1:0-17590 GCA_964387145.1 uncultured Acidimicrobiaceae bacterium
CACCTTGTTCTAGAGTTGCGTGAAACGTCTTCGCACGACCATCGATCTCCCCCTTATATTTCCTGGCTGCCACTGCCCTTTTTGAAGAGATGCTCTACACAGATGACGGTGTGCTGCTCAACGACACACTCCTCGACTACCGGATCCCGGCGACCGAGGATGTGCCAGAGAAGATGACGTGCATCATCGTTGAGAACGAGGATGGGCCGGGGCCCTTTGGGGCGAAGGGGTGTGGGGAGGGTGTTCTTGCCGCGCTGCCGGCGGCGATTGTGAACGCGCTCGCCGATGCAGGCGTCCCCATGACCGAGTTGCCACTCACCCCCGAACGTGTGTGGCGCCAGATGCAAGAGATCGAATGTCAGGAATGAGATGAGAGAGGAGACCGCAATGGCTATGTACGAGACAGCAGCGATAGTTGGAACAGGAACGATGGGACCCGGGATGGGGGCCGTCCTGGAGCGGATAGGAACGAAGGTCTATCTTTACGATATCGATCCCGCAGCTCTGGATCGGGCGAAGACAGGAGTCGAGCTTGCCCGCGGTGTCCTCGATAGGCTCGATGCACCCCAGGCTCCAGGTGGATCGATAGAGTTCTCGACCGATCTTGCCAAGGCAGTTGGTGAGGCGACACTCGTCATGGAGGCAGTGCCCGAGAACCTCGAGCTCAAGCAGCGGGTGTTCGCAGATCTCGTTGCGCTTGCCCCCGATGATGCCGTGCTCACCTCGAACACGTCGGGGATACCGATCACGAAGATTGCCGAGGGTAGCCCCGCCGCGAGTCGCATTATTGGTATGCATTGGTCGAACCCCCCTCACCTCATCCCGATGATCGAGGTCGTGCAGGGTGACCAGACTTCCCCAGAGGTGAAGGATCAGCTCATCGAGTTCATCCACTCCTTCGGATACGAGGCCGTGACCGAGCGTGAGGTTCCGGGTTTTGTCGAAAACCGGATTCTGTACGCAGTGTTGCGAGAAGTTGTCGAGCTCGTCGAGCGCGGGATCATCAGCCACGCAGACATGGACACGTGTGTCAAGTGGGGCATCGGGTACAAGCTCGCGGTGATTGGTCCTCTCGAGCTCATTGACATGGCTGGGTTGGATATCTACAGCAGTGTCGGATCGTATCTGAACCAGGATCTCTCGACAGCATCCGAGGTGTCGAGTCTCATCACCGACAAGGTCGCTGAAGGCAAGCTCGGGATCAAGACCCTCTCTGGCATCTACGACTACGACGCCGAAGACGTCAAGACACTCGGGGCGACACGTGCTGCCAAGTTGATCGCCGTTCGCAAGGCGCTGGAGCAGTTCGAGAGTGATCGCGGAGGTGCGTGATCATGGCTAGCAAGAAGGTATACATCCTCGACTCGGGGTCCCTTGTGATCGACCGTTCGCAGGTCTTGTGGCACATCGATGTTGGAACGCCTGTGCGGTTTCCCGTGTACAGCGTTCTCGTCGAGCACCCCGACGGCGTCTTCATATTCGACACGGGGTACGACCTGGACCATGTCAATGAGGTTCTGCCATTCGAGCTACCGGAGCAGTCTGAAGATCAGACGATCCCGGCTCAGCTCGATAAGTGTGGATTCCACGCCGAGCAGGTGGATTACGTGATCAACTCTCACTTCCATTTCGACCACGTCGGCGGCAACAAGTATCTGACGAACGCGACGACCCTCGTCAGCAAGGAAGAGCTTCGCCATGCGAAGGTTCCGGAGCCTTTCGAGCATCTCGGCTACTCAGACCTCACCTTCGACTACCCGGGGACGAAGTACGAGCAGGTCACTGGGGACATCGAGATTGCTGAGGGCATCTGGCTATTCGAGACGCCTGGGCACACGGCGGGTCACTACTCGATGATGGTCGAGATGGATGGCGGGCCGTCCATGATCTTTGCAGGCGACGCAGCCTATACATTCGAGAACCTCGAGCGTGAGATCGTTGGAGGGTTCCACCTGGATCCAACGGCGAGTGTTGAGTCGCTCCGGCGTCTCAAGCGGCTCGCCAAGGAGCATGAAGCACAGATATATCCATCACACGAGATGGAGCCGTTCCTGGCGTGGAACAAGGCGCCGGCACACTACGCAGGTTGAAACGAGAGACGAACGAACCACTCCAGAAAGACAACGGGAGGAAACATCATGAAACACAAGGATCGTGTAGCGATCGTCACCGGTTCGGCACAAGGTATCGGGGCGGCGATCGCGAGGAAGCTGAGTGATGAGGGTGCATCCGTGGTCATCGCCGACCTCAACGAGGAGGGCGCAGCCCAGGTTGCAGCATCACTGCCCGACGCGCTCGCCGTCACCGTGGATACGAGCTCTGAGGATCAGGTCAAAGGGATGGTCGACGCGACCGTGGATCGATTCGGCAAGGTAGATATTCTGGTGAACAACGCCGCGATCGTTCCCTTCATCGAGTGGGATGACATCGACTTCGCCGAGTGGCGCAGGATCATGTCTGTCAACCTCGACGGGGTGTTCCTGACGAGCCGCGCCGTGTACCCACACATGCGTGATGCCGGATATGGGCGTATCGTGAACATCGCGTCGAATGTGTTCGTTGCAGGCACACCGAACCTGGCCCACTATGTGGCGTCGAAGGGCGGTGTTGTCGGGTTCACGAGAGCCCTAGCCACCGAGCTCGGACGGTACGGGATAACGGTGAACGCCGTCGCCCCCGGTTTGACCGAGACGGAGGGGACGGTTGCGAGTCCACATGCGGAGGCGTTCGACTTCGTCCAGAGCCTTCAGGCCATACCGAGACGAGGAGTGGCAGATGACATCGCCCCTGCGGTCGCGTTCCTTGCATCGGAGGAGGCAGCCTGGGTCACTGGGTCGCTGCTCGTCGTCGACGGTGGGCACACGAGGCACTGAGAGGTATCCATGGCAGATTTTTCTCTCGACGAGGTCGGGACGGTTCTGGCCGTCTCGGACTTTGAGGCTTCCCTCGAGTTCTACACGAAGAACCTTGGGCTCGAGCCGGTGTTGATGTTCGATGATCCGCCGTTTGCGATTCTCGGACGCGACTCATTCCGGCTCTGTCTTGCAGAGGAGGGCCATCCGGCGGATGACTGTCCCGGAGTCGTGATGCGGACGCTCTCTGAGGCAGGGACTCCACCGGTCAGGTTCGTCTTGTGGGTTCCAGACTGCGTCTCGGCATACGAAGCTCTGGCGGAGGAGGGCGTGCGCTTTCTCGCGCCACCGTCGTCACCACCGTGGGGCGGGATGCGATGCTTCTTCTTTGACCCTGATGGGTACTTGATCGAGTTAGAAGAACTGGCGGGCGACGAATGACACGCAGACGCCCCCGGCGTGTTTCCGTGTCGAGGCAACGGGGCTCGCATCACAAGAGACCGACGCTGTGAAGCTCCCACCCTTCACTCTGCATCGTCCCTCGTCGATCAGCGAGGCAACAGGACTCCTGAGAGAGTTCGGAGATGATGGTGTCATCTACTGCGGCGGCACCGAGTTGCTGCTCGTGATGAAGCTGGGACTCTCCGGTTTCGATCATCTGATCGATATCAAGCGAATTCCGGGTCTCGATGCGATCTCGGTGTCGGGCACGACGCTCAGGATCGGGGCCGCTGCAACGCACCGTTCGATCGAGACGAACAGCGAGATACGGGAACGATGGCCGGGTCTTGCGGCGATGACTCGACAGGTAGCCAATGTCCGGGTTCGCAACGTGGGGACACTTGGAGGGAACCTGGCGTTCGCCGATCCAGCATCCGATCCAGCGACATTCCTCCTGGCCCACGATGCGACGGTCGAGGTTCGCAGTGGTGAGGGAGCGATCAGGCAGATTCCTATCGGGGAGTTCCACGTCGGAGCCTATCAACCGGCACTTGATGACTTCGACCTGATCGAGGCGATCCTCGTTCCCGAGCTCGCTCAGGGGACGGCAGTCACCCACGAGCGGGTCCGATTCCACGAGCGGCCTGCCGTGACGGTGACGGTCGTTGGATCGGCACAAGCAGGGAGCATCACCGATGTGAGGGTTGCCGTTGGGTCGGTGGGACCAACCGCGATCCGTGTTCCCGAGATGGAGGAAGCGCTCGACGGTGTCGATGCAAGCTCTCTGGAGTCGAGGCTCGTGGATGCTGCTCAGATTGTGGCCGAACGCGTCGAGCCAATCGACGACTTGAACGGATCGATGGAGTACAAGCGGCATCTTGCGAGCGTGATGACAGAAAGGGCAACGAGACGATGTTTGGTCAGTGCCATCGAAGCGAGTGTGACTCCATGAGACAGAACGCACAGTGTGAGCGGGGAGGTCGGGAGTGAGGCTGTTGAACACGTTTCGTATCGCTGCGCCGATCGATGAGGCCTGGGCGATGCTCGGGGATTTCGCGACGATTGCTCGCTGCATGCCCGGGGCACAGCTCCATGATGTGCAAGGAGACGAGCTCCTTGGATCGGTGACCGTGCGCCTTGGTCCGATGAAGGTGGAGTACGACGGGGTGGCGCGGATCGTCGGGCGGGATGCGTCGGCCCGGCGTATGGTCATCGAGGGTTCGGGCAAGGACAAGCGCGGTGGCGGAACCGCCAAGGCGACGATGGTTGCCACTGTTGTTGCCGACGCAGGTGAGTCCATTGTGAATGTCGAGACGGAGCTGTCGATTACGGGACGGCCGGCACAGATGGGCCAGGGACTCCTCCAAGATGTGGCCGAGCGAATCGTCGATCAGTTCGCCGAGAAGCTCCAGGTGGAGATGTCCTCGGCACAAGGAGGCGCTGCACCGTCTCTGCAGGCGAGTGACGACTCCCTCGATCTCGGGACCGCGGTCGCTGGTCCACTCATGGAGCGGGTGGGACCCGTCCTGTTGGCAGTTGCCGCGGCAATCGTCGTTGCCTGGTGGATCTCTCGGAGACGGTAGAGCACCGAGTTGGCGGTGATCGCTAACGGGAGAGCCACCAGGATGGCACCGTTCCGATGATGAGCACACGGTGAGCATCGATACGCCAAAGCGCTCTCTTGTTAGCTGTTGACTGCTGACAATTTACGTTCTACGGTACAGAGAAGCTATAGCGCCGGTGTTCCAAGAGCGCCATCGCGGGTTCAGGCGACAAGGAGGAACCCTATGTCCACAAGATCTCCAGATTTCACGCTTGCAGCCGGACCGACGACGGTGTCTGCACGTGTCCTTTCAGCGCAAGGATCACCGGTCACCTATCACTACGATCCAGCGTTCTTGGAGCGATTCCGCACTCTGGGTGATCTGGTAGGACGCGTGTATGGAACCGAGAACGACATCATCCTGATGCAGGGTGAGGCAGTCCTTGGGCTCGAGGCGGCCGTTGTGGCAACAGTTCGCCCGGGAATGAAGGTCATCAACCTGGTCAACGGCCCCTATGGGAAGGGGATGGGGTACTGGCTGCGTGGACACGGTGCGGAGGTCGTCGAGGTGGAGACGGGTTACCGAGAGGTCCCTACCCCCGAGATGATCGAAGCGGCGGTGCTTGGGAACCCCGACGCCGAGCTCCTCGCCGTCGTCCACGTGGAGACACCGTGCGGGACCGTGTCACCGCTCCGCGAGATTGGTCAGATATGCCGGGACAACGGTGTCGTCACGCTCGTCGATGCGGTTGCTTCGTTGGGCGGAGTCGAGATTCACCCAGATGAATGGGGCCTCGACATCTGTGTTTCAGCACCTCAGAAGTGCCTCGGTGGTCCGAGCGGCATGTCGATGCTCGCCATCAGCCAGCAGGGATGGGACCTCATCGCAAAGAACTCGAACGCACCGCGTGACTCATTCCTTTCCATCCTCGACTGGAAGGACAAGTGGCTCGAGGGCGAGAAGTTCCCATACACACCGTCGGTATCAGACGTGTACGGGGTCTTTGCTGCCTGTGAGCAGATCCTCGAAGAGGGAGTGGAAGCGGCTGTTCTCCGACATGCTCGCACGGCAGCTGCAAGCCGGGTCGGGGTGCTTGCCATGGGCCTTGAGCTCTGGCCCCTTGACCCGGCGACCGCTGCGAACTCTGCCACAGCGGTCAAGCTGCCCGAGGGTCTTACCGACTCGCACGTACGCGACCATATCCGGCGTCGGTACGGCGTGATGATCTCGGGCGCTCTCGGGGCTGGAGATCTCGTGCGGCTCGGTCATATGGGGGAGACGGCACGCAGTCTCTACCCGATCATCGGCCTGTCGGCCCTTGGACAGGGCCTCCGCGATCTCGGATGCAAGGTCGACGTGGGAAGCGGCATCGATGCTGCCATGGCGGCACTGAGTGAATCACCGAATCTGTGATCCTGTTGAAGTCGGCGTCGAGGTGACGTCGCAATAGCCCTGCTGAAGTAGGGGTACCGAGGAGCGACTGTCTGTCTTCTCTCTGCCCCCACAGTTGAGGGATCCGATCACGAGGAACACGAGGAGACACCGAGATGAGAGCAGTTGTTCTGGTAGCACCAGGCGATGTACAGGTCCAGTCAGTCCCCGATCCGGAGATCATCGACCCCGGTGATGCGATCGTGGCGGTTCGAGAGAGTGCCATCTGCGGAGCCGACCTCTTCCCCTTTCACGGCTTGACACCCGGATTCGAGAGTGGAACCGTGCTTGGCCACGAGTTCGTTGGAGAGGTCGTCGAAGTGGGCGCGGGGGTCCAGCGTATCCGAACGGGCGAGCGGGTGGTTGCGACGAGCACGATCTCAGACGGTACCTGTGACCACTGCGTGGCCGGCCAGCCATCGCAATGTCGTGGACGAAGTCTCTTCGGGTACTCGGGTGTATACCCCCGCCTCGACGGTGGGCAGGCAGAGTTCGTTCGCGTGCCCGATGCCGACAGGGTGCTGATGGTTCTTGATGAGGGAGTGTCCGACGAGGCAGCGATCTTCCTCGCCGATGTGCTCCCCACGGGGTACGGTGCGCTCAAGCGCGCAGGGACGGGTCTTGGCGACTCTGTCGTTGTCGTTGGATGCGGTCCGGTGGGACTCATGACAGTGTTGTGTGCCACGAGAATCGCCTCACGGGTCATCGCCGTGGACATGATTCCGGCCCGAAGGGAACTTGCCGAACGTCTCGGGGCAACCGCCGTTGCACCGCAGGACTCGGCGGCATTGGTCGAGGAGGCCACGAAGGGGTTCGGCGCCGATGTCGTCGTCGAGGCAGCGGGGAGTGTTGCCGCGTTGACGCAGGCTCTCAGGCTTGTTCGAGGGCGTGGCGTCGTATCCGTGGTCGGCGCGCACTTCGAACCTGACTACCCGCTCGACAACGCTCTGATGTTCGAGCGAGAAATCTCGCTGATCTTCACGATCGGCGACCCGTTCAACGATCGGTCCCGTCTTCTCAACTTGATGTCTTCCGACGATTTCGATCCCACGGTCGTGGTCAGTCACCGTATGCCCCTCGAGGAGGCATCGCGAGCGTACGCACTCTTCGATGCGCGCGAGGCTACCAAGATCATCCTCTCGTGTTCATCGTGAGCCCGTCAGAGTCCCGAGTTGCTTTCGAGCTGACGTATGAATCACGTGTCACGCACCTCAGCCACCCTCTCTTATGATTACTGTTGACTGTTAACACAAGTCGCGGCTACGATGCCGCTTGTGACGGAGGTTCCGTACAACGCGTGAACCTACTCGGCCGAAGCTTCGGCCGAATGGAAGGAGAACGATCAATGCGCAAGGCAACCAATATCAAATGGAAGGCGTGGCTTCTGATGGTTACCGTGTTCGCTCTGGTTGGTGCAGCATGTACCAGCAGCGCAACCACGACGACCACTACAGCTGCAGCTTCCCAAGAGACGACAACGACAGTTGCTGCCGGAGGAACGGTCACCAAGGTGGCAGTTGCAACACCAGAGGAGCCGGTTGACTTCGGTTGGAACCAGCAGGGTGTCGAAGGTGCCGAGGCCGCTGCTGCTGCAGCTGGCGTCGATATCGAGGTTGCCGGAGGGCTCGGCTACGACGCACCGACCCAGACGCTTCGCCAGCTGTCTGAGACGGCGGACTTGATCTATGCCCATGCTTCGGGCTTCGGGGATGCAGCGACGGAAGTCGCGCGTGAGACAGGTGTCCCGGTCATCGTGTACAGCTCACCCGATGCGAGGGAGCCAGGCGTTGCTGCCTTCGTTGGCACAAGCGCAGAGGAAGGCGGGTACCTTGCAGGGATCCTCGCAGCGAAGACGACGAAGACTGGAACACTTGGAATCGTCATATCTGCAGACGACTTCAACTGGAACAGGCACTCGGGTGGATTCGTGGCGGGAGCTTGTTCCGTCGACCCGGGTATCAACATTCTTCTTGTCCAGATCGGTGAGGCGGCGTACGGCGATGTGGAGGGTGGCGCACGAGTGACCGAGAGTGTCATCGCTGGCGGTGCTGACGTGATCCTAGGAAACGGTGACGGTTCGTCGTTCGGAATGATCCGTGCGGTCGAGACAGCAGATCCGCCTGCGGGCGCCGACAAGGTCTGGTTCATCGATGTGATCGGCGACAAGTCGTCGGTTGACACCGAGAATGTCCTTCTGTCTTCAATACTGTGGGACTTCGAACCGACTTACCTCCAGGCGATCAAGGACGTCGAGGCAGGAACATTTGGTGACAGCAACTACGTGTTGAACCTGGAATCCGGTGGCATCGCGCTGCTGAAAACGGACAATATCCCAGACGGCTTATGGAGTGAGCTCGAGACGGCGAGGGATGGGGTCATCGACGGAAGCATTCTGGTGCCAGCAGTCGAGACCCGGGCAGAGGTCGAGGATCTGATTGGCTGCGGAGCCTGACCACGGATGTAGGCAGGGCAGCCCCGGTGCTTTCTCAAGCACCGGGGTCGCCCTCGCTTGAGGTACGGTCACGATCGGACAGTGAACAACAGAGAGGAGGCCCATCCGATGGGCGAAGCGGGAATGGGGTCGACGAGTGATGCCGGTGGCACGACACTGATCGAACTCATTGGGATCACGAAGCGGTTTCCAGGCGTCCTGGCAAACGATGCCATCTCTCTGACGATCGACAGGGGCGAGGTCCACTGCCTCCTCGGCGAGAATGGTGCAGGCAAGTCGACACTGATCAGCATCCTCAGCGGGATGACGGTTCCCGACGCTGGGACGATCCGCGTCAACGAGATAGCGACCGTGATCGACTCTCCTCGCAAGGCGCTCGATCTTGGCATCGGCACCGTCTATCAGCATGCGACACTTGTACCAACGCTCACCGTGCTTGAGAATCTCATCCTCGGAAACACGAAGGGCATGCGACTGAACGAAGCCGAGGGAATCAGGCGCCTCGACGAGCTTGCGAGCATCTTGGGGGCAGATGTGGATCCGCATGCCCTAGCGGGAGACCTCGCCCTGGATGAGCAGCAGGTCATCGAGATCATCAAAGCCCTTTGGTCGGGTAAGGCAGCCCTCATCTTGGATGAGCCGACCTCGATGTTGACGCCTGCGGGTGTCGCCGAGCTCGGCAGCATGCTTGAACGTCTCAAAGACAGCGGCCTGGGGATCGTCTTCATCACACACATGCTCCATGAGGCCATCGAGATGGGAGATCGTGTGACGGTGCTGCGCCAGGGCCGTGTCGCAGGGACCCTCGGACTCGAGGACCTTCGGTCTGCCGACCCCGAGCAGCTTCGCGACCGTATCGTCGAGATCATGTTCGGCGAAGAGGCTACCGAGCTGAGCGATGTCGCCGAGATGCATGTCGAGGTCTCCGACGGCGCACCACACGATGGTGCAGATGAGACGGTTGGCACACGGGGGCAGCGGTCGGTTGGTGAGCCAATCTTGGAGCTCAGTAGTGTGTTTCTCGACCCGTCACCTTCGAGTCACGGTCTCCACAACATCGATCTTGTGATCCATGAAGGTGAGATCCTCGGTGTTGCGGGAGTTGGAGGCAACGGGCAGAAGGAACTCGCCGAGGCGATCGCCGGCCAGCGACTCATTGATGGAGGCAAGATGTCGCTGCGTTACGACGGAGTACTTGTCTCGATCGGTCGCTTAGGGGTCCACGCCCGCCAACAGATGGGCCTTCGATACTTGAGTGACGACAGACGTGGAGAGGCGGTGGTGGGCACCATGAGCGTGGAGACCAATCTGGTACTCAAGAGGATCGGGCAGCCCCCCTTCTGGAAGCACCACATCATCCAGCCAATGGAGATCCGACGGAACGCCGAAGTCGCGATCGAAGAGTTCGACATTCGCACGCCGAGTCCTGATACGAACATCGGCAAGCTGTCGGGAGGCAACATCCAAAAGGCGATTCTCGCACGCGAAACGGCGTCAGATCCCAGGGTCATTGTCTACAACAAGCCGACCCACGGCCTCGACATTCGAACGTCGCTCTCCGTTCGTGAGCGCATTCGTCAGATGGCAGAGGAAGGAGTGAGCGCCATAGTCATCTCAAACCACCTCGAAGAACTGCTCGACCTCTGTGACCGTGTCGCCGTCCTCTCAAAGGGCCGCGTCGCGGGCATCGTCGAGAACGGGCCGAAAGCTGAACGACGAATAGGGGATCTGATGGTGGGTGCTTTCGCAGTATGAAGCCTTCTAACGCTGCCCCGAAACCGCTGACGCACGACGGTGGCTCGACTTCAGAGGATCAGCCAGACATTTCTACGAAGGGCAACGACACGTCCAATGCACCGACGGTGTCTGCTCGCAAGGAGATGTTTCGTCGCTCGATACTCCTGACGATTCTCCCACTCGTCGCAGCGATGGTTGTTGGCGGTATCCTGCTCCTCGTCTTGGGCCGGGATCCGGTAGCGTTCTATGCCACGATCATCAGCCGTGGCATCATCAGCCCCTCGGGTCTCCAAGAGACGCTTATCCGCATGGCTCCGCTGCTCCTGATCTCTGCAGGTCTGATCGTGGCCTTCAGCGCTGGCATATGGAACTTGGGCGGAGATGGTCAGTTCATGCTTGGCGCTGCTCTGGTCGGTGGCTTGGCGGCGTCGATGTCCGAAGTGATGCCTCGTGGCGTGATGCTCGTCCTGATGCTGGTGATGGCGGGGACTGTCGGTGCCTTGTGGACCATCGTCCCCGCGCTGATGAAGGCGTACTACGGGATCAATGAGATCATCACGACACTGATGATGAGCTTCATCGGTGTGAACTTTGCAGCCCTGCTCGTCAAGGTCGTGTTCCTCGACAGGGAGCCCGGGATTCAGATTCCCCGGACCCAGGTGCTGGACGTGTCGGATCGCTTACCGACACTGTTCGGCACACGAGTCCATTCGGGTGTGATCATCGGACTCGTAGCCGTCTTGGGTGTGCACTTCATGATGACGCGCACATCTCTCGGCCTTCGGCTCAAGGTGCTCGGTGCCAATATCAAGGCTGCGCAGCATGCCGGGCTGAAGGTCTCCAAGGTGATCATCGTGACCTTCCTGATCAGCGGCATGTTCATGGGCCTTGCCGGAGGGGTTGAGGTGCTCGGTGTTCAAGGGTTTGTGCGTGCCGACTGGAATCCCGCCTTTGGCCTTGTTGCGGTGCCCCTCGTATTCCTTGCCAGGATGAACGGTTGGGTGACGATCGCGTTCGTCTTTCTCTTGTCGGTTCTATCGATCGGCGGTGAGCTCGCGACACGTCAGGCCGGATTGCCCAACCAGTTTGGCTTGCTCATCGTTGCGTTGGTCCTTCTCTTCATGACCGTTGCGGAGTACTTCGAGGCGAGGCGCGTTCGAGGCGATCGCACCGTCTGGAATACGATGGCGGATCGGTTCGGCCTGAGAGGAGGTGAGGCGGTTGAGTGAAACTCTGCTGACAGCGCTGCTCGTCGGTGCCATCGCAGCAGCGGTGCCGCTGATACTTGCTGGTCTCGGTGAGCTTATTTCAGAGCGTGCAGGTGTACTCAACGTTGGTCTCGAGGGCATGATGCTCATGGGAGCGTACGGAGGCTTTGTCGTCGCTCTTGCCACTGGTTCGACATGGATGGGGTTCGTCGGTGGGGCTGCAGCCGGTGGGGCGGTATCGCTCATCATGGTGGTCCTGTGCGTACGTTGGGGTCTCGACCAGATCGTCGTCGGTATCGGGATTCTGCTCGGTGTGGAGGGCCTCACCAGCTTGCTTCATGCAGCACAGTTCGCCAACACCTATCCGAGGCTCGGAAAGGCAGCGGCACCTAGCCTGCCGTGGCTTGCCGACATCCCTGTTGTCGGGAGAGTCGTGTTTGGAGAGCCCTATATGGTGTACCTGACGATTCTGGCCGTCGTTGTAGCTGCGTGGGTCCTGTGGAAGACGCCGTGGGGGCTTGCGGTACGCGCGACGGGTGAACGACCTGAAGCTGTCGACGCTGCAGGTGTCAACGTTGTGCTCGTCCGATCTCTCGCAACGTTGAGCGCCGGTGTGTTCGCGGGCCTCGGCGGGGCGTACCTCTCCCTCGTGAGCGCCGGGAACTTCATTCCGTTCATGACGGGCGGTCGCGGGTTCATGGCCCTCGTACTGGCGATGCTGGCCCGTGGCCGCCCAGTATGGCTCGCAGCGGGAGCGCTCTTGTTCGGGTTCGCAACGGCCCTGACGACAGCTCTGCAGATCTTTGGTGTCGCTGTCCGACCGGAGATTGTCAACAGCATCCCCTTCATTGTCGTCCTCGTTGTCCTGGTGCTCTTTGGTCGCGACGACTATCTCCCACGAGCTCTGGCACTTCCGTATGTACGGGGGGAACGGTGATCGACAGCCGTTGGGTTCCTGCGGGTGGTCTGGGAGTCGCTGTCTTGGTTCTTGCCCTGGTCGTCTCAGGGTGTTCCACGCCGGCAACGGGAACCGTCGGAGTCCTGACCGATACCACACAAGCCACATCCGTTCCGAGAGATATCAGCGCGCCATACCCCGACGCGCCAAGCGAGGTGACCGCGCGGTGGTGGCTTGCACCGGGAGTAGATGATGCCTCGATCAGCAGTGACCCCCTGGAGCGGGCGGCAGCCGAGGTCCTCCAGAGCTTTTTCGGATCCGACTCGACAGCGGCGATGGCACCCGTGTCGAGCGGGCCGGCCCGACTCTTTGCCGATTTCATGGGCATCATGGAGTCGATCAGCGGGCGTCACCCGATGGAAGAGATGGTGCTGCGAGAAGGCGCGGCGATCACTAGCGGGGAAGGATCTCGTGAAATCACGATCGATGGCGAGATTACCGAAGATCGCAGCACGGGCTCTGGCAGCGCCAACCGCACGACGTACGACCAGTTCGTGATGCGCATCGGAGCCGATGGGCAGCCGCGTCTCGTCGACTTTCGTCGTGACGGTGTCTGGATATCTCAACTCGTGGCGGCGGGCGACGATGTGAAGTCACCGGACGGGGGTGTTGTGCGCGTGGTTGCCACCGTGCGTTCGACGCTTGGACGGTACATGGTTGCCGGCGTCATCGATCAGGCTGTCGTTCAACGATGGTCACTGCGCGACGCTCGCCTCGTGGCGAGCGATGGCCAACACGAGGCGGAGGAGTCCTTCGCCGAGGTCGGCAGAGCCGATCCGGGTGAGCCCGTACCGTTTCTGATCACCTTCGATGATGGAGGGATGGCCGAGGATGGAGCCTGGCTCACGTTGCCGCTGTTGGATGGGGGGGTACGTCAGGATCTCACGTTGGAGATGCCTCCTCTGGGTGTTCCTCGCGATGCAGGGGATGTACCTGGACGTTGAGCTCACGTGGACCCACCACGCGATCGGAAAACGTATGAGGAATGGAGCCTGAAATGGTGTTCGATGCACACATGCATGTCGGTGACTTCCCCATGTTCGGTGTGTCTCTCGACGGGCCGGGGCTGAAAGCTGTGATGCAAGACGCAGGAGTCGATGGCGGCGTCGTGTTCCACCCCGACAACGATCTTGTCGAGCGTGCCGTCGCCTCAATCGGGAGTGTTCACGCGCTCTACTGGGCGAACCCGAGGAACCCTGAAGTTGCCGCGGAGTGTTCACGGTTCCTCTCCACACAGGAGTTCGTCGGTGTGAAGCTGCATCCGCTTCTCGATGGTTACCACCCGAACGATCCGCTCGTACATCCAATCATGGAGGTGCTCAGGGACCAGGGTGGGGCGGTACTCATCCACTGTGGACACCCCATCTTCACCCTGCCGTGGAGCATTGAGGAGCTCATCGTGGAGTTCCCAGATGTACCGGTGATCCTCGGACACATGGGTCATGGCAACATCATCTACATCAACGCTGCAATTGATGTAGCGGAGCGGCACGACAACGTCTACCTCGAGACATCCGGTATGCCCATGCACAGCAAGATCAGCGAAGCCGTTGATCGGGTGGGTCGTGAGCGGGTTCTCTTCGGTTCCGACGCTCCGTTCCATGACCATCAAGTCGAGCTTCTCAAGGTTCGTAGAAGTGGCCTTTCGGAGGAGGATCTCCCATGGGTTCTCGGGTGGAGTGCTGAGAAGTTGCTCGGTTTGAGGTAGCGCTCACGGCGGGTCCTCAACACCGACAGACTGCCCACAGCCGGTTTCTCAATGGCTGTCGATATGGACGGTTGGTTCTCGATTCAGCAATGGAGAGATCTTGTCGCACACACAAGATATGTTGGGCCCATGGAAACAACCGTCACGCCTGTACCCGTCCGTCGAGGACCGATTCGACGACACGATGCGCGGGTCCGTCGCTTCTCGAGGGACTTCACGCTCCTCGAGCGACTCGACGGCCTCGCTGTGGACGACGCGGCGGCATCGGCACTCATCGAGGACATCTGCTGGGCATCGGGAGTCGAGGCACCTGCGCTGAAGTTCCACGCTCGCCGATCCATGTACACGGGGGCCACAGAGCGGCCACGAGGAGCCTGGGTGGCACTCCACGGTGAGCGCGAAGTGTTACGACACGAACGCTCCACGGGCAGGCCGGTTCCTCTCTTCGGAGCGATTCGGCTCGGCCGCGTCTCGACTTTGATGACCGTTGCTCATGAGGTTGGCCATCACCTCGTGTTCGCACTCGACCCTCCGAAGACGCCGGCTCATGGCAAGGTCTGGATCGCCCATTTCGACGATGTCTCGGCATCGATTGCTTCGGCTATCTCGCCCTGATGTTCACGGGGTAGGTGACACCACTTGTATACCGAATGTCGTGGTTCCTACGATTGGTGCGGAAGGATGCCGCGATGAGAGGAGATCTCATGCACTATGGACGGATCGTGATACTGGTTGGCGTGATCGGATCCATCGTCGGGTTCGTTCTTACGTCTGCGAGTTCTGCCGGGGAAGAGGCTCTTGTCCTGCTGAACCAGGCCGATCCCGCATCGTGGCCTTCGACGATCTCGAACACCACGTGGACTGCGTTGTACAACGACACGGCGTGGGCGGCCATCGTCGTAGCGCTCGCTCTCGTGGGATCTCTCATCGTCGCGTTCACCCCGCCGATCGGTCGGCCTGTGAATCGACTCTTCGGCTTGTCGGCTGCGGTTCTGGGCATCTTGATGCTCATCATCGGCGTCGTCGCCACCCTCGGCGCAGCGAACGACGCCGAAGCGCTCCAGAACGGTTTTGCACAGGCAGCCGCAGCCGGCGCGATTCCAGACGCCTACAGCGTGTCCATCGGGTTCGGCTGGTACCTGCTCATTCTCGGCGGTGCCCTCGTCGCTATCGGTGGAGTCTTGAGTCTGATCGCTCGTCCCGGCGAAGACGCGATCCAGTAGATAGGTCTACCGACACCACGTTCTATATATCGAGCCAAACGAGAGGAATCTCGCGTTCGGTGTGTGACTGGTACTCGGCGTAGTCTGCGTACGCATCGACGACCTTCTGCCACCAGTCGGATCGTTCCGTGGCTGTCATCGTTGTCGCGCGCACAGGGTATGTGTCACCGAGAATCTGAACGGATGCGATGGGGTCGGCAAGCAGATTCCGGTACCACTGGGGGTGGCTCGGTCTCCCTCCGTACGACGCGATGACGACGAGGCGGTCCCCGTCGCGCAGGTAGAGCAGCGGGACCGTGTGCTCGTTCCCGGTCTTGTGGCCCTTGGTCGTGAGCAGCAACATGTCGTTGTCGACGAGGCGCCGACCGACGCGACCGTTGGTGAGCCGGTACAGCATCGTGTGCACCCGGGACAACAGCTTGACGTTGAGATCGTTGATGGGGACTCCAGGGGTTGGGGGAGAAGGCGGAATGTAGCGCACGCAGAGCACACTGTGGACTGTGAACTGTCGGCTGTGAGCGGTCCTCTCATCGTTCTCTCATCGGTGTCTGGCATCATGGTCCTGATGAAACCGCAGATCCTGGTCGCCGACGACGATGCAATGATCGCCGCGAGCGTCCGGCGCGCGCTGGTGTACGACGGGTACTTGGTCATCGTGGCGTCCGACGGTGCCGAGGCCCTTGTAGCGGCACGAGACTACCGGCCCGACCTGGTGATCCTCGACGTGATGATGCCGAAGCTCGATGGGATCGAGGTTTGCAGACGGCTACGAGATGACGGAGACGTCCCGGTACTGATGCTCACCGCACGCGACACGGTCGCCGACCGGGTTCTCGGCCTCGACTCAGGCGCAGACGACTACCTCGTGAAACCGTTCGCCTACGAGGAACTTCTCGCCCGCGTACGCAGCCTGTTGCGAAGACGTGAGCCCGGGGCACGAGAAACCCTCCGATGCGAAGATCTCGTTGCGGACGTCGAGGCGTTCGAGGCGACACGAGGCGAACGGCGGATCGAGCTGACCGCTCTCGAGTTCCGTCTGCTCGAGTACTTCCTGCGGAACCAGAGGATCGTGCTCAGCAGGTCCCGCATCCTCGAGGCCGTCTGGGGCCTCGACGTCGATACGACGAGCAACATCGTCGATGTCTACGTTGGGTACCTGCGCAACAAGCTCGAAGCCGGGGACGAGCCAAGACTGATCCACACGGTGCGAGGAGCCGGATACATCCTGCGATGTGACTCATGAAGATCCGCTGGAGGCTGACGTGGTACGGCATCGGGTTCACCGCGCTGTCCCTCGTGGTGTTCATCGTCGTCATCAACTTCCTCGTCGTTGGCTCGGCGCAGAAGGATCAAGATGAGCTCCTCGGCCGGATCGCAGATGAAGCCGCCACGGCGCTTGCAGAGGTCGATGCGGACGAGCTGACACAGTCTGTACCGCCTGCCATCCCCGACGCCGACGTGTCCGATCAAGCATTCTTCACCGTCTACGACGATCGGGGGACCGTCTACTACGCGACGGGCACGGTGGGTGGAGAGACGCTGGATCTTCCTGCCGCCGTGGTCGTCGAAGCGATCGAGGACGGATCATCGGCCGTCAGCATCTCAGGTGTCCGTGTGCAGGTCAGACGGTGGGAGAACCCCTCGGTGGGAGTGGGCGTCGTTGCAGCATCACAGAGCGAGACGGTGATCGCCGATCAGCTCCTTGGTCTCCGCTGGTTCCTGGTCGTGTTCGGAATCATCGCGCTCGTAGCTGCGGCGATCGGTGCGTGGTTCATGGCCGGGCGTGCTTTGCGGCCATTGAAGCTCCTGGCCGAGACCACCGATGAGATCGGATCGACCGGTGATCTCTCGAGAAGGCTCCCTCCCGTCGATCGGAACGACGAGGTCGGGGCCCTGACCGACTCCTTCAACGCCATGCTCGACGGGATCGAGGCGGCACGGAGAGACAAGGACCTGATCATCGCCGCACAGAAACGGTTCGTCGCGGACGCCTCCCACGAGTTGCGAAGCCCGCTCACGTCGATTCGAGCCAACGC
>CAYLVM010000045.1:0-17519 GCA_964387145.1 uncultured Acidimicrobiaceae bacterium
TCTGTCGTCTGTCGTCTGTCGTCTGTCGTCTGTCGTCTGTCGTCTGTCGTCTGTCGTCTGAGTACTCTCATGCGTATGGATACAGGACTCAACGGCGCCCGTGTCTTGGTCACCGGTGGCGCCGGCGGGATCGGGACCGAGATCGTGCGGGCGTTCGCCGGTGAGGGTGCACGCGTTGCGGTCCATTATCACACCGCGGCAGAGGCAGCGCGTGAGCTCGCCGATGAGGTCGGCGGTATCGCGATCGGTGCAGACCTCACCGACGAGGCAGAGGCCGACGCGCTGGTCCCGACGGTCGTCGATGTCATCGGTGGACTCGATGTCTGTGTGGCCAACGCCGGCTGGTACCCGCCACGCGATCAACCGGTGTGGGAACTGTCGCTCGAGAGGTGGAAGACCGTCGTCGATCGAAACCTGACCGTTGCCTTCCTCACGTCGAGGGGATTCTTGAAACATGCGGCCCAAAGTGGCACCGGATCGCTGGTGCTGGTTGCATCGACGGCAGGGCAGTTCGGGGAGGCAGGCCACGCGGACTACGCAGCGGCCAAGGGAGCGATCATGACGGGCATGCTGATGTCGCTCAAGAACGAGGCGGCGCGGATCGGTGATGGCGTCCGGGTCAATGCCGTTGCTCCCGGATGGACCATCACTCCCAAACGTGAGGCCGCCGGCGTCGATCTCGAGCATGTCCGGGCAGCCACAGCGACGATGGCGAGGAAACAACTAGCGACACCGAGAGACGTCGCTCACCAGGTCGTCGTACTGGCATCGGATGTTCTCTCAGGTCATCAGACGGGACAGGTCGTCACGGTCGCCGGGGGCATGGAAGGTCGACTGGTCCCGTGATCGACATCGATCGGCTACGGGCAGAGACCCCGGGGGTCCGTGAGGTCGTGCACTTGAACAACGCCGGCGCAGCGTTGATGCCGACACCGGTGATCGACGCGATACGTTCGTACTTCGATGAGGAGATCCATCACGGTGGATACGAGACCGCACGACGTCGTACGAACCAGATCGAGAATGTGTACGCGTCCCTGGCAAGGATCATCGGTGCAAGTCGTCACGAGATAGCGCTCGCAGACAACGCCACGAGGGCCTGGGATCTGCTGTTCTATTCGATGGGCCTTGGTGACGGTGACCGTATCCTGACGACCACATCTGAGTACGTATCGAACTGGGCTGCGTACCTGCATGTACGCGACACACGCGGAGTCGAAGTCGTCGTCGTTCCCGATGACGAGCACGGCGGGATCGATCTCACACGTCTCGAGGAGATGGCCGGTGACGCACCGACGTCCTTGATCACGTTGAACCACATGCCGACCAACGGCGGTCTCGTCAACCCGGCCGCTGAAGTCGGATCGATCGCCCGCTCCCGTGACATCCCGTTCCTCCTCGATGCATGCCAGACCGTCGGTCAGGTGCCGATCGACGTCGACGAGATCCAGTGCGACATGCTCACGGCCACCTCCCGCAAGTACCTGCGTGGTCCGAGAGGGGTCGGCTTCTCATACATCCGGGAGGAGTTCATTGAACGCCTCAGCCCCGTGTTCGTCGAGCTCGAGACCGCTCCCGTGGTTCTGCCCGATGGGTACACCCTGGCGGCGAGTGCTCGCAGATTCGAGACGTGGGAGAAGTCGTACGCCGGTGTCGTGGGTCTCGGGGCTGCAGCCGAGTACGCCTACGAAATAGGTGTGGCTGATATCTGGGAGCGGATCCAGTGGCTCGCCGCGCGCATGCGGATCCTTCTCTGGGGGATCGACGGTGTGACCGTCTACGACCAGGGTCGGGTGCAGGGTGGCATCGTCACGTTCGACATCGAGGGACGTCAGCCTCTCGAGGTCCAGGAACTCCTCGCAGAGCACTCGATCAACGTCTCCATCTCCACCCCGTTCTCCGCACCGGTCGACATGCACCGTCGCCAGATCGAGGGTCTCGTACGAGCCTCCGTGCACGCGTACAACACCGAAGAGGAGATCGAGGACCTCATCGAGGCTGTCATGGTGATGGTGTAGGCCGACGACTTCGTTCTTTGGGAAACATCATTGGCGTTGCCGGTTCCGAGGTCGAGGCGAATACGTCAAGCATGCTTCGGGTCGGCCGATAACGAGTGATAGACCAAGCAAGGCAGACATTCAAGACGATCAGGACACCGCGACAGGCTCCCGTCCACCGGTAGCGAGGCGAGAGGCTAGAGGGGATCCGATTCGCGCGAGCGAACCGAGCGGGGACGTCACACACCGTTTCGGGATCACTGCCAAGCTCACGATCATGGTGGTCGTGCCATTGGTTGCCCTCACGGCACTGCTCGGATTAGAGATCGCAGACCGCTTCTCACGCCAGAGTGACCTCGAGAGACTCGTCGAGGTGAGCGCGTTGATGGGTACGGCCGAAGAGGTCACCGACGGTCTCCAGCTGGAGCGGGGCGGCTCGTCGCTCTACCTGGCTTCGGATGGCACGATGCATCACAGCGAGCTCATCGAGCAATGGGGTAAGACCGACGCTGCGATCGCAGAGTTCAAGGAGGTGCTTGATGAGACAGAGGGCGTGTTCCTCACCGTCGAGTCGGTGGCTCTCCTCGAGGTACTGAGCCAGATCGACGATATGCGTGGTGGGATCCTCGATCGCGATGTGACCTGGACGGAGTCGCTGCTGTTCTACACGGATCTCATCGAACAGTTCCGGGCGTCTCCCAGTGGCCTCAACCGCCTGACGTACAGCGACCCTCAGCTCTCGGGCATCGTGATGGGGATCCTGCATCTGTGGGACAGTACCGAGGCAGCCGGTGTCGAGAGAGCGGTCGTATCGAAGCTTCTCGTGGAAGGGTCCATCGAGCGCGACGACGTCGATCTGCTGGCTCGGCTGGCAGGTCGTCGAAAGGACTCACTCGAAGCGTACCGAGTCCACACCCCTCGAGAGTTACGCGTCGAGTACGAGGCGCAGGTCTCCGACTTCGAGTCGTCCTCGATCAATGACGTACGGCGACAGATTGTCGCCGGTGACCTTCGCCTCGATCCGGACGAGTGGTTCGCTGCTGCGAGTGTCCCCATGGACATCCTCAGCTCGGTGGAGGACGGTCTCGTGGAAGATCTCGCCACGAGAAGCAGGATGTTGGCCGACGAGGCGAGATCGTCGATGTGGATATTCTCGTTGTTCGGTGTGGTCGTCCTTCTGGCGAGCCTCGTCGTGGCCGGGCGCGTCGGACGGCGCCTTTCCGAGCGCACTGACGAGCTCGCGAGAGTCGCAAGGGCCGTGCAGAGAGGGGATTTCAGCCAGCGGGCGAATGTGGATGCCGGCGATGAGCTCGGGACGCTCGGGATCGCCTTCAACCAGATGACTGACGATCTCACCACCCTCAACCGGAGGCTCGAGACCCAGGTGGAGGATCGCACCGCCGAGTTGAAGGTCAGCGAGGCACACAACAGGGCGATGCTCGAGGCGATCCCCGATCTGATCGTCCGGCTTGGCTCTGATGGTATGTACATCGACTTCGTCTTCATCGACGACTCGAACGGACAGCAGGTCTTTCCCCAGCCGGAGCGGTACGTCGGCAAGCACATCGAGGAGATCCTGCCGTTGGAACTGGCGAAGGAGTTCCTCGAAGCGAGCCGTCGGGCTCGCGACACCGGCACCGTGCAGCAGCTGGAGTACCAGTACCCCATGGGGGAGGAGGTGCGCGAGCGTGAGGCCCGTGTCGTTGCAATCCCAGGATCAGAGGAGACGATGCTCGTCGTTCGCGACATCACCGAGCGCAAGTCGCAGGACCGTCATCTCGAAGACCTGATTCGTTCGAAGGACGAGCTCATCGCCTCGATCAGTCACGAACTGCGCACACCCCTTACAGCGGTGCTCGGGTTCGCCGAGTTGCTCCAGGACGAGACGTCGGACATCTCGTTGCACGAGGAGCGAGAGATGCTCGCGGCGATCTCCGAGCAGGCGACCGATCTCTCCCACATCGTCGAGGATCTCCTGGTGGCCGCTCGTGTGAAGGTCGATACGCTGCGCGTCGCACGCATCCCCGTGGACCTGCGAGAACAACTCGCCCAGGTACTCGGCACGTTGCGAGGTACATCCATCGACGACCTCGCGATCGACGGTGAGTCGGTGGTCGCGCTGGGAGACCCCGGGCGCATCCGGCAGATCCTTCGCAATCTGCTCACCAATGCTGTTCGCTACGGCGGTGACGACGTCGAGATCCGGATGAGTTCGGACGGATCGACGGCGATTCTGCAGGTTCGTGACGACGGACTGGGAGTGTCGGAGGAGGATCAGGATGCCATCTTCGAGGCGTACCATCAGTCTCATCGGATAACGGGTTCGCCGGGGTCCGTCGGGATCGGTCTCACCATATCTCGCTCACTTGCTCGGATGATGGACGGCGACCTCACGTACAGATACGAGGATGGAATCAGCATCTTCGAGATGGTCCTCGCATCGTCTCAGGCACCTGAAGGGCACACGAGGCTCACAACTGTTCGGCACGGAAGCACAGCACTCGCTCGACGCAGGTGAGCTGGCACGTCGATCGTCGATCACAAGAGGTGTGGTGATCAAGCCCTCACCGTGTTGCCGGTGTACTCCCAGCGTCCTGCCGCTCGGGAGCCGCCCCGGCTTCACATAGGTGGATGCTGTGGGTAGCGTTGGCCTACAAGCCCACCCGGGTCATGGGTCGAGTGTAGAAGTGAGGACTCAGTCACAGTGAACATGGATGTGTTCGTCGCTGCTGCTTCCGACCTGAACCTGTACGCGGCGCGGTATCAGATGGCGTTCAGTCTCGGGTTCCACATCATCCTCGCGGCCTTCGGCGTCGCGTTCCCGTTCATCACCTTTCTCGCCCACCGGCGTGGGTACACCAAGCGAGACCCCGATGCCCTGCGCCTTGCGAAGCGCTGGTCGAAGGTCATGGCGGTCCTCTTCGCCGTTGGGGCAGTGTCCGGTACGATTCTCAGTTTCGAGATGGGGATGCTCTGGCCCGGCTTGATGGGTCCGTACGGTGAGGTGATCGGCCTCCCGTTCGCTCTCGAGGGTGTGTCGTTCTTCGTCGAGGCGATCCTCATCGGTATCTACCTGTACGGCTGGAAGCGGTTGCCGGCACGCCTGCACATGTTGGTCCTCCTCCCGATGACGGTCTCGGGTCTCGCCGGCTCCTTCTTCATCATCTCGGTGAACGGCTGGATGAACGGCCCGGCAGGGTTCGCGATCGGACCGGGCGGAGAGATCATCGACGTCAACCCGTGGGCAGCGATGTTCAACTCGGCTGCAGTCACTGAGTGGCTTCATATGCTTATCGCCGCCTACATGATGACGGGGTTCCTGGTGGCCTCCGTCTACGCGGTGCGATGGCTGCGGGGTGACCGGTCGCGCATCGTCCGGCTCGGCTTCCTCATCCCGTTCACCGTCGCTTCGATCGCTGCTCCGATCCAGATCTTCGTCGGGGATTTCGCCGCACGCCGCCTGATCGAAGCCCAACCGGGGAAGTTCGCAGCGATGGAGATGATTCCCGAAACCCGGACGAATGCTCCGCTCACGCTCGGAGGTCTCTATCTCGATGGCGAGGTTCGCTGGGCGATCGAGATCCCCGGCCTTGCATCCCTTCTCGGTACGAGATCTCTCGACGGTGAACTTCCCGGTCTCAACGAGATACCCGTTGCCGACACACCGCCCGTCAACGTCGTGCACATAGCTTTCCAGGTGATGGTGGGGATCGGCACGGCGCTCCTGCTCCTTGCTGCCTGGTTCGGTTGGTCGTGGTGGAGGCGAAGAGCGCCCCCCGAGGCGAAGCTCTTCTGGATAGCGTCGACGTTCGCCGGTGTGGCAGCCATCGTCGCGCTCGAAGCCGGGTGGATCGTCACTGAGGTCGGCAGACAACCGTGGATCGTGTGGCAACTCGTCAGGACGAAGGACGCCGTGTCCCTGTCCACAGGGATCGTGGCGTCGGCGATCACCATCAGCCTCGTGTACCTGGGACTCGGGATCGTCACGATCATCGTGCTTCGCATCATCGCGAAGAGGATGGCGGCTGGCGATGACGTCGAGATTCCGTACGGACCGTCAAAGGTCGAGTCCTGATGCTTGCCGATACCGTTCTCATCATCATCTGGGTCGGCGTGACTGCGTACGCCATCTTCGCCGGTGCCGACTTCGGCGCGGGCATATGGGACCTCATCGCCGGTGGACCCGAGAAGGGACGTCGCCCGCGTGGCCTGCTCGAGCGGTCGATCGGCCCCGTCTGGGAGGCGAACCACGTCTGGCTGATCTTCGTGCTCGTCTATCTATGGACGGCGTTCCCCACAGCCTTCGTGTCGATCATGACGACGATGTACATCCCGATGATGCTCGCCGGTCTGGGGATCGTGTTCCGGGGATCCGCATTCGCGTTTCGCAAGTGGGCGCCGACGGTGGGAGGTAAGGCAGTACTCGGTTCTGTTTTCGCTGGGGCGTCACTCGTCACACCGTTCTTCCTCGGCACGGTTGCTGGTGGTGTCGCCTCGGGACGGGTGCCGCTCGGGAACGCGGCCGGTGACCCGTGGACGTCGTGGATCAACCCCCTGTCGATACTGGGAGGGGTGCTTGCCGTCGTCATATGTGCCTACGTCGCGGCGGTCCTCGTGGCGAGGGACGCTCATCGTTCGGGACTCGACGATCTCTCCGAGTACTTCCGTTCGCGGGCCCTGGCTGCCGGTGTGGTTGGAGGTGTCGTCGCCTTCATCGGGCCGTTCGTTGTGAGAGCCGACGCACCCACGTTGTATGAAGGGTTGACCAGTGCATCCGGTGTCGTCGTCGTCGGACTCACTGTCCTGGCAGGTCTTGCGTCTCTGGTCTCCATCTACCGGCACAAGACGCAACTGTCACGTGTCCTGGCCGTCCTTGCGACCGGCGGCATCTTGTGGGGATGGGCCGTCGGACAGTTCCCATGGCTTCTCCCCAACGTTCTCACTATCGAGGAAGGTGCGGCGTCACCTGCGGTGCTCGTAGCCCTCCTCCTCGCATTCGTCGCAGCGGCGTTGATCGCCGTACCCGCCCTCGTGTGGCTGCTCATGCTCACCGACCGAGGGGTCCTCGATGCCGATCAGCCGGTTCATGACGGTTCGACCGAAGCCCTGCTCACTGCGCTCGTCGCCGAAGCTGCACAGAACGACGCCGTTGGGTAGCACTGTGGGAGGTGCAGGGACCCGCACTGCCCGGGTTACCGGGTTCGATGGGACTCTTCCGGACCCGGAACTCACGACTCGTCGGTCGGGAACGGCTCTCCGGCGATGAAGGCGTCGATGACGGCCTGGGTGGAGTCGATGGGAACGACGTAGGCGCGTCCGTCGCTTCCCTTGTAGTTCTTCACCGGCAACGTCGTGTTGTCGATGTTCGCTATTCCGAGCGTCAGAGCGCTCCTGCCGAGATCTGCCATGAGCCCGATGGTCAGGCCCTCGTCGGCAGTGATCTGGTCGGCGAACGTCGGGAGGAACGCCGGCAGGTTGAAGGCACTCGATGGTGACTTCACCTGGCTGAAGAGTGCGATCAGCACCTGCTGTTGGCGCCCAGTGCGTGCGATATCCCCGCCGCCGGTGCTCTGCCACTTTCCATTCTTGAGGATCTCGTACTTTCGTGACCGTGCGTAGGCCACCGCCTGTTCCCCGTCGAGTGTGTGACGGCCGGCATCGATCGAGAAGCCTGACTTGCGGTCCCGCCCCGGGTAGGTGAAATCGAGGGTCACACCGCCGAGTGAATCGACCACGGCACCGACTCCTGCGAAGTCGATCTCGATGTAGTGGTGAATCGGGATACCTGTCTCGGCCTGCACGGTTTGGACGAGCAGATCGGGGCCACCGAGTACGTACGACGCGTTGATCCTGTTCGTCCCGGTCCCTGGGATGTCGGACATGAGGTCGCGGGGTATCGACAGCATCTGGATGCGCTCACCGGGAACCATGTGGGCGACCATGATCACGTCGGTACGGCGGCCTGCGAACTCGCCGAAGTTGTCCCCCCAGTCGTCGGGGAGGTCCGAGCGGTCGTCGACTCCGACGATGAGGAAGTTGATCGGCTCGTCTGCCGAAGCCACCGGCGTATCGAGCGATGTGAGTTCCGATGCCTCGATCCGGTCGATCTTGCCTTCGGTGTACCGGATGAAGCCGTATCCGGCGAAGACGCCGAGCGCGAGAAGCGCGAGGAGGCTCACAACGAACTTTTGTGCGAGGCTCCAGCGTTTCTTCGGCGCTCGAGGATCTGGCTGTCCGCGCGGAATCTCCGGAAATGTCTCGGTGGTGGATGGCATAGTACGGCGAGGGTAGGTTCGGGGTCTGGATAGTCGCCGGAGACGGCCCCTCGATGCCGACGGAAGGTACGCTGGGGACATGTCGAAGAAGATCCACTCTCAGGACGTGACCATCGGGCCGGCAAAAGCAGGGGCGAGAGCGATGCTCCGCGCCGTTGGCCTCGGCGAGGACGATTTCATCAAGTCACAGATCGGCGTCGTCTCCGCAGGCAACGAAGTGACACCGTGCAACGTCACCGGTCCCAAACTGGCCGGTTTCGCGAAGATCGGTGTTCGGGAAGCGGGCGCCGTCGGTCTCGAGTTTGCGACGATCGCCGTATCGGACGGTATCGCCATGGGCCATGAAGGGATGCGCGCCTCGCTCGTGTCGAGGGAGGTGATTGCGGACTCCGTCGAACTCGTCATGCACGCTGAGCGGTTCGATGGGATGGTCTCGATCGCCGGATGTGACAAGTCGCTTCCCGGCATGCTGATGGCAGCAGCCAGGCACAACCTGCCATCTGTATTCCTGTACGGAGGTTCATCCCTCCCTGGGCGCATCGACGACAAGGACATCTCGATCGTCGACGTGTTCGAAGGCATCGGTGCGCACTCAGAGGGTGCCATCAGCGATGATGAGCTTCGTCGTATCGAGCAGAACGCGTGCCCAGGCGACGGGTCGTGTGCCGGTATGTTCACCGCCAACACGATGGCGTCTGTGGGTGAGGCCATAGGCATGTCGTTGCCGGGTTCTGCATCGGTTCCCGCGGTCGACAGTCGCCTCGAGGACTACGCCCGCAAGTCGGGTGAGGCCGTCGTGGCACTCCTCGAGGCGGACATCAGACCGCGGGACATCATGACGCGAAAGGCCTTCGAGAACGCGATCACGACGGTGATGGCGCTCGGGGGATCGACCAATGCCGTTCTTCACCTCATGGCGATGGCACACGAAGCCGGTGTCGATCTCTCGCTCGAGGACTTCGACGAGATCTCACGGCGTACACCCCACATCGGGGACATGAAGCCCTTCGGAAAGTACCACATGGTCGACCTCGATCGGATCGGCGGCGTCCCGGTCGTGCTCCGGTCCCTGCTCGACGCGGGTCTTCTCCATGGTGACGTCATGACCGTGACGGGTAAGACGATGGCGGAGAATCTCGTCGATGTCGTCGTGCCGGTGAACCAGGATGTCGTCGTACCTCTCGATTCCCCCCTCGCCGAGCAGGGAGGCATCGCGATCCTGCGCGGTTCGCTTGCCCCGGGCGGAGCCGTGGTCAAGATCGCCGGCATCGACCTCGATGTCTTTGAGGGCAGAGCACGGGTGTTCGACGACGAGCAGCACGCACTCGAGGCGCTCTGGGCGCACGAGCTGGAGCCGAACGACGTCGTCATCATTCGTTACGAGGGGCCAAAGGGTGGGCCGGGGATGCGTGAGATGCTTGCGATCACCGCGGCGATCAAGGGTGCTGGTCTCGGAAAGGACGTGCTTCTGATCACCGACGGCCGGTTCTCTGGCGGAACGACGGGGATGTGTATCGGCCACGTTGCTCCCGAGGCGGCGCACGGTGGACCGATCGCGGTTGTCGAAGAGGGTGATCGCATCCGGGTCGACATCCCGAACAGGACGATCGACATCCTCATCGATGGGGCGACACTGATGTCGCGGATGGAGGCCTGGAAGCCGATCGCCCCGAGATACACCAGGGGGGCACTCGCCAAGTACGCGAAGCTCGTCGGCTCTGCAGAGTCCGGCGCCGTACTGGATTGAGACAGTTCACAGTTCACAGACGACAGTTCACCGTCAGAATGGTTCTCTGTTCGTCCAACTGTGATCTGTGAACTGTCTGGCGAATCGTTCTCCGCTTACCGTTTACCGCTGAACCCGAGCATCCGGAAGTGGCTCGGGTGTCCGGCTGTGACCTGTCATCTGTGACCTGTCATCTGTGAACTGCCTTCGTGAACTCAGTTCGGCCTGCATCCCTTTTCGGCTGGGTCTGATGATTGGGTAGCATGCCCCCATGCATCTCTCACTCGAATACTGCGCAGCCTGAAGCTATACCGACCGTGCCGTGAGCATGGTTGAAGCGATCCTTTCCAAGTTCGAGCACTACATCGATGACATCACGATCATCCCGTCACGAGGCGGCGTGTTCGAAGTCATCGTCGGTGACCAACTCGTGTTCTCGAAGAAGGAACTCGACCGGCATGCCACGGTGGATGAGGTCCTCGAGTCGATCGACGCGATTATCGGCCCCGTTCCAGATCCCGAAGGTTCATGACGGACGGGTACGCGGTTTTCGGGGGTACCTTCCTCCACATGCCCGCCGGTCGCTCGAACACTGTTCTCGTATCTCAACTCCTGTCTCACGACGGGCCACATGGGCGCGTCGCCGACGATTTCGTCCGTGCCGTATGCGCAGGATGCGGGAGCGCTCTCACCCATGATCCTCGCCACGGCGAGTGGGGAGCGTTCTGCTCCCAGTGCTGGCCCGACGCAAGGATGGCGTGAGACCGCTTCACGTCGTACTTCGTGCGTCCGGTGAGCTAGTCGACCCAGGTCGGGAGTGATCTGTCGACGTTCACGGGTATGCCGTCGACGTAGGTTTCGATCACCGTTGCGTCGCGTATCTCTTGTGCTGTTGCCGTCGATGGATCGACGTCGATGACCACGAAGTCCGCGGGGCTACCGGGTGAGAGTGGGACCGGTTCACGCAGAGCCCCGGCCGCTCCGGATGTGAACATCGCGAGGGCTTCGAGTCCGGTCAGTCGCTCACTTGCAGTGATGCCGTGCCGGTCGATCGCAGCGGCCATACCCCACAATGGATGCGGCGGCTCGACGGGACAGTCCGAGGATCCTGCGATGGGCACGCCGGCGTTCATCAGCGATCGGAACGGATAGACCCATCCCAGTCGTGAGGCACCGACACGGGACTCGATCCACTCCGACTCGGATGCCAGGAAGGCGGGCTGGACGGACGCTGTGATACCCATGCGTGCGAAACGCTCGATCTGGTCGGGTGCGATCACCGAGACGTGCTCCATGCGAAGATCCGCAGGGTCCGCACCCTCGGCGAGGAGTATCTCGAAGACGTCGAGGACCCCTTCAACGGCTCGGTCACCGATCGCATGTATCGCAACCATGCCTCCGAGTTCGAGACTGTGTCTGGCAACCTCGGTGTCCGCAGACGTCAATCGGAACGTGCCCTTCGTGTCGATGTCGCTGAACGGTCGGCACAACGCTGCAGTGTGGCCGCCGAGGCTCCCGTCGGAGAAGCGTTTGACGCCGAGCCATCTCAGGCGAGGCCCTGCTCCGCTCAGTGTCCTTGCAGACGAATCGAGTTGCCGCGGTGTATCGGCGATCGCAAAGCCACCGACCTTGATGGGGAGTCGCTGTGCAACACTTCGCCACAACTCGACCTCAGCTTCGAGCTTCTCTGAAGGTGATTCTCCGTAACCGATCATTGCTCCGATCGAGGTCAGCCCGAGCCCGGCAAGCCGATGGAGCGCATCGATGAGTTGATCTTCACCCACCCGTCCCCCTCGTTGAAGGGCCCCCGATATCAGACCAACCGCGGTCTCGCGCAGAACACCGGTCGGGGCCCCATCTCGGGCACGGTCGATGATGCCGCCCTCGGGATCGCGAGTATCCCGCGTGATCCCCGACATCGTGAGCGCCGTCGTGTTCGCAACGGCAATGTGCCCGCAGTAGCGGTAGATGACGGCGGGCCGATCGGGGATCGCAGCATCGAGATCTTCGCGTCTCGGCAGGCGACGCTCGGCGAGAGTCTCGTCGTCGAGTCGGGTCGCAACGACCGGTACGTTCGGGCCCAACCCGGCTGCATACGTCGCAAGTCGATCCTGGAGATCTTCGATGGTGGCCGCCGACTTCAAGGAACAGCCCTCGAGGAGTGCTGCGTACGGCACGGCGTGGATGTGAGCATCACGAAGGCCGGGGATGATCGTCGCTCCGGGGAACCGGTCCTCTGCGATTCCTGGACCTCGGAGATCCCGATGGGAGCCGACCGCAGCGACCACACCGTCATCGAGGAGGATGGCGGTGCCAGCGGTGCCGTCACCCGTCACGACGGCATCGGCAGCGATGAGTCGCTTCATGGCTCTATGAGGTGGGGAGGCATCCACGCCTCGACGATGGTGCGGAGCCGATCGTGGATGGCTCCGTTTGACGAGACTACGAGGCCTTTCGACGGGGTGGTCGGTCGCCCGAAGGGATCGGTCACGGTACCGCCTGCTTCTCGTACGAGGATGATGCCTGCTGCACCGTCCCATGGGGCGATACCGAGTTCCCAGTAGCCGTCATACCGGCCTGCAGCGACCCACGCAAGGTCGAGAGCAGCAGACCCCATTCGTCGGATCCCGTTGACCTCCCGTAGCACCTCTCGCAGGACGATCGAAAGAGACTCTGCGTAGATGTCGTGGTTGTACGGGAACCCGGTCGCAACGACAGACTTGTTGAGGTCGTCGACATCGGACACGGAGATGACGTGGCTGTTGAGGTGGGCCCCACCACCGAGGGTCGCGGTGAAGAGCTCGTCGCGAAGCGGGTCGAACACGACTCCGACCAGGCCGACATCTCCGTCGTAGAGTGCAACGGAGATGGACACGTGTGGAATCGAGTGGACGAAGTTCACGGTGCCGTCGAGTGGATCGACGATCCAGTGTCGTCCGGCGTGCGACTCGCCTCCACTTTCTTCCGCCATGATCTGATCGTCGGGCCGTTCCTCGACGAGGATGTCGAGGATCGCCTTCTCCGCGGCGTGATCCACAGCGGTAACTGGATCGAAGTTCCCCTTGTACCGGGGATTCTGTGGTCCGCCGAATTGTGCCTTGACGATCTCGGCTCCGGCGCGTGCAGCAGAGATAGCAACGTGAAGGTCATCCATGGCCGTGATGGTATCGGGTCTTGTGACCCGTCGGGAGAGAACAAGGCCACGACGCCTATGCTCCGCCGCCATGGTCGCTGTTGCGCTCGTCGCTCTTAGTTCTGTCCTCATGTGGGCATCGTTCCCTCCTCTCGGATGGGCGCCGCTTGCGTTCTTAGCTCCCGTCCCGTTCTTCCTCGCTATCCGTCGCGTCGAACGCCCGCTGATGGCAATCGCGCTCGGGTTCGCCTGGGGTGCCGCGTTCTTTGGTCTGTTGCTGAGCTGGCTGATGGTCCTGGGCGTCGTTGCCTGGTTCCCGCTCGCGATCCTCATGGGGTCGTTCACTGCTCTGTTCGCGTTCTGGATCTGGACGTTTCGACTGTGGCCGGGTTGGCGCTGGTGGCTGATCGCAGTTGGTGGATGGACCGCGATGGAGTGGGTTCGCGGTCGGTTCCCTTTCGGCGGGTTCCCGTGGGGCGATATCGGCTACCCGGCAGCCGGACTGCCCGGTGCGTCGGGTTCCGTCCAGTGGATAGGCCCGTCGGGGTGGACGGTGCTCGTTGTCGGTGTCGCGGCCGGTCTGGCACTCGTCATCGAATCCCGCAAGGAGTGGCGCCTGGTGGTCGATCCAACGGTGGTGACGATCCTCGTCATACTTGGCGGATTCCTGTTCCCGCCGGTGGCCGGTGCCCAGGTATGGAGAACGGCGATCGTCCAGGGTTCATCCCCGTGCCCCATGGTCCGATGCCAGAACGAGAACAAGCGCATCTACGAGCGTCACATGGAGCTCACCCGTTCGATCCCTGCCGGTGCCGTGGACTTCGTTGTGTGGCCGGAGAACTCGACCGGGACTCCGTACGATCCCGAGAGCAACCCAGCCGTCGAGGCCGAGATCATCGATCAGGCACAGCGGCTCGACGCCTACATCCTGATCTCGGGAACCAGGCTCGTCGGTGACAGCGAGTTCCTCAACGTCAACGTGCTCTACTCACCCCAAGGCGTCAAGGTTGGGGAGTACCTGAAGCGGCACCCCGTCCCGTTCGGGGAGTTCGTCCCCATGCGTAGCCTGCTCAACTTCGTGCCGCAGCTCGATCAGGTGCCCCGTGACATGGTCCGTGGCACCGACCCGGTCGTCTTCCCCACGGAGTTCGGTGAACTCGGATCGGTGATCTCGTTCGAAGGTTCCTTCGCACGCAGTGTCCGCTCCAGTGCCAGGGCCGGTGCCGACCTGATGGTCGTGACGACGAACACGTCGAGTTTCGGTGTGTCGGCAGCCTCGGACCAGGCGATCGGCATGGTGCGGGTCAACGCTGCAGCGATCGGGCTCGACACCGTCTATGCCTCGATCACAGGGAAATCCACGTTCATCAAGGCGGATGGGTCGGCCGGGAACCGCACCGGGATTCTCCAGGAGATCGTGACATACGGTAATGCCCAGTTCAGCGATGGAACCGAGACGATCTGGGTGCGGTTCGGGGACTGGCTTGCGTTCCTCGCCATGGCCGGGCTGGTCGTAGGACTGGCCGTGCCCGGCCCGAAGGGTGAGGACGCCGCGGGAGCGCCGATCCGTGAAAAGGGAAGTGGCCTTGCACGTTCCGCATAGTCGTGAGTACAATTGCAGCCGCCGAAACCTCCCGGTGTCGTAACCGCGCCCAACGCGCATAGAGCGATGCCTCATTTACAGGACCGAAGAAAGGCACACAATCTATGTCTGACATTCTGAAGGCATCGCGTCCCAAGGGCCGCTCCCGTCGTCCGAAGACCTACGACGAGGATCGCACCTGCGCGACAGCTGAATGCGATACCAGGCTCTCGCGGTACAACCGTGCCGAGTTCTGCCACACACACCGCCCGGTGCGGTACCCGCGCCTGCGCGGTGTGCTGAGCTCGGAAGAGTAGAACCCGCTCCGGTCACCGACCGGCTGGGAAATGAGATGGGGCGCCCCGCGGGCGCCCCATCTCTCGTTGTGGTGTGGGCTTCTACGCCTCGTACCTGGCAACTCCTTCGGCGAGGATGTCGATACCGCGGTCGAGGTCGTCCATCGAGACGTTCAGTGGCGGGATGAACCGGATGATGTTGCCGTCGGGGCCACAGTTGAGGATGAACATGCCGGCCTCGAAGGCGTGTTGAGCGATCGGCTTGAACGCGTCGGGGTCGGGCGTGTTGCCCTCTGTGACCAGGTCGATTCCGATCATGAGCCCGAGTCCGCGTACGTCTCCGATGGTCCGGTGCTGCTCCTTGAGTTCGTTCCAGCGGGCGAACGCGTGATCCGAGAGGGCACCGACGCCCGGAAGGACGTCGTGGAGCTCGTCGACCACGGCCGCTGCGGCCGCGCACGACACCGGGTTCCCTCCGAACGTCGTGCCGTGTGAACCGGGAAGCCACCGATCGAGGATCTCGGCTGAGGCTCCGACCGCCGACAGCGGCAGCCCGTTGGCGATCGCCTTTCCCATCACGAGTACGTCGGGCTTGAGGTCATAGACCTGGCTCGTGAACCAGTCTCCGGTGCGGCCGAACCCGGACTGGACCTCGTCGAGGATCAGCAAGATGCCGTGCTCATCGGCGATGGCTCGCAACGCGTGCATGAATTCGTGGCTGCCCGGGTAGTAGCCGCCCTCCCCCTGCATCGGCTCGACGAGGAAGGCTGCGATCTCGCCCGGCGTCACCTCGTAGCGGAACTTCATCTCGAGTTCACGCAGCGCGTAGGCGTTGGCCTCCTCCTGGGACATGCCCCATCCGAAGGGATGGGGGAACGGTGTCACGAAGACGGAGGGAAGGAGCGGGTGGTACCCCTGTCGGTACTTCGCCTTCGAGGTCGTGTACGTGACGGAACCCATGGACCTACCGTGGAAGCCGCCCCGAAAGACCATGATCCCTTGACGGCCGCTGGTCTTTCGAGCGAGCTTGACCGATGTCTCGACCGCTTCGGCTCCCGAGTTCATGAACAGGATCTTTTCGATCCCGTCGGGTGCGATACCGACGATGTTCTCAGCTGCATGGATGATCGGTTCGTAGAGGAAGGCACCTCCCGCATGCCACAGCTTGTTCAGCTGGGACTCTGCGGCGGCGAGGACCTTGTCGGGCCGGTGCCCGAGGTTGGTGACCGCGATTCCGCATGCAAAGTCGAGGTACTGCTTTCCGTTTGCAGCGGTAACCCAGCTGCCTTTACCTTCGGTGATCTCGATCTCGTTGTCGAAGGAGATCACCGGGGCGATGATGTCGTGAAGTCGTGTCTGGAGGTCTGTCATCTCGTATCTCCGGTGTCGATGGGGTATGTGAGCGCGCGGTGTTGGGTCCGCCTACGGAGCTGCGAAGAGATGACGGCGATGATGGCGCGGGGTCCGGTGCATACCGTGATGGTACCCGAAGCTGCCCATCGTCGGAGATGATGATCCGGTGTCGGGAAGTGTCTACTCGCCGGTGAACTCTGGTGGCCGTTTCGCCATGAACGCTGTGACAGCTTCGACGAAGTCGTTGGACTGGATGAAGGCAGCGTTCCACAGCGCAATGTGGTCGAGGGCTTCGTCGATCGACATCTCCCCTTCGGCCGCGAGTACCGCCTTTGCCCCCTGGACGGCGAGGGGAGAGTTCGCTGCGATCTCGGTCGCGAGCTGCGTGGCAACCTCGTGAAGCGCGTCGACGTCGGGGAGGACACGGGTGATGAGCCCCATCTCTCTTGCCTCTGTCGCCGTGAAGTCTCTGCCGGTGAACACGATGTCTGCAACGTATCCGGGGTTGATGATGCGGGGGAGACGCTGGAGCGTGCCGACGTCGGCGACCATGGCGATTTTCGTCTCGCGGACGGAGAAGACCGCGTCGGCGGCGGCGATCCTGATGTCGCATGCGGTGATCAGATCGATGCCGGCGCCGATGCAGTGCCCGTGGATCGCGGCGATCACCGGCTTCGGGCACTCTGCGATGGCGGTAAACGTCTGTTGCAAGCGTTTCACCGACCGATAGAGCGCTCTGCGCCGCCCGACGTCCGAGGTCGGAGGGTTCTCGTCGGATGGGTCGACGCCACCACTCATGAACATCGGTCCGAAAGCTTTCAGGTCGATCCCGACGGTGAACGACTGTCCCCGAGCCGCAATGACGACGACCCGTGTCTCGTCATCGTCCCCGAGAGCCTCCATGACCCTCGGAAGGTCGTCCCAGAACTCGGGTGCGAACGCGTTGCGCTTGTCTGGCCTGTCGAGCCACACGGTTGCGACGTGCCCGTCGAACTCGACGGTGAGAACGTTGGATGTGGGGATGTCGGTGCGAGTCATGGGGGAAAGGGTACTTGGTGACTTGGTGCTTGGTGCTTGGTACTTGGTACTTGGTACTTGGTATGAGGGGGCCGGCCGTCGTTGGCGGGAACCTGAGGGGATGGACTCGTCGTCGTAGC
>CAYLVM010000046.1:0-17293 GCA_964387145.1 uncultured Acidimicrobiaceae bacterium
GAGCCTGCAATAGGTTTCTACTATTTCGTGTCGGGAAACGCCAGGCTTCCGGGGGTGTTCCTGGTGGAAACTCTGATGAGATGACCCCTCCTGTAGCGATGACGGACCGGTACAACGCACGGTGGCTCCTCGGGTACACGACGTCGATACCCGACCCGAGGACCGCATGGCAGTGACCCTGTGCTGCGATCGCTCCCTCATGTCCCGCTCCGTCGATCCCTCGCGCGAGCCCACTCACGACGCTCCATCCGATCTCGGCTGCAACGAACCCGTACCGCTGTGCCAGGTCGGTGCCGTAGGTCGTGCACGTTCGTGTTCCGACGATACCGATCGACGGTGCATCGCTGACCTCCCCGAGCAAGAACAACCACCGCGGGGCGTCGCTGAAGACCCTGAGCCGGGATGGATACCCGTCTTCGCCCCTTGTCACGAAGGCAACACCGAGCCGCGAGAGCTGCTCGAAACGATCGTCGGCACCAACTCTGACGGCCTCCACCGCTCGGGATGTGAGCCTTGTGCGTCCCGAGGTCACAGCTGTCACGACCCGTCGTGGCGTCCCGTGACGCTCGATCAGGCGGTCGATGGTTGCGGGTGCGGTTCCTGCGAATGCGAGCCGAATCAGATCTCCGTTCACGACGACTCCCCTCGCAGGCGCTCGGCCTCGCTCACATGCTCTGTATCCACGACGTCCAGGCCGTCGAGGTCCGCAAGAGTCCTTGCTACCCGTCGGATGCGATCCCACCCACGTGCGGTCATCGTGTCCTGGTCGGCGACTCGCCTCAGGACGATGTTCCCGCCGATCGACACGGGAAGGCCGTCGAGCTCGTCTCGTGTCAGATCCCTGTTGAGAATCGAGCGGGCGCGTTGCACGGCGCGAGCAGCCATCACCCGCCGCCGGACGTCTTGGGATGATTCGCCTCGTTCCGACATCATCTCGGCCGCCGTGAGCCGCTCGACCCGGATTCGCATGTCGAGGCGGTCCAGGAGGGGGCCGGACAGCCGCGTCCGGTACCGATCCCGCTTGGCGTCTGTGCATGCACACGGGGTGCGGTGATCCTTCCAGTAGCCACACGGGCACGGGTTCGATGCAGCAACGACCTGAACGCTCGACGGAAACCTTACGGTTGCTCCCTGGCGGGCGACGATGATCTCCCCTTGCTCGATCGGCTGACGGAGTGCATCGAGGACAGAAGGATTGAACTCCCCGAGTTCATCGAGGAACAACACGCCTCGATGAGCGAGGCTGACCTCTCCTGGAGTGGGAATGCCGGATCCCCCACCGACGAGAGCCGCAAGCGACGCGGAGTGATGCGGGGCGCGAAACGGCGCTTCGGTCGTCGGGGCAAGCCCGGACCCGGCCGCGGCATGGATCAGGCCGACCTCACGAACTTCACGTGGCTCGAGTGCGGGAAGGATCCCCGGGAGGCACCGCGCCAGCATCGTCTTGCCGGCACCGGGTGAACCGACCATGAGGAGATGGTGGCCACCCGCCGCTGCCACCTCCAGCGCTCGACGGGCGAACTCGTGCCCGCGTACCGTTGCCATGTCGAGGGAGGCCGGCGCATCCTCCATCGTGATGGCCGTCACGGTATCACCGTGGGTATGGCCGGTAGCAACGCGAACCGCCTGCCTCAGGGTTGTGATACCCACGACTTTCGTCTCGAACGGTGCGGCCACGACACTCGAGGTGGCGACCATGCAGGCCTTGTCCTGTCTGTCAGCGATCACCGTTGCACCGAGCACAGCTCGCACGGGCTTGACGTGGCCACAGAGAGACAGCTCTCCAACACAGACGAACCCATCGAAGCTCACCGGTTCGGGATGCGATGCCGCGATCACAGACAGCGCGATCGGCAGATCGAACGTGACACCTATCTTCGGAAGGTCGGCCGGAGAGAGGTTCACGACCACTCTCCCACCGGGAAAGTGGAAACCCTGTTCCTTCATGGCTGCTCGTACACGCTCCCGAGACTCGCGTACTGCGGTATCGGGGAGACCGACGATGGTGAAGGACCCACGATTGCTCGCCGACACTGTGGCCTCGATCTTTACAGGCCTCGGTTCGGCTCCGACCAGTGTGCATGAGGTGACTGATGAGTACATGCCACCAACGTATGCGGTGGGTGTGACAGGACCGCGATCGACCTCCCACCGTCCTCCAGATTCCTCACCGTCCCTTGAATCTCGGCTGTCGCTTCTCGATGAAGGCTTCCGCCCCTTCGGTGAGGTCCTCGGAAGCGAGCAACACGGCCTGTGCTTGTTCTTCGAACGCCAGCGCTTGCTCGAAGGTCATCGAAGACGACCGGTCGAGGGCTCGCTTGATGAAGCTCTGCGCAAGGGGAGCTCCGTCGGCGAGCTCCATGGCCACCTCGTTGACCGCGTACTCGAGATCTGCCGCAGGCACGACCCGAGCCACGAGACCGATCTCCAACGCCTCAGGGGCACCCACGATGCGGCCGGTGAGTGCGAGCTCTCTCGCTCTGGCGAGCCCGATGAGCCTCGGCAGGAGCCACGTTCCACCGAAGTCCATCGTCAGCCCGCGTTTGACGAAGATCTCAGAGAAACGTGCCCTGTCGGTCGCTACGACGATGTCGCATCCGAGTGCCATGTTCATCCCTGCGCCCACCGCAACACCGTCGACACTTGCAACAGTCGGCTTGGTCGTGCGATGCAGCGCCGCCACGGCAGAGTTGATCACGCGCATACGTTGAGCCGTCACGGCAACCGACGGCTCGCCCTCGGCCGGCTTGTTCATGTCCGCGCCTGCGCAGAAGTCCCCGTCGGCGCCTGCCAGCACGAGGACCCGCTGTTCTGACGATTCGAAGCGAACGAACGCCTCGGCGAGATCGGGCCAGGCTTGGGGAGGAACGGCGTTCTTGCGCCCCGGGTTGGACATGGTGACCGTTCGGATGGGTCCGGCATCGGTGATGGTGAGGAATCGAGACATGATCAGCAGGCTACTCGGTGATAGGCGAACGATCGTACGAACCGAGGACCGCGGCCCTACCATCGCCCCATGTCCACGTTCCCAGGCTCCACACCGGAGGGGTTCCCGCCAGATCTCTCCGGCCTCGATGATGAGATCGTGAGTCCCATCCAGCCGTATCAGGCGGTCAAGACGTACCTGTGCCCCGGGTGCGACAGCACGATCGAACCCGGTGTCGGCCACCTCGTCGTCGTCCCCCACACGGCGCCCGACCTGCGGCGGCACTGGCATCGCGGCTGCTGGTTCAAGGAGCGTCGGCGGCTCGGCTACCACCGCCGGGACGCCTAGAGGGCGCCCGGCAACCAACGGATCGTGACACTGTGGCGAGCGATTACGACGGCGATCACATCGATGCGGTCCACGACCATCCGATAGCCGTCTGCTGCACGACGAACTCGCGCCGCTTTCGTATCGCTCACTGCCTCGATCGGGTCGTCACCGTTGGAGCAGGTCTTGACCTCGACGACGACCACACGACCTGCATGGTCCACAACGACGTCGAGTTCGCCACCATCGACGATGACGTTGCGTTCGATCAGCGAGCACCCACGCTCGACGAGGAACGCCAACGCGAGGCGTTCCCCAAGGGAGCCGATGTCGTGTCGAACGGCCATGGTGTCACCGTACCTGCCGACACCGACACACCGAGGAAGCCCTAGAGGCCGCTCCAGTTGCTCGGTGGCCAGATGATGATGAACGCCTTCCCGACCACGTCGTCGATCGGTATCGTCCCGAAGTATCTCGAGTCCTGGCTCGCCCTTCGGTTGTCGCCCATGACGAAGAGTTGCCCTGGAGCAACGTCGACGGGTCCAAAGTCGGGGATCGGTGCCTCCGGATTCTTCAGGTACGGTTCGATCTGAACGACGCCGTTGACGAGCAGATCCCCGTTGCGCGCTTGGATCACATCGCCGGGTATACCGATGACGCGCTTGATGAACTCGGACTGGGGCGTGGCGATCCCGACCGACTCGAAGAGGTTGCGAACAGCGCTTCCAACGGCATCCTCCTGCGCCTGCTCGAAGCCGGGACGAGGATCGTCGAACACGATCACGTCGGAGCGAGAGATGTCGGTGATCCGGTACACGACCTTGTTGACCAGTACCCGATCGTCGATCCGGAGCGTGTTCTCCATGGACGAGGATGGGATGAAGAACGCCTGGAACAGAAAGGTCTTGATGATCACCGCAACGATCAGGGCGATGCCGATGAGCATCGGAAGTTCGAGCCAGAACGGCAGCTGCTTCTTGCCCTCTGTGCTCTCGACGCCGGCGTTGGAAGCGTCGATACCGCCCAGATTCTCGGTGTCTTGTTCGTGGGTCACGACGAAACAATACCGCTGTTGTCGACAAACCCGGTGCGTGGATCGATTGTGTACGAGGTTCCGCCGAGGTAGTCGTGCCAGAGCATCTTTGCTGCAGTCGATCGGTATGGCGACCACGCAGCAGCGATCCCGTCACCCTCTGCCTTGTCGGGGACCTGAAGGAGCCGGAGGTTCCTTGCCATCGAAACGTACAACGCACGGTCCCCCGTTGGCCACACATCGGGGCGTCTCGCCACGAACAGTTCGAAACACGCAACGGTCCACGGCCCAATGCCTGTGACCGACGACAGCTCCCGCCTGCCCGCATCGCCCGTCGCGATCACCCGTTCGAGATCCAAGGAACCATCGAGCATCCGAACTGCGATCTCGCGTGTGTACCGGGTCTTCTGCCGGGAGAAGCCTGCGGCTCGCAACTCCTCGTCGTTGAGCTCGAGGAACCGCTCCGGACGAGGGTCGCCTATCTGGGACTCGAGGCGGGCGTATGCAGCAGCGGCAGAAGCCAGCGAGACCTGCTGCTCGAGAACGAACCGGACAAGTGTCGCGAACGTGGCGGGCCGACGCCATTGTGGTGGCGCACCGTTGCGCTGTGCGAGGCCGGCGAAGACGTCGAAGCGCTCGGTGAGCGCACGCAGGTCATCGGATGGTGACATGGCCCCTCCAAACGGAGAACCGACCTGCAGGGGCAGGTCGGTTCCGGTGACGACGTGATCGGTTCGCAGAACCGGTCAGTCGCGCTTCTCCTTGATCCTCGTGGCCTTGCCGACGCGCCCACGCAGGTAGTAGAGCTTGGCCCTGCGCACGTCGCCGCGTCGCATGACCTCTATTTCCTGGATGATCGGTGAGTGCAGCGGGAAGATCCTCTCGACGCCGACACCGAAACTCAGCTTGCGGACGGTGAACGTCGCGCGTGCGCCGTTGCCTCCGCTACGGCCGATGACGACACCCTCGAACACCTGGACGCGCTCACGGTTTCCTTCGATGACGCGTGCATGCACACGAACGGTATCGCCGGGACCGAAGTCCGGGATGTTGTCGCGCAGCTGCGCCGCTTCGATCTCCTCGATCGTATTCACGGGATCCTCCGAACAAAGAACTATGCGGTGGTAGAAACCAGGATTCTACACGAGCGGTGGATCTAACCGCCTGAGCCTTCGTCCTCGATCAGATCCGGCCGTCTCTCGAGCGTTCTGGCCCGGCGTTGCTCGGCCCTCCATCGTTCGATCGCCCCGTGATCGCCCGACAGCAGGATATCGGGCACCTTCCATCCCCGGTACTCAGAAGGTCTCGTGTACTGGGGTTCCTCGAGCAGTCCCGAACGGAAGCTCTCGCTCTCGGTGGACGCCGGATTGCCGATCGCACCAGGAAGAAGGCGCACGACACCTTCGATGATCGCTGCGGCGGCGACCTCCCCTCCAAGCAGGACGAAGTCGCCGAGCGAGACCTCCTCGTCGATGAAGTGATCCACGATCCGCTCGTCGATGCCTTCGTACCGCCCGCACACCAACGTGATCTCGGGCATGGTGGCGAATCGGTCGAGCGTCGCCTGATCCAATGGGGCACCGGAAGGCGTCAGGAACACACGGTGAGTGTCGGCGAGCGGTTCGAGCGTCTTTGCGAGCGGATCGATCATCATCACCATCCCCGCTCCGCCCCCGAACGGTGCATCGTCGATCTGGCGATGCACCCCTCTTGCGTGTACACGTGGATCGTGGGTGACGACCTCGAGAAGGCCGTCTGCAACGGCCCTCCCAACGAAGGAGACTTCGAGCGGTGAGGTGAAGTACTCGGGGAACAGCGTGACGATGTTCACGCGCATCGTCACGACTCCGGGTCGGTTCGTAACGAAGCGACGAGCATCCGTGCGGTCTCTCTTGCGATCTCGTCGACGTCTTTCGTTGGATTCTCCGACTCCATGACCGCCTTGCCTCCGGCCATGATGATCTGGTCCATCATCCGCCCGACGAGCCGGGGCGGGATCGAGCGGAACACACCCGAGGCCACACCCTGGCGGTAGACACCAGAGAACTCTGATGCGATCCCCTGGTGCGCTTCGGCGATCCCTCGTTGTGCCTCGGGACTCAGCAGCGGTACTTCGGTGTGGAGGATCAAGCCGACATGGTCCGTGCCCACGAACTCGACCATCCGATAGGTCAACGCCTCCAACCGTTCAGCGGGCGGCAGATCCGCATCGACCGCATCGACGACGGCCTCAGACAACGGCGGCAGGTCCCTTTTGACGAGCTCGACGAGGACGTCCTCCTTCGAACTGAAGTGCTCGTAGAAGGTCGTACGACCGATGCCGACCTCCGCGGTGATGTCCGCGTGGGACATGTTCGCATAGCCGATCTCGGCGATCAGCTCACGCGCTGCGTCGAGAAGCGCTGTGCGAACTTCGGTGGTTGCCTGTCGTGAACCCATGCGGACAAGGCTACTTCACCTGCGCGTATCAAAGTGACGACCCGACGGGGTTTCATCACTCGATGGTGAGACCCACCTCGATGGGCTCGTACACCGTCGATCTGCGCACCGGGCGCCTATCGACGTCCGAGATCACGTTCTGCAGATCGGCAACAGACACCTCGGTGCCGTGCGACGCTCCGGCGGCGCGAGATATCGACTCATCCATGAGCGTCCCACCCATGTCGTTGCAGCCGGAACGCAGGAGCGCTTCGGCACCCTCGAGCCCGAGCTTGACCCATGAAGCCTGGATGTTGTCGATCAGGCCGATGAACGAGATCCTCGGCACGGCATGCATCAGGATGACCTCATCCCACGTGGGTCCGGGACGCGCTCGTCCTCGCAGCCAGATCGGTGATCCCATGTGGACGAACGGGAGTGGCACGAACTCCGTGAAGCCACCGGTCCGGCGCTGGATCTCACGCAGTATCTCGATGTGGTTCGCCCAGGACCGCGGCCCATCGATATGTCCGAACATGATGGTCGACGTGGTGCGTAGTCCGACCTCGTGCGCCGTCATCATCACTTCGACCCACTGCGCGGTGCGGATCTTGTCGGGGCACAGCGTCAGGCGCACATCGTCGTCGAGGATCTCGGCCGCGGTACCCGGGAGAGTTCCGAGGCCCGCGTCCTGGAGCTCCACGAGAAAATCCCGGATGGTCGAACCCGCGGTATGGGCACCCTGCCACACCTCCAACGGCGTGAATCCGTGGATGTGGATCTCGGGGAGTTCCGCCTTGATGGCACTCACCAGATCGATGTAGAACCGGCCGGTGAAGTCGGGGTGGATACCTCCCTGGAGGCACACCTCCGTCGCACCGAGCTGCCACGCCTCCCTGGACCGCTCGACAACGTCTCCGATGGACATCAGATACGGTTCGCCTCGCAGTTCGAGGGATCGCGGGCCTTTGCTGAATGCACAGAAGCCACATTTGTAGGTGCACAGGTTCGTGTAGTTGATGTTGCGGTTCACGACGAACGTCACATCGTCACCGACGATCCGTTGCCGCAGCACGTCGGCGACCTCAGCGATCGCCTCGACGTCCCGCCCGTGGGCTGTGAAGAGGATCTCGATCTCGTCGCGTTCTGGTGGAACCCCATCGAGGGCGCGCTCGAGGATCGCCTTGATGCCGGGTGACGCATCATCGATGCCGTCCGATGGACGGCATCTCCATGCTTCATCGGGCCAGGCAGATGAGACGCGTGTCTCGGGCTGCGGCACAGCGACGTCCTTCCCGGGTGCCCACAGCGAACGGGGCCGGGCTCGTCCGGCGCCATCGACCTGATTCAGGTACGTGCTGAACGCGCCGGGGTCGAGGCTCGACGCGAGTTCGTCGTACTCCATCCCGATGGGGAACGCCGGACGCTCGATGAGCACTCCTCGTCCGAGGGCGTCGCGCAACTCACCGATGCTCTCTGTGTCCCAGCCACGCAGCAAGAGATCGGTCGCTCCGCTGTCGATGGCCTTCGCTGCGTCTTCGACCGTATCGACGAACACCGACACGGCCGTTTCACAGCCGGGAAGACCGACGATCTGTGCTGCCCGGGCAACCCGACTCCGGGTCGTTCGCAGATACGCCGCTCGGGAAACGGCGACAGCTTCGAGCACCTCCATGCGGTCACCGTTGTCGATAACCGTGATCCGCCAACCGGCTACTCCCATTGCAACGACCGAAGGCACCGAGGCGGGATACACGATGTACGCCGGTGCCTCGAGGTCCAAGGAGCCACTTGCGACGAGGAGACCTCCGCGCTGGGCATCCTCGATGTCGCTCAAAGCCGGAGTGTCGACCTCGACGACGAGTGTCCCTTCGTTCCTACGCGTCGACGCCCAGATCTCGTTGACGTGTGAAGCCGGGCGAATCTGAAGGAATGTCACAGCGGTCATCAGGTGTTCCGGTCGATAGAGATGTCAGCGTACCCGTCACTGGTTGCACGCCCGACGACGACTCCGAGGAGATCGGCGTCGATCCATTCACTCCCGATGTACTCGGGGTACACGGGGAGCCGGGGACGCAAGGCGAACCCTGCTTCGCCAGTCACTGCCTCGAGACGAGCGAGATCCGGCCACGGTGCCTCAGGGTTGACCCAGTCGATGGTCAGCGGACTCACCCCTCCCCAGTCGTTGATCCCGGCGTCGAGGTACACGGAGAAATCTTCCGTGAGGTTCGGCGGGACCTGCACGTTGGCCTGCGCACCGAGGATGACCCGTGCAAGAGCAACGACCCGCACGAAGTAGGAGGTCTCTGGCTCGGGGGCGTTTCGCATCCGGGTGTTGGCCTTCGCTCGAAAGTTCTGGATGATGAACTCCTGAATGTGGCCGAACTCGCGCTGCATCTCTGCGAGGGCGATGAGACTGTCGACGACCTCGACAGGGTGTTCGCCGATCCCGACGAGGATCCCGCTCGTGAACGGCACCTTCTGGCGTCCGGCCTCGCGGATCGTCTCGACCCGCAGTGAGGGCACCTTGTCCGGACAGTCGTGGTGAGGCATTCCCGGCTCGGTGAGGCGGTCCGAGATGTTCTCGAGCATGAGACCCATCGTCACGTTGCTTGGACGGAGCTTCGCGATATCGCTCGCGCTCATGATCCCCGGATTCGCGTGCGGGAGGAGCCGCGTCTCGCTACGGATGAGGTCCGACATCTGTACGACGTAGTCGATCGTCGTCGCGCAACCGTGCGCCTCGAGGAACTCGCGTGCCTGGAGCCACTTCGCCTCCGGCCTGTCCCCGAGGGTCAAGAGTGCTTCGGTGCAATCGAGTTCGTCGCCGGCCGCAGCGATCGCCAGCACATCTTCGGGAGTGAGATACTGACCACCGGCGCCGGGTGGCTTGACGAAGGTGCAGTAGGTGCATGTGTCGCGACACATGGTCGTGATCGGAATGAACACCTTGCGTGAGTAGGTGATCGTCCGGCCGTGGCCTTCGTCTCGGAGCCTCGAGGCCATTGAGAGCAGCTCAGCGGAGCGTTCCGGCTCCGTGAGGTACGCGAGCGCCTGGTCACGGTCGATCACTGTCATCTGCATCAAGCGACAGTATCACCGCTGCGCGATCTCACCGACGCCACTCAGCCAACACCTATCTCACCGATGGCATCTGGATCGACCATCGTGGGAAGACCTTCGACGTCCGGGATCTCTGCTTCGAGGAACCGAAGCGGACGGTACAGCCACCCTGCGACGGAGAGCAGGACGGTGAACGTGCCGACGGCGATGAAGAACAGCCCGTATCCACTACCTTCGCCGGTACCGAGCCATCCCTGAAGCGTTCCGCCGAGCGTCGAGTCACCGGTCATCAACGGCACGAACACCTTGTCGGCGAGCGGGCCGGCCAGAGCAAGAGCCAGTGGCTGTGAGCCCCCAGCGATCATGGATCGAACAGCGAACACCTTCCCCTGTACGTCGGGCTCCACCTTTGCGAGCCAGATTGACTGACTCATGGCCGCGGCGACCGGCCCGACGAACATCCCGGCCCACGCTGCGATGACGATCACCACGAGCGACGTCGTCGCACCGATTCCGACGACCATGATCCCAAGGATCACGGTCGAAGCGAGGATGCCGAGTACGCGATGCGACGCTCCTCGCCACGTCGATGCGACGATCGATCCTGCGAGCATGCCGGTAGCAGCGAGAGACAGTGCCGCTCCCATCGTCGCCGGGGACGCGAACGACAACATGTACGCAACGAAGATCGGAGAGATGAAGCCGAAGGCGAGGTTGACACCCGCAAGGAAGATCAGCAGTGCAAAGAGGCCGTGGCGCCTCCACACGTATCGGAACCCGAACAGCGACTCCTGCCACAGCGAGCCGCGTGCTGCCTCACCGACCTCAGATCGGGGCGGTTTGGGGAACCGCACGTACAACAACGTGGCTATCGCGAACGTGAAGGTGACCGCATCGACCAACAAGAGCGTCGCGACTCCCCCGACGGCAACGAGTAGGCCACCAAGGAAGGGGGAGACGAGCTGCCCAGCAGCTTCGGCCATCTGGACCATCCCCGACGCCTGGGAGTACCGCTCCTTGGGGACGAGCATCGTCGTCGCAGCCTGATACGCGGGCCACTGGAACGCGTTGAACGCCGAGGAGATGGCGCCGACCACGATCAAGAGACCGAGCGACATCGAGTCGGTGAGGAACGCTATCGCTATCACCACGGTGCCGACGCCTGCCGCACCGTCGGAGATGATCATGGCCCACCGCCTGTCCCAGCGATCGACGAAGGCGCCCGCAACCGGAGACAACAGGATGCGGGGTAGCTGTGATGCCAGGAGCATCAGGGAGAGGTCGGTGACCGACCCGGATTCGAGGAACACCCACACGCTGAGCCCGAACCAGGTGAGCCCACTGCCCACGAGCGAGATGAGTTGCCCGAACCACACGATCAGGAACGTTCGGAAGCGCCGGGAGATCTCTTGTGCTTCGAGGGGCCCGCTCGTCGGCACGGCCGGCTGCTCATCGGACATCAAATGATTGACGGGATTTCCCGACCATTTGTCAAGTCTGGCTTTACCCCCCTCACGGGTATCGTCGAGCCATGCTTCGAATGACAGGCCCCATCGTGATCATGTTCGCCCTCGTCGCATGCTCACCGTCGTCGAGCACACCCACGACGATTCCTCCGCCTCCTTCTTCGACGACCGAACCGGCCACAACGACATCGCAAGGCGAGGTGGACCTCGATGTGTGCGTGCAGGGGGACCTTGCGTTCAGCAGCGAAGGACTGATCGCTGCCGTCGGTGAGGATGTGGGCGATGCAACCCAGATCGCCCGGATACGGTGGGACGGCGCAGGGACCTGTGAACGGATAACGATCGCTTTCAGCAACGACAACGGTGCACCCGCAACGACGCTGGGTCCCACCGCAGTATCGGTGCTCGAGTTCGCCGGAGTCGTACGCGTCACCCTGCCCGACAAGACCCTTGCGACTGCAGTCGCCGACACGCTGTTCGAAGGCAATCTCATCGAGCGTGCCTACGTCGTACGGAACCTGTCCGATGGATTGACGATCGATCTGCGTTCCAGCGAGGGTGTCTCCATCGAAGCGCGGGCATTCACGACGACGTCGCCTTCGACGCTCGTCATCGATGTGATTCGAGGTCGCGACGGCTCTCAGTCGGTGGGTGCGGCACAGTCCCAGGCAGCCGTCGTCGTGACACCCGTCCCCGGCCCGAACCTGTATCCGCTCACCGTCGAGGGTTATGCGACCCCTGGATTGCGATCCGTTCACCTGACCCTGGGCGTTCAAGACAACGATGCTCTCGACCTCGCTGTGGCGCTCGACGGATACACAGACGCGTGGCAGGGGTTCCGGGTCGACCTTCCGGATGGGCCTTCGGGGCACGCAACACTCTTCGTCGGAACGGTCGATGCCAACGGTCGGCCACTCGACGGTGCCAGTGTCTCGCTCGATATGCCCTGATCCGATGGGAACACGATCGGCGTTCGCCGTGTTCACCAGATCGGGAGCACAGCGCGGAGAGGGAGGCCGACATGACCGGTGAGTTGTCGTGGTTCGACGTCGGACGGACCGACATGATCGACGTCGACGAGGTCACCGTCGTCCAGGCAGGACATCACGCAATCGCCCTCTCGCGAACCGCTGTGGGTTGGGGCGCGATCACCAACCGCTGCCCACACCAGGGTGGTCCGCTCGGTGAGGGACTCGTCGAAGATTGCTGGCTGATATGCCCGTGGCACGGATGGGAGTACGACCCCGTGTCCGGTGAAACACCGGGTCCCTTCGATGACAAGGTCGACGCCTACGCGGTCGATATCCGCGGTGACCGCGTCTTCGTCGGCGTTTCCGAACCCGAGCACCATGAAGTGACGTTCATGACACAACTCGTCGGCCGCCTGACCGACGCCGGTGTCACGGCCGTCTTCGGCATGGTCGGGCACTCCAATCTCGGTTTCGCCGACGCGTTGCGTGGGGCGGAACGCAACGGCGATCTCCGCTACGTCGGTATCCGCCATGAGGGTGCGGCCGCGTTCGCCGCGTCGGCATATGGAAAACTCACCGGCGATCCTGCTGTGTGTTTCGCGATCGCAGGGCCCGGCGCAACGAACCTGTACACGGGGATGTGGGACGCCAAGCTCTCGTCCACTCCCCTGCTGGCGATAACGGGGCAGATTCCGACACCGAACCTCGGTACGAGAGCGTTCCAGGAGGTTCCTCTGACCGCCGCGCTCGGCCCGGTCGCCGGTTGGTCGAAACGACTATCTGCCAGCGATGGCCCAGACACAGCAACCGCCATGGTCACCTATGCACGATCTCAACGCGACGTAGCGCATCTCGTGATCCCGGACGACGTTCAGTCTCTTCCCGCTACCTCGGACTCTCCGCGGGGACCGAGCCCCACTCCCAACACTCTGCCGCTGACACCCACCGATGCGTCGAGCATCGCCCGCCTCCTCTCGGAATCCGCGAGTCCCTTGTTCGTCATTGGACGGGGTGGATCCCGGCATGCAGGCGACATTCTCGCTCTTGCTGAGAAGGTCGATGCGGCTGTGGCCACCACGTTCCCGGCGAAGGGTTCGGTACCCGAACATCACCCGCTCGCCACCGGTGTCCTCGGTCGCTCCGGTACCCCGGTGTCTGCCGCCAGCCAGACACGGTCGGATCTCATCGTCGTGTTCGGCGGCGGTATGGCCCCCCACACCGGGATCACCGAGAAGCGAACGGTCGTGCGCATCGATGTCGATCCGCTGGCCTCGCGGCGCAACACGCACAACGTCGAGGTCTTCGCTCTCGCCGATGCGGGGCAAGCCGCGCGAACGCTCCTCGGCATCGTCCCGGCCGTCGATCGGCCGGAGCTTCGTTCGTGGCTCGCGAATCGCTGGGAGTGGTGGCGTGAGCGCAAGCGATCTCGACGCGAGATCGATGCCGATGGCCGGCTGACGAGCGCTGCCGTATTCGACGATCTCGGCAAACACATCCCACCACATGCCATCGTCGCCCTCGACGTCGGGAACACGACGTACTCGTTCGGGAGGTACTTCGAAGCGGACGGGCAGCGAGTCGTGATGAGCGGGTGGCTCGGATCGATCGGATACGCCCTCCCTGCAGCGATCGGTGCCGCTGTTGCGTACCCGGATCTCACGATCGTGGCGATCGCAGGTGACGGCGGTTTCGGCCAGTACGCCATGGAACTCAGCACTGTCGCGAAGTACGGCCTGAACGTCAAGGTCGTTCTGCTCTCGAACGACGAACTCGGCAAGATCTCCGCAGAACAGCAGCTTGCCGACACGCACGTGTGGGCAACGTCGCTCGAGAACCCGTCCTGGGCAGGGATGGCAACGTCGCTCGGCCTCTTCGGCCGCCGGGTCGAGACGCCCGATGAGCTCGCTGCGGGAATGGCAGCCCTGTTCTCGCACGAAGGCCCCGGCCTCCTCGAGATCGCAAGCTCGAGACTGCAGTACTGACAACTGGAAGTTCACAGTTCACAGATGACAGTTCACAGACCTTTCCGACTCTCAACTACCATCTGTGAACTGTGAGCCCGTCGCTCGCACTCACCTATTCGCTGATCCTCCAGGATTGGTCCAGGTTTCCGACTGTGAACTGTGAACTGTCAGCTGTGAACTGAACAGTCGCTCAGCTTCGCTCCGCCTACATGTTCCTGCGGTAGCGGCCACCGACGGAGAAGAGGGCTTCAGACATCTGGCCGAGAGACGCGACTTTCGACACATCGATGAGCGCCGCAAAGACGTTCCCTCCCTCGAGAGCGACCTGCTGGAGAGCCTCGAGGGCCTCGTTGGTATCGGTCGGCGCACGCTCGTGAAGCACTCTCAGGTCACTGATGAGGAGATCCTTGTCCTCGTCGGTCGAACGGATCACATGGTCTGGACGCATGAACGGTGAACCCTCCTTGGAGAGGAAGGTGTTCACTCCGATGATCTCGAGCTCTCCTGAGTCCTTTCGTCGCTCGTACTTGAGGCTCTCCTCCTGGATCTTGGATCGCTGGTACATCGTCTCCATCGCACCGAGAACACCACCACGGTCGGTGAGCCTGTCGAACTCGGTGAGCACCGCGTCCTCGACGAGGTCCGTGAGCTCCTCGATGATCGTCGACCCCTGGAGCGGGTTCTCGCTCCGTGCGAGGCCGAGTTCCTTGTTGATGATGAGCTGGATCGCGAGCGCTCTGCGCACGGAGTCCTCGGTCGGCGTCGTGATCGCCTCGTCGTACGCGTTCGTATGCAGCGAGTTGCAGTTGTCGTAGATCGCGTAGAGCGCCTGGAGCGTCGTACGGATGTCGTTGAACTCGATCTCCTGAGCGTGGAGGGACCGGCCCGATGTCTGGATGTGGTACTTGAGCTTCTGTGAGCGTTCGGACGCTCCGTAGAGATCCCGCATCGCCTTTGCCCAGATGCGCCTGGCCACGCGGCCGATGACCGCGTACTCGGGATCGAGACCGTTGGAGAAGAAGAAGCTGAGGTTCGGGGCAAACTCATCGATCTGCATGCCGCGCGACAGGAAGTACTCGACGAAGGTGAAGCCGTTGGCGAGTGTGAAGGCGAGCTGGGTAATCGGGTTCGCCCCCGCCTCGGCCATGTGATATCCCGAGATCGACACCGAGTAGAAGTTCCGCACGCCGTGCTCGACGAAGTACTCCTGGATGTCTCCCTGCATCGAGAGTGCGAACTCGGTAGAGAAGATGCAGGTGTTCTGCGCCTGGTCCTCCTTGAGGATGTCTGCCTGGATCGTTCCACGGACTGTCGCGAGCGTCTCGGTCTTGATCTCCTCGTAGATGTCCGCCGGCAACACATCGGCACCACTCACGCCGAGGAGCATCAATCCCGATCCGTCGTGTCCTGGAGGCAGCTCTCCGTGGTATTTGGGACGCTGTGCGCCGCGGTCCTCGTAGAGGGATGTGATCTTCGACTCGACGTCGGCAATGAGGCCGTTGTCGAGGATGTATCGCTCACATGCCTGATCGATCGCCACGTTGAGGAAGAACGCGAGCATCATCGGAGCAGGGCCGTTGATCGTCATCGACACCGAGGTCGTCGGATCGAGCAAGTCGAAACCCGAGTAGAGCTTCTTGGCGTCGTCGAGGGTCGGAACAGAGACGCCGGAGTTTCCGACCTTGCCGTAGATGTCCGGGCGCAGATCGGGGTCGTGGCCGTAGAGCGTCACGGAGTCGAACGCCGTCGACAGACGCGTGAACGGCGTGTCGGCTGCGAGATAGTGGAACCGGCGGTTCGTCTGTTCAGGTCCGCCTTCTCCTGCGAACATCCGGGTGGGGTCCTCGACCTTCCGCTTGAACGGGAAGACACCCCCGGTAAACGGGAACCTGCCAGGAAGGTTCTCCTTGCGGAGCCAACGGACGCGGTCCGCCCATCCTTCGATGGACGGGTGGATCACCCTGGGAAAGTTGGTTCCCGAGAGGCTCTCGACCGTGTTGTCCACCACGATCTCGCGACCGCGCACTTCGTAGCGGACCTCACCTCCCTGATATCGCTGCACCTCGTCGTGCCAGGACTCCAACGCACCGGTGATGTCCGCGGCGAGCCCTGCGGCTGCATCCTCGATCTGTCCACTCAGGCCGGCTTCTGGCACCAGTTCCTCGACACGCTCGAGGGCCTGAAGGTCACCGGCAAGTCCTGCCATGACCTCGGTGTCGGTGTCGTAGGCACGGATCATCTCTGCGATCTCGCTGAGGTACCGAACACGGCTCCGTGGGATGACGGGGTCGACGCCGGTTCGGCCCTCCCTGTGGGGAACGCTGATGTCGGTCGATGCCTTCGTTGCGACGGACTCCATGATCAGTTCGTAGAGGCGCTGCATGCCGGCATCGTTGAACCGGGAAGCGATCGTGGCAACCACCGGAAGGTCTTCATCAGCGATGTCGAAGTCTGTCCTGTTCCGTCGTACCTGCTTGCGCACGTCACGCAGTGCGTCTTCGGCTCCTCTGCGGTCGGACTTGTTGATCGCTATGACGTCCGCGAAGTCGAGCATGTCGATCTTCTCGAGCTGCGTCGCTGCTCCGAACTCGGGCGTCATCACGTAGACGGAGACATCCGATGAATCCACGATCTCCGTGTCGGACTGCCCGATACCGGACGTCTCGAGGAGGACGAGGTCGAACCCCGCGGCCTTGACCACCGACACGGCGTCTGCAACATAGGGTGACATCGAGAGGTTGGCCTGACGGGTGGCGAGCGATCGCATGAAGACGGTGTCTCCGGAGACGGCGTTCATCCGAATGCGATCTCCGAGAAGCGCCCCACCGGTGCGACGGCGGGATGGATCGACCGAGATCACCGCGATCGACCGGTCGGGATGATCACGCCGGAACCGGAGAACGAGTTCGTCGAGAATCGAGGACTTCCCCGCACCTCCCGTTCCCGTGAATCCTACGACCGGTGCGTGCGATCGAGAAGCATGCTCTCGGATCTCTTCGAGTATCGGGGCTGTGCCCTCCGGGTCGTTCTCGGCGAGGGTGATCGCTCGTGCCATCGACGCGTGATCTGCCTTGAGAATCCTGTCGACCATGCCGTCACCGAGAGCGGGCTGTGGATGCGCCGCC
>CAYLVM010000047.1:0-12982 GCA_964387145.1 uncultured Acidimicrobiaceae bacterium
GTTCCTGATCGATCAGCTTGAGGGTTACATCAAGGGGTAGATTCGGCCATCGGCCGCCGGCTAGAGGTTCCACCAGAAGCTGGATCGTGGGTGTGGTGCCTTGCGTGGCTGGTTGTCGTCACGTCGTGATGACATCTGAGGCGGCGATCAGGAGCGAGACACCCATGACGGCATGGTGTGACAGGCCCTCGATCCTGGCAATGCGATATCACCCACCGCGCTTGGCGAAGATCTCCTCGTCGAAGGGCTCGATCATGATGCACTCACCCGGGCACTCCTCTGCGGACTCGACGACGGCCTCGAGTTGAGATTCATGGACGCGCGCAACGCCGCGAGAGCCGTCGGCCGCCTGGTTGCCGTCGAAGACGATCTCGGTGCCCCAGTGCTCGGCACTCTCCTTGACGACCCAAAGCCCGTCGTCGCGTGCCTGAAATACGTCGGGTGCGATCTCCTCGCAGATCCCGTCACCGGTGCACAGATCCTGATCGATCCAAACCATCAACGATGCGTCAGCCATGTCCGTCCTCAGTTGGGGCTACGGGCAGCGAGGATAGCGGGGGGTCGGTACGTTCGACCCGTCTCGATGCGTCCGTCCTTGCGCCACCCGACACCGGTACCTAACCGGGTGTGTCCGGGTACCCTCGTCTGTGGAGGCGACTGCGTGCCTGGTGGACGTCACGGACTTCAAATCCGATGAGGGGGCGAGAGTTCCCTGGCGGGTTCGATTCCCGTCCGCCTCCGCCACTTGGACTCTGGCGCTGATATGGCTCGAATACGAGCCATATCAGCGCCAGACGCCTATTCGTTGCGGCCGATGAGGGGGTCGTCGCCGTCGTAGAGGTCGTTGATCCGGTCACCGAGCTTGGCCATCACCGCCCGGCGCTTGATCTTGAGGGACGGCGTCAACATGGTGTTCTCCGGCGTGAACTCCTCGTCCTCGAGGATGAATGCCCGCACCCGCTCGTAGTGCTTGATCGACGATTGGGCCCTGTTGATCTCGGTCGTGAAGAGCTCCCTCACCTCGGGCTGTGCGAGCAGAGCATCGATGTCGGATGTGTCGAGACCCTTCTCCTCTGCCCACTTGTTCAGGTACTCGAAGTCCGGGACGATCACCGCGACGTTGTACGGACGCTGTTCGCCGTACACCATCGCCTGGGCGATGTAGCCCGAGAGCGTGAGCTGCTCTTCGATCGGGGAGGGAACGACGTACTTGCCGTTCTCGAGCTTGTACTGCTCCTTGATCCGTCCACGGATGAAGAGGAACCCGTCCTCATCGACGTGGCCGAGGTCTCCCGTGCGGAAACCGCGGTTCGGCGTGAACACTTCCTCGTTCGCTTCCGGAAGGTTGTAGTAACCCATCATGACGTTCGGGCCGTGCACGACGATCTCACCGATCTCGGGATCGCCCGTCAGGTCGGTGTCGATCTCCACGGTCACTCCTGGAATCGGCTTGCCGACCGAACCGATGCGTCGCGCGTTCTTGGTGTTGGCCGTGACGATCGGACTCGTCTCCGTGAGACCGTAGCCCTCATAGACGGTGATACCGACGCCCGAGATGAACTCGGCGACCTCCGTCGAGATCGCAGCACCGCCCGAGAACGCGTACTTGAGGCGACCGCCGAAGGCGTCTCGAACCTTGCTGAGCACGACCTTGTCGAAGAACCCGTGCTGCATGTCGATCCAACGGCTTCGTTTGCCCTGCTTGAGCAACTGTTCCCGCTTGATCGCGTTGGCGATGGCGGCGTCGAACATGGTCTTCTTGATCCCGCCCTCGGCCTCCATCATCTTCTGGATGCCGTCGTACACCTTGTTGAACACGGTCGGTACGGACACGAGGATCGTGGGCTTGATCTCGGGCATGTCCCTGGTCAGGGTCTTTGCGCTCGTCAGGCCGAGCGAGGATCCGAAGTAGATCATCGCGTGGAGCTCGAGGGTCTGGCCGAACGAGTGAGCCCAGGGAAGGAACGACGCCGAGCGATCTTCCTGCTCCAGGGGGAAGATCTCGGCGATGGCGTTGATGTTGGATGCGAAGTTGCTGTGCGACAGCATCACGCCCTTCGGGTCACCTGTGGTGCCCGACGTGTAGATGAGCCCTGCGAGATCCGAGCCCGAAACGACGGCTGCCGGAACAGGGTTCTCTGATCCGCGCGCCATCAACTCGGTGTAGTCGATCGCATCTCCACCCGCAGGATCATCGATGACGACGATCGACGACAGCTCAGGGAGTTCGGACGCTATCTCATCGATCTGGGCGCGTATCCCGTCGGTCGCGCTGAAGAGCACCTTGGCTCCGCAGTCCTTGAGGATGAACTTCCAATCCTTCTGTGTCTGTGCCTCGTACATCGGTACCCAGGCGGCACCGAGGGAGTACGTTGCGTAGGCGCCGACAGCCCACTCGACCCGGTTGTCCGAGATGATCGCGACGCGATCACCGCTGGTGACTCCAAGAGATGCGAGCCCACCGCGCACTCTTGCGATCGCTTCGCCGAACTCGCCGTACGTCAACCAGGCCCAGTCGCCGCTCTCCTCGCGTTGACCGATGATCGGGTTGTCTGGGTACGCTGCGACACTGTTCGAGTAGAGATCTACGAGGGTCTCGATCCTTGCGGTCACGGAAGTCCTTTCGTCGATGGCCTCACATTAGGCGCCGCAGGTCACGGTGGATGGAGAGAATTGCGATATCCTGGCCTACATGAACGACTCGCTCACCCTGGGGAGACTCATCAGGGAATCCCGTCTCGAACGCGGTCTCTCCCTCGGGCAGCTCGCTTCGAAAGTTGGCAGATCATCGTCGTCGGTCCGACGGTGGGAGCGCGACGAGGTTCCCCCGGCCATCGCCATCCTGCCCGACCTCGCAGCGGCACTCGAACTCGACGAGGAGGAGCTGCAGCGGTTGCGCTCGGGGAGCACAGCCACAGCCTCTGTTCCCTCGTCGTCTCCGGAAGAGCCGATCACCCGATCGACGATCGAGGGGGAGACCGTGTCGAACGGTTCCGTCGTTGCCAAGCCTCATCCGGCGGAGGTGCATCCCGGTGGGACGTCGGCGAGCCGAGGTGGGCTGTTCAGCGACGTGTCCCAGGCGTTCTTCGGGAGTAAGTCGTCGTGGATTGGATGGGTTCGGGGACTGATGACCGCGGTCGTACTGATCATCCTGGTCGTGGTTCTCCTGTGGGCACTCGGCGAACTCATCGACGCGTTACGTGAGGTACTCGATTCCTTCGATGTTGGTACGGCCGGGTAGAAGCGTCGTCGAACCGGCAAGTGTTCTTGGCCGTGTTGTGACGGCAGCGCTCATCGGATGAGTGCTCGTGCAAGGAGGCCGGCGGCAGCAGCGGCGGAGATGACGAGTATTGCGATACGCACACGCTCCGTTGGGATCTTGTCCTTGATCACCGATGACAGGAAGTACCCGGCGACGACGGCGGGGAACAGCACGGCGGACACGACGAAGTCCGATCTCGAGATGTTGCCGGAGAGCGATCTGAAGAAGATCGACATCGAGATGCCGATCGTGAAGATCGCAGCGAGGGTTGGGCGAATCGTACGTGCCTCTGCACTCGAGTAGAGAAGAGCGATTGCAGGACCGCCGATCGAGGCGACGATACCGGTGGTTCCGGATGCGACTCCGGTCGCGAACTGTGTGACCGAGGTGCGTCGCACGTGGACGCCTGTTGCGATGATGGCAACGGCAACGAGGACGACGAGCCCGATGAAGATGTCGAGCGCCTGTTGTGTTGCAACGGCGAGAAGGGCGATCCCTGCGATGGCGCCGGGGATACGTCCGAGAATGAGCCACCAGAAGCCCTGCAGATCGATGCTGTGTCGTTCACGCCACGCCATGGACAGCGTGAGGGGGAGCACGACGATCAGCTGTGGCACCGGCGCAAGCCTCGCGTCGATGAGTGAGAGGATCGGCACCGAAACCATGGCGAATCCGAGGCCGACGGTCCCCTGGATCGTTGCGGCTCCTGCTGTGACGGCGAGGGCAAGGACCCACAGAGCGATGGACATGAGGGAACAGTAGATGGACGTCGGGTTCCACCGTTGCCACCACATCGTCGCGAGGTGGCCGCCCGAGGCAACGTACCTGCAGAATCGAGAAGGTGAGGGAGTCCGAGAAGGGCAGCGACGGTCAGGTAGCGAGGAGCTCGGGGTCGCCTTCGTGCACCGGGGGACGAGCGAGGAGATAGGACTGCCACACGACGATGGCCCCACCGAGGAAGCCGGCTGTGGCAAGAAGAACCACCATCTGTGTCACGGTCACCGTTGCGATCCCTTCCGTCAGCGTTCCGATCACGGTGACACCGAGGGGAAACACGACGACACCGATCACTGCACCAACCATCGCACCAAGCGGCGCGATGAACCACACCGGTGCCGGTGAGGCGTCCGGATCGATGATCGCTGCAACGGCCTTTGTGATGACACCGAGCAACGCTCCCGAGAACCCGCCGACGAGGATCGTCATCCACCACAGCGTCGATGCTGGCATCGAAAAGACGGGTTCGACAGAGTTCGTCTCGATCGCCGGCTGCAAGGAGGAGACGGCTCCGAGAGACGCGAGGAACAGGAACATCGCAACGGCGAGGAAGAGGCCTGCGACTGCCCCGACGATCAGCGAAGTTCCGTAGCTGGGTTTCATGGCGACGATTGTACCGGTGTCGTTGTCGTGAGTACCGGGCTATCGGTCACACGAGTCCGGTGCGTAGATTCCGATGACCGTGTCATCGTCTGCGGTTCCCTTGACGGGGCCCCACAGGAGCAGCTTGCCCGATGAGCCACCGATGACCTGGTAGATGTCGCCGAGCTTCGGATCCGTCGCGAACTCGACGGTTTCCCCGCTGTAGATGTCCTTGAGCTCCAGGACCGTTGCGCCGATCCTCAGCCCGCTGAGGGTCTCGAGGTTGGCGGCATCGTGCGTGAGGTCGCCGAACGTGAGGTCCTGCCGGTAGCCGTTGAAGATCTCCTGGCTGTTGGGCTTCGTGACGACTGCAGCGAACGGACCGAAGAACAGGACCCGCTCGAGTTCTCCTTCACATGTTCCGTACTGTCCAGTCGAGACCTGCCACCCCGTGTCGCTCGAGGGGTCCCCGAAGCTTGCCACAAAGCGCCCGATAGCCGTGCTTGCTTTGGTTCCAAAGACGATGTCTGGGATGTCGTTGTCGTTGACACGAAGGCCGTCCGCGATCAGCTTCAACCGGTCGACGGGGATCGGCGGGGGCACGGGATCGTAGGCGTCTGCGCCGGGGACCGTCGTCGTCGTGCCGGGGACCGTCGTCGTCGTACCGCCGTCTCCGGCAGTGGTCGTCGTCGTGTCGTCACCGATCGTCGTGGTGGTCGTCGTGTCGGCGGCAGTGCCGGCGTCGTCCGGACGCAGCAGCTGGAACACAGCTACGGAGAGGGCGACGAGCAAGAGACCGATGATGAGTCCCGTCAGGAGGGGGGAGCCCGGCGGCTGGGCAGGCGGTGTCGTCGGTGGTTCCATCGGGGGAAGTGGATCGTCGCCTGAGAGATCGGCAAGATCTTCGTACGGGTCGGTCCATCCTGGCGGGTTCGCGTATGGGTCTTGGGGATCGCTCACGCTGTGTTCCTGCTCGGTCGTTGCTGCATTGTACGGCCTATCGGCTCTGCGCTGACGTCTCTTTGGGTTCGCGGTCCTCACCGGGGAGGCTCCCACCGTACTGCTCGACGAGCACTTCATCGAACGGCGCTGTGGCAACGAGGATCGATTGGTTGGTCGATGACCGGGTGAGGCGAACCGGAATCTTGATCCTGTTGATGGTATCGACGTCGATACCGCGGATGCTCCACGCAAGGTTCACTGCCCCGGCGAGTCCCAGGGTGTCTGAGAGAACGAACGTGTCGGCCAGGCTCGCCACCGACGCAGTGAGCTGTGCCGGAGAGTCGAAGGCCTTCAGTTTCTTGAACAGTTCGATGATCACGTCCTGCTGATGCTGGTTGCGCAGGAGATCGCCGGCACCGGGCATCGATTTCCAGCTTCCGTTCACCTTCTGTTGGGTATGTCGTGATCTGACCCAGGCGAGCGCTTGTTCCCCCGTGGCGTTGGTGCATCCCGCGGGAAGGTTCAACTGCGACTTCGCGTCGAACACCGGGTACTCGACGCAGATCTCAACACCTCCGACGGCATCGATGATCTGCTCGAAGCTCTCGAAGTTGAAGGTGGCGAAGTGGTCGACCTCGATTCCGGTGAACAGGCCAACCTGGTAGGCAACCAGGGAAGGGCCGTTGATTCCCTGGGATTCACAGCCGCGCATCAGCGTGTTGATTCGGCCCTGACGCCCGGTGCAGGGGTTCTTGACATAGAGGTCTCTGGGCAGAGAGACCATGAATGGGTCTGCACCGTTGGTGGGCATCACGAGGTAGAGGATCACGTCTGCAGCGCCGGCGGCCTTGTCGCTACCGAGGAGAAGGACCGTCTGATACGCCTGTTCCGGTGCCGTCGTGCCGGGGGTGTTGTTCTCAGCGTCGCGACTGTCAGCCTCGGAGACCTCACCTTCTCCGGATGTGTCGTCGACTGCTGTGGCCGGGTCGGGTGCGAGAGCCTGTACCTCTTCCCTCGAGAACGCCTGCGTCTCGACGGAGCGCCACGTGTTCCACAAGGTGAAGGTGGTGAGTAGACCGAACGCCAGCACGAGAGCGGCCGTCATCCCGACGGCGCGTAGCGACGCCTTGCGGAACCATGGTGGTGCCAGCTTCTTGGTTCCCGTCGATCTGTTACGAACGTAGCCGAGGACCGGGGCTCCGGCAGTGTCGAGCTGAGCGATCGCGTCAGATACGACACCGGCATCCGCAGTGTCCGAGAGGACCAGGATCGTGCCATCTGCATGACGACCGAGTTCCGGTGTTGCCTCCGACCACAGGATGGGCGGCACATCGATGACGATGAGGTCTGCGCGTTCGGAAACGGTGTCGAGGGCGTCGGCTACGAGAAGCCCTGCGAGGGCATCGACGTCGGAGAGATCGGTTCCCGACGGAAGCATCGGGAACGCGGCACCGTCGTCAACGGTCCACATGCGAGTCGCCTCTGCAAGCGTTGCCGTTCCGGCTGCAACGTCGGACAGGCCAGGCGTGTTGCCGCTCGAAAGGAACCGGCTGATGCCGTGCGGTGACGGATCGGCATCGATGAGCATGACCCGACGTCCGGCACGAGCCGCCGCTATGGCGACGTTGAGTGAGACGGTCGATGAGCCCTGGCCCGGTGCTGGCGAGCTGACGAGCACGACTCTGCCGGTGGTTCTGGCCTCGATCTCGCCGAGGAGTCCGGTGTAGCTGTGCGCTGTATCTGACTCGGTGAGCGCAGGGGCTGGGCCCGATTCGTCGGAAGGGATCGCTCCAAGCATCGGGTAGTCCGAGAGGACCGATCGCAAATCTGGTCCCTTCTGTGACTTGGCAGTGATCACCCACGTCGTCCCGGTCACCACGCCGGCTGCGACGGCAGCGACCACGATTCCGAGATTCGTGTTCCACAACCGTGTGAGCGCGGCGAAGACGACTAGCCCCGCCAGTATGGGGACGACGTGATCGACGCTGAAGATGCGTCGGATGATGCTTCTGTCGGGGAGGTCAGCTGGTTCTTCCGACATGGATCCCCCATCGGTTACGGCGGTTTGGCGAAACCGCCATGGTACGACGATACCCCGCCTGTCTGTGGAACCCCGGCTCGGTCATTCGCATGAACTCGGAGAGTAGATTCCTTCGATCGTGCCGCTCGGCTCGGTGCCGGTGATCGGTCCCCAAAGGAGCAGCTCGCCAGCGTCGCTGAGGCGGAAGTAGTCCCGCGAGTCGATCACCTCGAACGAGACGGTATAGGAGTTGTAGGTCGACTGGAGGTCGGCGACGGTATCGCCCAGGGCTACGCCGGAGAGAGTCGCAAGGATCGCGTGCGGCTCCACGGCATCCGCGTCCTCGTAGCGGTACTCGAGGAACACCGAATCGTCGGTGTCGCCGTCGAAGTAGGCCGTGAGCGCACCCCACTGCAACCAGTAGCTCTCCTGGTTGGGGCAGAGTTCGGTGAGGCCAGCCTTGTCGGCTTCACCGAGGCTCGCGGTGAGGGTCCCTGCTACATCGCGTGCCGGGGAGCCGATGGCGATGGGTCCGATCCCTGCCGCCTTGAGCGTGAGGTCGGTCGTTGCGATTGCAGGCCCCTGCGGCTCCCAGTCCGACGGCTGAGCGAAGGAGACGGTCGTGGTCGTGGTGGTTGGGGGTGTCGTTGTTGTCTTGCCTGCCTGCGTGGTCGTCGTCGACGCGGGTGTGCTTGTCGTCGTTTCTGGGAGCGCAGCGACGGTCGTCGTCGATGACGTTGCCCCGCTGTCGAGGAACACGACCACCCAGACTGCCGCTGCGGCTACAGCCAGGAGAAGTGCAGGGATCAGCCAGACGGCTGCGCTTCTGCGTTTCTCCTCAGGTGGATCGGTCCAGTCCTCGAAGAAGAACTCGCCTGTGTCATCGAGAGGCGATGGCGGGGGGACGGGGACCGGGGCAGGGGGGAGCTCCGCCGTGTCGCCCGGATCGACGGGTACAACCGGTACCTGTTCTCCTGCATCCTCGGGTGTCTCGATCTTGGTGTCGATCCATGGCTTGCCACAGGTCGGGCAGAGAGTTTCGTCTGCGGGTCGTGGCGTTCCACAGTGGATGCAGATGGGGAGCTGTGATGATGTCGTATCCATTGCCGCGGAGGATACGACGAGACCCCTATAGAGCGTGTCATTGCCGAGAGCCAGCTGCCAGCCGGCAGTTCACCGTTGCTCTGGCAACCGGTGAACGGTGAACGGTGAACGCTTCTACATGTCCTTGCAGGGTCGAACGTTCTCAGCGATCGTGGCGGCCGAGAGCTCCTTGAGCATGGCGTCGCGTGCCGATTGCCATGGAGTATGGAGGGCGCACAGGTCGAACTCGGGACAGGGGATCCCACGCTGGACGCATCCCTGGTCCTCGATGCGGCCCTCGATCGACTCGATGACCTCGAGGACGCTGATGTTCTCGAGATCGACAAGGAGCCGGTAGCCGCCTCGGGGTCCCGGAGTCGATGTGACCCAACCCGCCTTGACCAGAGGAGAGATCACCTGGGGAAGGTAGTGGGTCGTGATATCGAGTTTGTCGGCGAGCCACTTGCCGGCAACGAGCTCACCTTCGGCATCTCCGATGCACCGCAGAGATTTGAGCGCCAGGTCGGACTTCTTGGTCATTTCGAGCCGCACGATTCGTTCCTTAGAGATTGAGTTGGCAATATACCGTGCTGTGACGGACATTTCTCGGCCATCTGCGCCGATTCGGCTGTGAGCGGCCAGATCTCCCCGTCGTACGGGGTGAGGTTTCGCTACTGGTGGCCCAAGAGATACGCGGCGGTGTTGACGATATCCTGGTTACTCAACCAGGGAGCTCCACCGCTTGGAGGCATGAGGACACCGGTGATGTTCTCAGGGTCATCTTCCTCTCTTCCGACCCTGATGTACTCAGCGAGTGAGGTTTCGGTCTGTTCGGCGATGAAGTCTGAAGGGGCGAGTTGCGTACCGAGGTCGTCAACCCCTTGGAGATCGGCACCGTGGCAGGACGAACACACGAGGGTGTATGTCCTGGCGCCGGCGATGGGATCTCCCGGACCGACCGGTACTTGAGATGCGTTCCATGAGCCGCTGGTGTCCTCGCATACGCATGCGGCGAGGGCGAGGGCGAGCACCGCCCCGACCATGGCGACCCTCCTACCGGTTCTCCTCACCCCTACTCGTTTCTGTTGTTGGCTCTGGCCGAAACGACCTACGCGGACAGTGTCTGTTCACGTTCGATGATGGTTAGATCCGGAACTGATTCGATGATCTCACCGATGTCCGTCTCGGCGAGGGCGTCGATCAGGGCTTGACGCGCTTTCGTCCATGGATGGTGGAGCGCACAAGTGGCCTGGTTTGCAGAGTGTTGCGGGCCGAGGTGGAGACAGCGGTTGTTGTCGATCGAACCTTCCACCGCTTCGACGAGGTCGAGCAGCGTGATGTCGTGTAGGTCGATCGCGATCGAGTATCCCCCGTGAGGACCAGAGGTCGACGCCACCCAACCGGCGCGGGTGAGTGGAGCCATGACGTGTGGTAGGTAGTGCGTGGTTATGTCGAGGCTCGCGGCGAGTTCCGAGCCGTTCATTCGCTGGTCACCGTGGGTGGCGATCGAGGCGAGTGCCTGGAACGCCAGGTCCGTCTTCTTTGTCAGTTCGAGCCGCATTTGATTGGCCCTCCAGACTATTCCTTAGCGGGCAGCTATGCAATCATATCAACTTCTCGGTGTGCTGTCACTTGTTCTGGCCGAGAGACGCAGAATCCCAGTCGCGGGTCCGAGCCAAGGCGCACGTACCGAGCATCGTCTGGAGGTGGGAACACCGTCAATTCCTGGTTCCTGCGACCGCGGCGATCCCTGCGAGGGCTAGATACACCGAGCCTGCCGTGATGCGGGAAACCCGAGCCGCGCCGGGGCGTTTGCGGAACAGATCCCCGATCGATCCACCGATGAAGGCGTACACAGAATCGGAGATGAGCCCGATCGTCACGAGGGTCAGACCGAGGACGAGCGTCTGGGTCGCTGCATTCGGTGCGTTCGGGTCGACGAACTGGGGGAGGAAGGCCAGAAAGAAGATGGCGACCTTCGGGTTCAACATGTTCACCAGAACACCCTGAATGAAGATCCGTTTCAGGCTTGCAGGCTCAACGGCAGGCTCGGAGAAGACTTCGTCGCCTGACATCAGCGTGCGAATACCGATCCATGCGAGATAGACGACTCCGGCCCACTTCACGGCCGTGTAGGCAGCCGTGGAGCTGGCGAGGAGCACGGTCAGTCCGGCGACGGCTGCAAGGACGTGGACCGTCGAACCGAGGTTCACACCGATCGCCGACACGAGCCCGGCGTCGCGGCCCTGGCTCACGCTGCGGGTGAGGATGTAGATCACGGCAGGTCCCGGGATGACTACGAGCACGAGCGAGGCGAGGGCGACGACGAGGATCGTGGTTCCTTCGGGCATCACGGAAGGTTACTTGTGTCTGTAGAGGTCACGTCGTGCGAAAATCAGATCAGCAACGGAGGAGTCGGAGAGGTGGAAACACCACGAGCTCGAGACACGGACTGGGTGGTTCCCGCGATCATGGCCGGTGTCGCGGTGATCCTCATCGTCGTCATGGGTGTGGTTGCGTACGCGTCGAACTCCGCCGAGGAGGACACGGTGGCACGGGAACTCGAGACGTGGTCGCGGTGTCTGCGTTCCGAGGGTGCTCCGGTACCACTGGTCGAGTCTCTCAGAGACGGGGGGTTTCGGATCACGTTCGATGCCACGGTGCTCGAGGGAGTGCCAGACATCGCGTCGGTAGGTGCCGCGTTCGATGCGTGCCGTGACGATGCCCCTGATGCGATTACGGAGTTCGTCGATCTTCTCGATATGTTCGGCGGTTTCCCGCCAGGAGGTGATGTCTTTGGTCTCCCACCTGGAGACGACTTCTTTGGCTTCGAGCATGGACTCTCCGGCGGTGGTGGCGACCATTTCGGTCGAGTTGCTCCGGGCGTGTCGGACCTTGACGAGCTGATGCTCGATGACCTCTGTGGGCGGGTCGTCGAGCGCCTCGAGAACGGTCTGGCGGTCCCCCCGAGGCTCCGACGGGTGTGTGACGTCTCCGGGTGACGTGCGGGTAGGTTCACAACGTCCGTACCTTCCGAGCGAGAAAGTGGGTTCACAAATCCTGTGGCCTGTGTGATATTGAGGTGCACGCCTCGGATTGGTGAATCCGAAACACACCGTCGATTGGGCCACGTGTTCTCTGTGCGAAGCGACCGTCTACCTCGTGGAGGAAGTTGATGACGACAGGGTCGAAGCCTCGTAAGGCAATCGTCAACAAGGCTGTTCGTGAACGCGAAGAGGCCAAGGAGCGGATGGATAGGGACACGCTCAGCCGATCTATAAAGGATCGGGAACGTTCCAAGTTGACCGATGACCGCGGAAGGCTCACGACCGATCTTGTCAGTCAGTACCTCACATCGATAGGTGAGTACGAACTCCTCACAGCCGAGAACGAGGTCGACTACGCCCAGAAGATCGAGGCGGGTCAGACGGCCCAGGAGCGGCTCGATGCAGATGGCTACTCCACGAAGGCCGAAGAGCTCATGCTCAAGCGTCAGGTACGACGGGGTGGCGAGGCGAAGGACGCGTTCCTCACTGCCAACCTGCGTCTCGTCGTTGCGAACGCTCGTCGATACGCCAACACGTCGGGAATCGATTTCCTGGACCTGATCCAGGAAGGCAACCTCGGGTTGATCCGCGCCGTTGAGAAGTTCGACTGGCGCAAGGGTTTCAAGTTCTCCACATACGCGACGTGGTGGATCCGTCAGGCAATCACTCGTGCGATCGCCGACAAGTCCCGAACGGTTCGCATCCCTGTGCATCTCCATGACACCCTTGCAGCGGTCCGTGCAGCTCAGGCATCCTTGAAGGCGGAGCTCGGACGGGATCCCAAGCCCGACGAGATCGCGGAGGAAGCCGGTGTCGAGGTGTCGAAGGTCGAGCTCGCGCTCGCTGTTGCAGACACCGTCTCGCTCGAGCAGCCGATCGGTGAAGATGGTGCCCAGCTGGGCGATTTCATCGAGGATGACGATGCTGTTGACCCCGTTCGGGTCACCGAAGAGCTCGATATCGCAAACTCGCTGAGGAAATCCATCGACAGGCTTCCCATGCGAGAGGGACGGATCCTTGCCCTGCGGTACGGCTTCTACGACGGGATCCCCAGGACGCTCGAAGAGATCGGTGAGGAGTTCAACCTCACGCGTGAGCGTATCCGTCAACTCGAGAAGTTGGCGCTGTGCCGACTCCGTCACCCGAGCTTCGGTATCCGTGAACAGGACCTGATCTAAGCGGATCAGGAAGTTCACAGCTGACAGTTCACGAACGGAAGTTCACAGCTGACAGTTCACGAACGGAAGTTCACAGCTGACAGTTCACAGT
>CAYLVM010000047.1:13082-16826 GCA_964387145.1 uncultured Acidimicrobiaceae bacterium
GGAAGTTCACAGCTGACAGTTCACGAACGGAAGTTCACAGCTGACAGTTCACAGTTCACAGTCGGAAATCCGAGTCATCTCCTGGACGCTCGGGTCTTGGCTGAGAACGGTAAACGGAGAACAACGGATTCTGAACCGCGCGTCCTGTCCCTCTCTGTGGTCTTTCATCTCTCGGTTGCACCGTCTACCGTTAGAGCTGGAGGTCATCATGCGTGTACGTGCGTTGGTGGGACGACAGAGCGAGATCGTTGGACCCGATGCGCCGATCGAGGAAGTGGCGGCGCTCATGATCGAGTGTCACGTCGGCGCTGTGGCCGTCGTCGACCGATCGGGGATCATCGGAATCTGCACGGACAGGGATCTGACGCAGGCTGTCTCTGATGGCAAGGGTTCCGAGACCCCCGTGTCCGAGTGCATGACGCCGGGTCCCGACCTCATCGATCCGGATGTTCCCGTTGTCGACGCAGCGGCGTGGATGCTCGAGACCGGGTACAGGCATCTTCCCGTCGTCGAAGATGGAGAGTTGCTCGGCATCGTGGATTCACGCGACGTTTTGTGGGCGTTGATCCCCAAGACGTGAGGTTGGGTGTGATCGGTCGCCGGCCTGGTGGTTTGCGGAGGGAAGGGTCGTCGCCTCCGGTGAATGGTTGAGGCGCGCTAGGTGCCGTCCGTCGACGGATCGCTCCTCACCCACACCAGCGTCACTCGGTCCACCTCGATGTCGTCTTTCTCGAGCCCGACATCGATCTCCTCGATATCGGTCGCCTTCTCCGTCCACTCGTCCTGTGTGGCAGCGACCTCGGAGGCGAGTTCGTCGTTGAGGTCTTCGAACCTTGCCTTCTTGTCCTCGATCTTGTCCTCCGCTCGTGCGAGGCGCGTTTCGGCGGAACGACGTTTGGAAGACGACGCTCGTGGACGTCGACCCGAAAGGAGATCGAATACCATGCCCACGGCGGCCTCGCCCTGGAGTGCGTCCATGGCCTGTGCTGCCGAGTCTGCCGTTCGCACGGCGTTCTCGTAGTCCCGTCTCGCGGTGCGAATCCGCTTCATGTATCGCTGTGTGAGCTTGGCGATGTCCGCATCGGCCCGATCCGTTGCGACCACCAGGCAACGAGCCTCGAAATCCGTCAACGACTCCCCGGGTCGCGAGGTGAGCTTGAGAGACTGGTTGCGGTGGACGGTGATCGTCTTGCGGGCGTCGAGGTCGCGGATGATCATCCGCGAGACGTTGTCGAAGTACCGTTTCTGGGCTATCGGAGCGTCCGGTTCGGTGAACGACACATCGCTCTGGAGGCTCATGAAGTCCCGTGGGTCGTGATCGACCTCGATCAGGTTGCCTGCGTCGGGAGGGTCGGTGAGTGGGGAGAGGATGGCTTCCCATGTTTCTGTTTGGTCGACTCCGAGACGTGCCTCGTCGTACCGAGTTGAGACGGTGACCGCCAATGCTGCCCTGTATGTGGTCCCGTTCTCGGCGTAACCGATCGTGGTCGCCCATGGAGCCGCCGGGTGCAGGGTGGCGACATCGATGCCGTCGGCTACGGCTGGGGCCGATTGTGTTGCATCGTCTACGTCGGGTGGTGGGGAGGGCGTGACGGGGTCCGTCGACGTCGCTTCTGAAGGTGACCGTTCCGTGATCCGGGTGATCTCCTCGCGGGTCATCGGTCCCCGGAGGTAGGACATCGCCCATCGTGTCGTGAAGACCGTCGGGGTCGAACGCTTGGTGCTGTGAAGCAGAAAGACCCGTTTCGAGAGGTTCGAGATCGTTGCATCGAGATCTGGGATATCGACTTCGCCGGTTGCCGTGGTGAGCGCCTCGATGATGCGCGCCTTGTCTCGTTCCGTCTGCAGCCGGCCGATACACCAGGTTCCCGCGTTCGACATTGCCTTGTAGTCGAGGTCGACGGGGTTCTGGGTCGAGAGCAGCATCCCGACGCCGAACGCTCTGCCTTGTTTGAGGATCGTGAGGATCGGCCGTTTGGCGGGTGGCTCCGCCGTTGGTGGCACGAACCCGAACACCTCGTCCATGTAGATCAACGCCCGCAGGTCGCTGCTTCCCGGTTGTGAACGCATCCAGGTGATGACCCTCGAGAGGACGATCGTCACGATGAACTGGCGCTCGGTGTCGCTGAGGTGCGCGAGGTAGATGATCGAGGCCTGTGGCTTGCCGTTGGACCACAGGAGTTTCTCGATGTCGAGGTCTACGCCCGCCATCCACGAAGCGAACGATGGGGACGCAAGCAGGCCGTTGAGTCTCATGGCGAACGCCATGCGGTCCTTCTCCGGGAAGAAGGTGTCGACGTCGAACACTCCCAGTTTTCGTATCGGTGGTGTGGCAACCTGGTTGATCAGTGTGGGGAGGTCGGTCGCATCGCCGTTGCGCCACGCGTTCTCGATGAGGTTCGAGACGAGGATGTGCTCTCTGGACGCGATGGGGTCCGTGTCGACGTCGATGAGGGAGAGCAGCCCTGAGACGATCCCTTGGATCTCGTCGCGGATCGTTTCAGCGTCGGTGTCCCACGACAGGTCCGGTGGCAGCATCCGCCCGATGACGTTGAGGGGAACGCCTGATTCGGACCCAGGCGTGTAGATCGTCATGTCCACCGACGATCGGAGAGCTGCGATGTCCTCCCCCGAGATGTCCCACGACGCGAGCCCCGACCCCCAGAGCTCGGCTTTTGCTGCCGCCTCCTCGTCGGGTGTGCGCCCTGCTTTTGCGGCGGACCCCTCGTCGATCCAAGGTCGAAAGTCGGCAGGGGCAAGATTTGGGAACGTGAGGAGGAGGTTGGTCATGTCCCCCTTGGGATCGATGATGAGCGTTGGGATGTTGGCCCGTAGGGCCTCCTCGAGGTAGATGATGCCGAGACCGGTCTTGCCTGATCCGGTCATGCCGACGATCACGCCGTGGGTGGTGAGGTCGGAGGGATCGAACGTCGTGGTCTCATCGTCGACGCGTTTGCCGGAGGCGTCGGCGGGTGCTCCGAGGTAGAAAGTCATGGCGTCACGCTACTCGACTGTGTGCGTTGTTCCCGAACGTGATGTTCGACGATCGTGACAGCAGGTCAGGGCGTGACGATACCGATCGCCTCATCGACGTCATAGGCGACGGGAGGAGCCGTGACCGTCAGCGAGCCGAGCGTCATCCAGGTCGATCCGACCGAGTACTCGCCCGTCCACTCGTAGCCGGCTGCAATGGCGTAGAACGCCGCGGTGGGGTGACAGAGGCCACCGGAGGGGTGGTTGTCGCGGTACCGGGCTGTACATGTCTTGAGGGTGTAGGTGTGGGCCACCGCTCCGTCGGGGTACCCGGTCGCCGTCGATGGGTTGTGGCGTGTCGTGGAGCCGTCCCCCCATATGACGGTGAGGAGCGACACTCGTGCGCGAACCTCGAGGGGCCTCCCGTCGGGCATCACCTCGGAGTGGATGATCTGGGGAGGGGGTGTTGCGCTCAGCTGTGTCGCAACGCCGGTGATGCCGTTCGCTGCCGGGGTGATGGACGGTGCCGGTGGGTCGAGGTCCCATGACCGGAAGATCGACCATGCCCGGGTCTCGGGATCGGGTGTGGGTTGGGGAGGACACAGCGGCAGGCTGGTGGTGATGGCGATCACTGCCCCGTCGTTGGCCGGGTCCCATGCATCGAGTCCGCCGGGAACGTTGGACCAGGAGTAGCAGGCTCCGATGCCCGGATCGGTTGCCGTGTAGACGTACCGCTTCCCCGGACCCGGCTGATCCCCCGGGTCGGGATCA
>CAYLVM010000048.1:0-16602 GCA_964387145.1 uncultured Acidimicrobiaceae bacterium
ATGAAGATCGTCCCGATGATGAGCACAATTCCGAAGGCGACGGCTGCGGTCAGCCATCCCCGTCTCGTCGATGTCGGCTTTTCGGTCTCTCGTGTTTGGACTGGTTTCGTCTCGACAGGCATGGCTCCCGCCCTTTCATCGATGATGTCGAGGAGAGCGGTCGTGGACATGAGAGCACTGGAGAGGTCCGTGCCCTGTGGTGCAGGGTTGGCGAACGCGATCCGTTCGAAGCTGTCAGTCATTCTTGCTCACATCCTCTCAGTCGATGGGGACGGTCACGATCTGATCTCGAGGTATCCGCTGTGAGGTAGCGGTTCAACTTCTTGCGAGCCCTCGAGAGACGCATGTCGACGGCTCCAGGGGAGGACCCGACGATCTCGGCGATCTCGTGAGAGGTGAGCTCCTCCCAGACGCGAAGGCGGACGATCTCAGCATCCTTGGCCGAGAGCCGGTTCAAGGCCTCGATGGCCTCGCGGGCAGCCTCGTTCTCGACGATGACGGTTTCGGGGCCATCGATCGGGCCACCGGCTACCACGGACGCCTTTGCCTTGAGGTTGGCAAAACGTGCGGTCGACCGTCGTCGGTTGGACACGACCTTGCGCGCAACCCCGTAAAGCCAGAGAAGCGCCGCATCGCCTTTGGGTGCGACATCGATCTTGCGCCACAGCACCAGGAACACCTCCGACGTGGCATCGTCCACCTCAGACAGGGGCATCCTGCGGATGCAGTAGAGGCGGATGGCATCGACGTGCGATCCGTAGACCGAGCGGAACAGCGCATCTGCGCTCGGGGACCGCTCCACGTCATCCTCCTCTTCCTGTCTCGAACCATACGTGTCCACCAACCCGGGTGGCCTAACGAAATGTCCGTGCGGTATGAATCCTGTGAGATGACCCGACATCCGGACAGAGATGGGGTGAACGTTGGGGACGTTCACAATGGCGGAGACGGGTGACGACCCATCCCCGTCGCTCTCTCTTGAAGCGTGTCATGCACAGGGCCGTACGGTCACTGCTTCGGTACACTTCACCCATCTAGTCGGCATCGAAATGGATGCCGCCTTGCCGCATTCGGCAAGCACCGTCCTGCTCCTGCCACTCGCAGGGGCCATCCGCACCGCGGATGTCCAGAGGAGGAAATATCAGATGCGCTCGTATGAGCTGATGGTGATCCACCGGTACGACATGGCTGAGCCAGACGTCCGTGCCGCAGTGGAAGAGGTCGAAAAGGCCATCACCGACCGTGACGGAGTCATCAAAGACTCCGATTTCTGGGGCAAGCGCCGCTTCGCCTACAACATCAACCACATGTCCGAGGGGTACTACTCGGTCATCATCTTCGATGGTGACGTCGATCTTCAGAACGTCCTCGACAGGTCCCTGTCGCTGCTCGACTCTGTGGTCCGCCACAAGATCGTGCGGAAGTCCGCGTAGACCGATTCGTGTCACACCGACCCCTCACACTGTGAGCAGGTCGAGAGAAGAGAGATGTAATGAGCAACAACGTGACCATCATCGGGAACCTGACCTCAGATCCAGAGCTTCGTTTCACCGCAAGCGGTGTTGCGATGGTGAACTTGAGTGTCGCTGATTCGCGGCGGTATCAGGACCGCAACGGCGAGTGGCAGGAAGAGACGAGCTTCTTCCGTGGCACCTGCTGGCGTGATCTTGCCGAGAACGTTGCCGAGTCCCTCACCAAGGGTGCGCGGGTGATCATCTCGGGTCGCATGAAGCAGCGCACCTGGGAGACGAACGAGGGCGAGAAGCGCAACGTCGTCGAGATCGACATCCAGGAGATCGGCCCATCCCTGCGCTGGGCGACGGCATCTGTCACCAAGACGCCGCGCAACACCGACTTCGCCGGTGGCAGTGGCGGCAGTGGTGGCAGTGGCGGTGGATACGGAGGCGGCGGTGCAGCACCCGCAGCACCCGTCGCACGCACCGACACCGGCCCGGACGAAGCACCGTTCTAACCCCCATCTGATTCAAGGAGATTCCCATGGCACAAAGATCCAACACCACACGCCGGCGGCGCCGGCCCGATGCCAACCCCCGCAAGAAGAAGCGGATTGTCTACAAGTTCAAGGATGGCGACGTCGTCGACTACAAGGACGTGGCCTTGCTGCGCAAGTTCATGTCCGACCGAGGCAAGATCCGTTCCCGTCGTGTGACCGGCCTGACGCCGCATCGTCAGCGCGAGGTTGCCAAGGCGATCAAGAACGCTCGCGAGATGGCGCTCCTGCCGTACACGCAGAGGCGGTCGTAGCGATGAAGGTCATCCTCACCAAGGCCGTCGAGGCTCTCGGGGCGAAGGGTGACGTCGTCGACGTCGCCGACGGGTACGCCCGAAACTATCTCGTCCCGAAGAAGTTCGCTGTCAAAGCGTCCGACGGTGCCCTGAAGCAGGCCGATTCGATGCGTCTTGCACGGATCGAAGCCGAGCGCAAGGTGCTTGACGAGGCGAAGCAACTCGCCGAGACCATCTCGGGTACCAGAGTGGTTGTCGCTGCACGTGCCGGAGACGCCGGAAACCTCTTCGGCTCGATCGGTGCGGCGGACGTTGCAGCAGCGATCGTCAAGTTCACCGGCGTCGCGATCGACAAGAAGATCGTCGACATCGATGATCCGATCAGAGAGATCGGCCTCCACGAGGTCATCCTCAAGCCACACCCCGAGGTCTCCGTTGCGGTGACGCTCGACGTCATCCCGGCGTAGTCACACCAACAGAGTGACCCAGTAACGGGCGCACCTCCAGGTGCGCCCGCTACGCGTGCCTATCCGCACACACACCGCCCTACACCGCATACCCAGGGTTGCTCGTCCGGTATATGCCGCAGCTAACCCTGGGTTGTGGGACCGGTATATGCCGCAGGGGGCCCACAGAACGCGAGGGCGGGGTCGAAGCTGACGCTGTCCGACGATTCCTACAATGTTTTGGTGGTCGATGCAGTAGCTCCTCTCAAGATCCCCCGATTCAGGGCCTTATGGATGGCGTCGATCTTCTCGAACCTCGGTTCCTTCCTCCAAGCCGTCGCGGCATCCTGGCTGATGCTCGAACTGACTGGATCGGCGACATGGGTCGGGTTGATGGCGGCGTCGGCGACACTTCCGTTGCTCTTTCTCTCCCTTGCCGCCGGCGCAGTGGCAGACATGTTCGATCGTCGATGGGTCCTCGTCGCTGCACAGTCGACGATGGGGCTCGCGGCTGGAGCGATGGCACTACTCGCCGCGCTGGATCTGATCACTCCCAGTCTCCTGCTCGCGCTCGGTCTGTTGCTCGGTGTGGGGCTTGCGTTCAACCTCCCTTCGTGGCAGGCAACGGTGCCCGATCTCGTCCCGCGAGGCATGGTGGCAAGCGCAGTAGCGCTCAACTCGGTCGCGTTCAACGTTGCCAGGGCGATCGGCCCAGCTCTCGGTGGGCTATTGATCGTCGTGTCGGGTGCACAGATGGCCTTTGCGCTCAACGCACTCTCGTTCCTCGGTGTCATCGTCGTGCTGATCGTCCTCGCCAGGCGGATGCCGACACCCGAACGCGATGAGACGTCGATGCTCAATGCGATCGCCCTTGGTATCCGCTATGCAAGATTCACGAAGCCGTTTCGTCGGGTCCTCGTCCTTGCCTCGTTGTTCGCTATCACCTCGGCTGCAGTGCAGACGATTCTTCCGAACCGAACTGAGGAACTCGGCGGCCACGCCGGCACCTATGGGATCCTGCTCGGGGCGATGGGCCTTGGAGCCCTCTTTGGAGGGTTCAGTCGCAACCCGGTAACGAGCAGGCTTGGGAAGTGGTCGCTTCCTGTGACCGTCGCCCTGTTTGGTGCAGCGGGCGTCGCCCTCGGTGCGACTGGGTCGATTCCGGTCGCTGCCGGCGCACTGATGGTCGCCGGTGCCGCCTGGGTCTGGACGCTTGCGAACCTCAACGCAACGGCACAGCTGATGTCGCCTGAATGGGTCCGTGGCAGAGCGATGGGTATGTACACGCTGGCGTTCGTAGGGATCCTGCCGATCGGGTCGATCATTGCTGGGGTGCTCGCCGACCGCATTGGTGCGGGAGGTGCAGATATCGTGATGTCCTCGGGTGCGATCGTGCTCGGACTCTTCGTGGCACCGCTGCTTGGCATCCCGGCACTCAACGACGTAGAGACCCCCGACTTCACGGAGGACCGGGCGTTCATCGAGCACGTCGAGACCGAGGGTGGACCGGTCCTGATCATGAACACATGGCAGGTAGACACGAGCGATCTTGCGGAGTTCCTCGACGTCATGAACGAGATCCGTCTCGTACGCCTCCGTACCGGCGCGTACCGGTGGAGGTTGTATCGCGACACGGCGGATCCGCATCGATTGACCGAGCTGTTCCTCACCGTTTCATGGAATGAACATCTGGCGCAGCATCGAAGGATCGATGACTCCTCCGCCGCCATGCTTCGAAAGGCGCGTACGTTCGATCGAGGTGATGGTCCGACGAGTACCCACCTCGTGGCGGTTGACCTCGAGGCAGCCGACGACTGGGATGCTCTCGTTGCCGCACATGCTGGCTACCACCAACAAGATGGTTCTATCCCCGTCGATGAGCACAGGTCGCGAAGAACAGATTGAACCGCGAAAAACGCAGTGTCCTGCGGGATCGCACATCTCGACGCCCGGCGTATCCTGCTGGCTCTGACGTCAATCATCCAGAACTGTCGTACCCGGCGTGTTGGATGGAGGGTGCCATGAACATGACGGACACCGAGGAGGACCGGTGACAGCGGTCATCGACCCACAAACAGCCCGTTCCCCGAGGGTGCCGCCACACAGCATCGATGCTGAGGAATCGGTCCTTGGCGCAGTGCTGTTGTCCGGTGATGCTGCGAACGTCGCTCTCGAGAAGCTCCACGCCGACGACTTCTACAAGCCATCCCATCAGCAGGTCTTCGAAGTCGTCCAGCAACTCTTCGATGCCAACGAACCCATCGACGCTGTGACTGTCTCAGAGGGCCTCCGTCGAGACGGCGTTCTCGACCGGATGGGAGGCATCGAGTTCCTCACCAATCTGATCGATTCCGTGCCCTCGACATCGAACGTGGAGTACTACGCCAGCATCGTCGAAGAGCATGCGTTGCGCCGCAGGCTCATGCGGGTCGGTGGCGACATTGGGATGATCGCGGGTCAGATGGCGCAACCCATCGAGGAGGTCGTCGACCAGGCGGAACAGGCGGTCTTCGCTGTTGCAGAGCGCCAGGTCGGTGACGGTCTCCAGGTCATCGACGACCTACTCGGCCCGGCGATCGAGAAGGCAGAGGAACTCCAGCGCAACGGTTCGGAGGTGACCGGCATCTCCACCGGCTTCCGAGACCTCGACCGCAAGCTCGCGGGTCTCCACCCAACCAACCTGGTCATCATCGCTGCTCGTCCCGGGATGGGAAAGACGGCGCTCGCCCTCAACATGGCCCAGAATGTCGCCCTGTCCGGCCACACCGTGGCGATCTTCTCGCTCGAGATGAGTCGCGAAGAGGTGGTCACCAGGATGTTGTGTGCCAAGGGACGGATCGACTCGCAGCGACTTCGCACGGGGAAGCTCTCGGAGGGCGACTTCACGAAGCTGTCCAACGCAGCAGGCGCGCTGTACAAGCAGAACATCTTCGTGGATGACTCTGCGGGGCTCACCGTCACCGAGATCAGGGCGAAGTGCAGGCGCCTTCGCCGCAAGCCAGGACTCGATATGGTCGTCGTTGACTACCTCCAGTTGATGAACGGGTCGGGCCAGGAGAACCGTCAGCAGGAGATCGCCATGATCTCGAGGTCCCTCAAGAACCTTGCCCGTGAACTCCACGTACCGATCATCGCCCTCTCTCAGCTCAACCGTGGCGTCGAAGCACGTGAGGACAAGCGCCCGCGTCTCGGTGATTTGCGCGAGTCTGGTGCCGTCGAGCAGGATGCCGACGTCGTGATGTTCATCTACCGGGACGAGTACTACTACCCCGAGAAGGTCGAGTCCAAGGGGGTTGCTGAGGTCGTCATCGCCAAGCACCGCCAGGGCGGTGTCGGCAAGGTCGACATGACGTTCCTGGCCGAGTTCACGCTCTTTTCAGACATGGGCCGTGCCGAAGCACCGATCTAGAGCACACATAGACACAGGCTGCCACGGGCCTATTGGGGTGACCCCGCCGACGCGCATCCCCCAACCTCGGCGCTCCTCGCTGAGACTCCGCGCCAGGACCCTGGCGTAGGAGTTCGCAAGGACGCTGCCGATTTCTACGCCAGACTCGTTGTGGGTATCGTGGCGGGGTGGATTTTGTGAACCCAGATGCGGTCGCGACATCGCGCTGGCTTGCGCGGCGACTTGGTGATCGGTCGGTCGCGATCGTCGATACACGCTATACGGTGGAGATCGATGGACAGGGGCGGTTCCGCTCCGTTCCGGGTCCCGACGCCTATCGGGAGTCGCACATCCCCGGTGCCGTGTTCCTGAACCTCGACGATCTCAAGGATCCTTCTGATCCGACTCGCATCCTGGCACCCGATGACTTTGCTGAGGTGATGTCGCGCCTGGGTATCGGCAGTGACGACGAGGTCGTCGTCTACGACACCGAGGGTGGTACGTGGGCGGCCCGACTGTGGTGGGCACTGCGATACCACGGGCACGCAGCGGTTCGGATCCTCGAGGGCGGCTTCACCAACTGGACACGGCTCGGCCTCCCAACGGAGACGGGGTCGATCGAGCGGGCTGCCGCCCGATTCGTGCCGTCGCTTCGCCCTGCACTGCGGGTCGAGATGGACGACGTTCGCGCCGCCATCGACGACCCCACCACAGTGATCGTGGACGCGCTTCCCGAGCCGTTCTTCACCGGTCAGATCCCGCTCTACCCGCATCTCGCGCGCGGGCACATCCCGGGTGCACGAAACTTCCCGGCACCGGTGAACGTCGACCCGACGACATGGGAACTCCTCCCCTGCAGGGAACTGGCGGGCATGTGGCGCCCCATCGTCGATGACGCCGAACGCATCGTCACCTACTGCGGTGGCGGTGTCTACGGGGCGTTCGACCTGTTCGTGCTGCACCTTCTTGGCTACGACGCTGCTCTCTACGACGGATCGTGGGAGGAGTGGGGTGCAACAGCAGATGCGCCCATCGAGACCGGACCAGAGACAACCAGGAGAGATGCACGATGAGCAGAGTCCCGTTGCAAGACCCCGAAACAGCGACCGGGAGGATCAGGGAGGTCTTCGACCGCGTCGCGAGCTACTACGGCATGGTGCCGAAGCTTCAGCAGGCGATGGCGCCGATGCCCGAGATCACGAACGCTGTATGGGATCTGAGCCTCGCAACGATGAAGGAGGGGTCGCTCCCCGAGGAGGTCAAGCGGGCCATCTTCATCGTGACCGCAAGGGCCGGTGAGTGCGACTACTGTGTCGCCGCCCACATGCTCGGCCTGTTCCGCCATGGGTGGTCAGTCGATGACTGCGCAGAACTCGCCGACGGTGCCCAATCCCCCCGCCTCGGTGACGCTGAGAACGCACTCATCGACTACACCCGCGTCGTCGCGGTGAGACCGGCAGCCGTCACCGATGAGATGGCAGACGGTCTGCGCGGGCACGGCTGGACGGATGCCCAGATCGTCGAGGCAACGATGACCGTCGCGCTACTCAAGTACACGTCGACGCTCGCAACCGCCCTCGACATCCCCTTCGAACCTCTCATGCTCCCACTCCTCGAGGGCCCGCCGTTCACCGACGTCTGACGACCGACACGCACGTAGCATCCTCTGATGGGCACGTCATCGCGCACACAGATCTACTCCGTCGTTGCGCTCGCGGTGCTTGCTGTCTTGTGGGGAGCGATACCGCTGTTCGTCCGCAACGATGTCCCTGCGGTCGGCCTCGTCGGCGTTCGTGTGACGTTCGGTGCCCTTGCACTCATCGCTGTGGCTGCAGCGCTTCGCAAGCTCGTCGTCCCGAAGGTTCGACGGTGGCGTCTCGTGCTGTCGGGTGTTCTGCTCGCAGCGCACTGGATCACGTTCTTCCAGTCGATCAAACTGACCACGGTGGCCGTCGCCCTCGCCGTGCTCTACATCGGGCCGATCGCCGCAGCGATCCTCAGCGGCCCGCTTCTCGGTGAGCATGTCGCGCCGAGGCTGTGGGGAGCCCTTGGGATCGCCGGTGCTGGAACGGTGTTCGTCGTTCAGCCGTGGGTCGAGATGTCACAGCAAGACGGTGTCGGGATCACTGCAGAGGGAGTTATGGTCGCTGGGCTCTCTGCGGCACTTTTGACGGCGCTGATGCTCGTCGGCAAGCCGATCGCGAAGGATCTCGGAGGTCTCACGATGGCGATCGGTGAGCTCACCGTTGCCTCCATCCTGCTGGCGCCGGCCACCTATCAAGCAGTCACGCAGTACAGCGAGTTCATGATCAACTTCCTCGTCCTCGGCGCGTTCTTCACCGGGTTCGCCGGGTTCGTCTACTGGGAAGCGATGAGGCACCTGCCCGTGGCCGTCGTAAGCGTCATCATGTACCTTGAGCCGGCAACCGCTGTGATGTGGGCCGCTGTGTTCCTTGGTGAGACTCCGAACGTCACGACGTGGTTCGGTGTCGGCCTTGTCGTTGTTGGGGGAGCAGTCGCAGCGACCGTTTCGAGAGAGAAGGACCTCATCGGTGCCCCGGCCGCTCTTTGAAGTCACCGATCTGCGAGTCGCGGTCTTCGACACCGATCATGCCGCTCAGGGTGTTCTGGGGCCGATTACCGACACGGGTGAGGAACTCGATCCGGGGTGGGTGGAGGTCGTGCCCGCGCTGTCGTTCTCGGTGGAACCGGGCGAGGTCCTTGCGATCGTCGGCGAGTCGGCATCGGGGAAGTCGCTTGCGCTCATGGGAGGGTTCGCTCTTCTGTCGCCCGGTACACGCGTCATCGGGGGAGACACGAGGTACAAGGACGTCACGTTCCGACCCGGCGGTGACGTGGACGTATCCGACTCGAGGGGTTCCCGGAAGCGGCGCCGAGAGGCCCGGCTGGCAGGTACGGTCGTGGCCGACGATGGGGATAAAGTTTGGGCACGCGCCATGGGGAGAGAGATCGGGTTCGTCTTCCAGAACCCCGTTGGATCATGGAGTCCCGATCAGGTCATCGGCGCCCAGTCCGGAGAGGCCCTCTCTGTGCACTCGGACCTGACGGACGGAGAGATCGAGGAACGCGTCCTGGATGCTCTCGGAGAAGTGAACCTCCCGCGGTCCCGGCGCATGCTTGGTGCGTTCCGTCATGAACTGTCGCGAGGCATGGCCCAGCGAGCCATGCTCGCCGCTGCATTGACGAAGACACCGAGTCTGTTGATCGCAGACGAACCGTTGAACGGTCTCGATGCCCCCGTAGCTGCAGCGATCATGGACCTGATCAAGGACATGCAGGACAAGCGTGACATGGCGATGATCATCGTCACACACGACCTTGCGTCGGTCGCCGGTATCGCGGATCGTGTAGCGGTGCTCTACGGCGGAGAGATCGTCGAGGATGCGCCGGTCGTCGACCTGTACCATCGTCCGAAGCACCCCTACACGTCAGGTTTGATCAACTCGATCCCCGGTGTGTCCGATGGGCGCCTCCGTCACATCGAGGGTGAGGCACCCCGTCTTGTCGATGTTGCCCGCACAGCGTGCTCGTTCGCCGACCGTTGTCCGTTGGTAACCAATGTATGCCGGTCCACCCATCCCGTGTTGAGGGTCGTGTCGGGATCGTTCGTTGCATGCCACCACGCCGAGTCCAAAGGGCTACCGGGAATCGTCGGGTAGGTACGTTGTCGGTATCGTCGAGTGGGTCATCTACGCTCAGGCCATGACTGCCGATCTCACCGCGACACCGATCAGGCGTGACATCCTGCTCGTATCGGGCGCTGATGCGTTCAGGTACCTCCAGACGCAACTCACCCAGGACATCGTCGCGCTCGAACCAGGAGACTCCACGTGGTCGTTCATCCTCACACCGAAGAGCGAGATCGAAGAGTTGGTTCGGGTGACTCGCCATGGGGACGTCGCCGTCCTCGATGTTGCAGTGGGTCGCGGCCCGGCGTTGCGGGGACGCCTCGACGGTCTGCTGTTCCGGATGGAGGTCGTCTTCGAGGAGGAAACGTGGCAGGGCGTTGCGTGGCGTGGTGACGGTGCTCGGGAAGTCGAGGTCGATGCCCCTGTGGTTGCCGCGCTGCCGTGGGACTCGGTGGATGCCGCCGACGTGCTCGGACCCGAGCCAGGAGCACCCACACAGATCCCCTCTTTGTCGATAGAGGAACTCGAAGCGTTGCGTATCGAAGCAGGATGGCCGGCAGAGCCTGAGATCGACGGGTTGGCAACACCCGCGATGACCGGCATCGTCGAGGACACGGTGAGCTTCACGAAAGGGTGTTACACCGGGCAGGAGTTCGTTGCGAGAGTTCAGTCTCGCGGTGCTACCCCACCTCGGCGCCTCGTGCGGGTGTTGTTCACAGCGGGAGAGCAGGTAGCTCCGGGTACAGAGTTCATGATCGACGGCGAGCTCGTGGGAACGATCACCTCATCGGTTCCAAGCGCAGGTGTCGGCCTTGGCTATCTCAAGCGTTCGATCGTTGCCCCGGTCGATGCCGTGTGCGGGGGAGTCACCGTCTGGCTGCATGAGGTCGTGGCAGAGTAGCCAGCTGACTCAGTGCCGTTTGGTGACGCAGAACTCGTTGCCTTCGGGGTCGGCGAGGACGGTCCAGGTCATCCCTCCGACGTCGTGGTCCTCGATCCGCGAACCGCCGAGCGACTCGACCTGGGCGAAGAACGCTTCAGGGTCCTCGTGGGAAAGATCCAGGTGCAACCTGTTCTTCACCGTCTTGTCCTCAGGCACCTTTTGGAAAGCGAGGCGGATGTGGTTGCCAGGGATCTTCGTCGTAAAGACGTATCCGGGGTAGGCCTGTGCCGCTTCGACCCCGACGATCGCGGACCAGAACTCCGTCAGGGCCTCCGGATCGTGGCAGTCGATCATCACCGCACCGATGCGGGCGTGGGGAACGGTCATCGTGGACCTCCGAAGTCCTTGTGCATCTGGGATGGTGTTGGGCCGGTCTGGCCCTGGTACTTGGACCCGAGTTCGGGGGATCCGTAGGGGAACTCCGCGGGTGTGGTCATCTGGTAGAAGCTGATCTGCCCGATCTTCATCCCCGGGTAGATGGCGATCGGAAGGTTCGCAACGTTGGAGAGTTCGAGCGTCACCTGGCCGACGAAGCCGGGATCGATGAAGCCTGCGGTCGAGTGGATCAGTAGCCCGAGACGGCCGAGACTCGACTTTCCTTCGAGTCTGGCGACGACGTCGTCGGTGAGTGAGATGGTCTCGACCGTTGACCCGAGCACGAACTCGCCCGGATGGAGGATGAACGGATTGTCTTCCGTCGCGAGCACCCCCGTCGTCAGGTCGCCTTGGGGAGCCTTCGGATCGATGAGAGCGTACTTGTGGTTCTCGAATACGCGGAAGTTGGGGTTGCAACGAAGATCGATACTTGAGGGTTGGACCATCTGAGGGTCGTACGGATCGATACCGATCCGACCGCTCGCGAGTGCCTCTTTGATGGTCCTGTCCGAAAAGATCATGCCCTAGCGAGCCTAGCCGACCCCCCAACCTTTGGACTCTGGCGCCGATACAGCCCGGATACGAGCTGTATCGGCGCCAGACACCTAGGGGAGGGCGATGGGGAGGCCGGAGTTGTACCAGTTGGCGATGCCGCCATCGATCTCGGTCACGTTGGTGAAGCCGAGCTTGGCGAACGTACTGCGGGCCTGGCTGGATCGGTTGCCGGAGCGGCAGTACACGACGTAGTGGGCATCCTTGTCGAGGGCGTCGAGTTGATCGGCGAAGTCGGAGGCGTAGAAGTCGATGTTGATGGCTCCCTCGATGACGCCCTGGCTGAACTCCTCAGGTGTGCGGATATCGAGGACGATTTCATCGGTCTCTTGGACGATGATCTCGGCTGCAGCGGTGGGTGCGACCGTCTCGACGGCAGCTGCTCCCGATGAGCAGCCTGCGAAAACGATGGCGCCAACGCCGAGGGCGGCGACGAGGAGCTTCAAACGATTCTTCATGTCTCTACTTTCCTCTCTTTGTGGGAAGGCCGGCGCGGGTCCACGCGAGCATGCCTCCCTTGACGTTGATCGCCTCGATCCCGTTCTGTTCGAGGATGCTCACAGCGGTGCTCGACCGGTTGCCACTTCGGCAGATGGCGAGAACCTTCCTGCCTTCGAGCTTCCGCATCCTCTGGTTCAGCGAGTCGAGGCTGTAGTGGATCGAGCCTGTCGGGTGACCCTCCTTGCGCTCCAACTTGGTGCGCACGTCCACGATCACCCAACCGTCGTTCTCTGCCATCTGGTGCGCTGTGCGTACATCGACGGCTTTCTTCTTGCGACCGAACATCATCGCATTCCAAGCGCGACGACACCGCCGGCGAGTGATGCGGGTCGTTCGAAGCCCATGGAGGTGAGCCATGCGGCAGCGGTCGTGCTTCGGGCCCCGGTTGCGCACACGATGAGTATGGGTGTCGAGCGATCCATCATCTCGGCTGCGGCCGGGAGTCCGGCGAGCGAAATGAGCTCGGCGCCTGGGAGAGTTCCGGTCGTGGCCCACTCCGTGGGTTCACGGACATCGATGAGCACGGCGCCATGCTCATCGCGCCATGCTTCCCAGTCGTGTGCGGGGACGTGTTCGATAGTGTTGGGGAGAGAGGAGAGCAAAGTCAATCTTTCTCGTTAGCGAGTAATACCCTGGGGGGTATAGTAGTGTGACGTAGAACGTATCGAAAGGGTTCCCATGATCATCGATCTCTCGACACCCAACACGAGAGCATTCGCGAAACAGATCAGCACTGCGAGTCTCGGCGACCACTCCTACATCGTCGTCGTAGGAGAGGAAGCGGTTGCCATTGACATCCAACGCGACCTCGACCGGTTCGAGGCCGTACTCGACGGAGTCGACGCAAACCTCGTCGCAGTCTTCGAGACCCACATCCACAACGACTACGTCAGTGGCGGCAAGCTCCTCGCCGAAGAGCACGGCGCAACCTACGTTCTTCCCGCGAACACCGGAGCGACCTACGACCACACCCCACTCCCCGACGGCGAGAAGATCCCCGTTGGAGGTTGGCTCGTCCGCGCCATGCACACGCCCGGACACACGCACAACCACACTTCGTACGTCCTCGAGTCTCCTCAAGGGCCCGTAGCCATCTTCTCAGGAGGATCGATGCTCGTCGGAGCCGTTGGGCGCTCCGATCTGTTGGGACCCGACCACACCGAACAGCTGCTCGCAGACCAGTACGCATCAGCGCATCGCATCGCCGACACGCTTCCCGACCCTTCGATCGTCGCACCGACGCACGGGACGGGCTCGTTCTGTTCGGCATCCGACGTCGCCGATACAACGAGCACGGTCGAGCGGGAGAAGCTTCAGAATCCTGCACTCATCGCACCGTCACTCGATGCCTTCGCCCTGAGCCAGAAGATGGGCTACAAGCAGTACCCCGTCTACTACAAGCACATGGCGCCCTCGAACCTGCTCCCGCTCGGTGCACCTTCTCGAGAGGACCTTCCAACAATCACACGACTCGATCAGGTAGGAGAGGCGACGATCATCGACGTCCGACCGTTCGAGGAGTACGCCGCGGGCCACCTTCCCGGGTCCCTGGCGTTCCCGGGTTCGACGGACGACGCCGTGTATATGGGGTGGACGCTGGAATGGGACTCGCCCGTTGCCTTGGTCGGAAAGAAGTCTGAGGTCCAAGAAGCGCGAGTGCATCTCATCCGGATCGGTTGGGACGCCATCGTTGGGAGAATTGAACCCGACAGCCTCGATCTCATGGTCGACGGACCGCTCGCGACGACACCGTTCATCACCTTCGACGAACTCGAGGGGGTGGAGGGCACTCTGCTCGACGTTCGTGACCCGGTCGAGCACCTCATGGGCGTGATCCCTGGAGCTACGCTCGTTCACCTCGCGGAGGTCTCAGTGAACCCGTCGGCGTACGTGAGCGGAGATGTTCTCATCCACTGTCAGGGCGGATACCGCGCGTCGATCGTTGCGGGTTTCCTCGAAGCAGCGGGCCTGCAGGCCACGGTGATCTACGACGATCTCGAGAACTACAAGGGTCAACTCGTCTCGCCGTAGTCCTTGCTGCACCGTCGTCCTCGTCGATCAGGCCAACCAACTCGTGATGGCTAGCCGAGCCTGAGGAACATCTTCTCGAGCGTCTCGTACGTGTATCCGGATTCGTCTGCCTCGTCCGGGTGAAGCCGGCACTGGTCCATGGTTGCGGAGAGGAACTTGAACCCGGCTCTCGAGAGGGCACGGTTCGCAGCAGCGAACTGCGTGAGGATGTCGTTGCACTCCCGTTCATCCTCGATCATCTGCTGGACGCCACGGATCTGGCCTTCTACGCGTCGGAGACGCCTGATGATGTCATCGCGGTCGGTGTCTGGAATATTCACACCATAAGTATACCCCCAGGGGGTATGAACCTGTCCTCCGACGGGACCCGTTGTACCGCGATGAGGCACTGTTCCCCGGACCTGACACAAGACGCGGTCTCAACCGATTCCCGGTTAGGGTTGCGTGATTCCAAATGAGGGAGAAGGACATGGGGAAACGGATTCTCATATTGATTGGCGTACTGGCGCTCGTTGCCGCTGCCTGTAGCAGCAGCGATTCTGGAGGCAGTGCTTCTCTGAGTGGGGCCGACAAGGAGCTCGCCGATGCGATCACCAAGTCGATGGCCGAGGAAAGCGGTCCCGACAGCCCGTTCGGCCAGGAGGAGGCGGCATGCTTCGGAACGAACATGGTCCAGGAGGTGGGCAGCGCCAGGCTGAACGAACTCGGCCTCGACGTTGCTTCGGTTGAAGCAGGTACCAACCCGTCGGACGTCGATCTCACCGAGGCCGATATCGACTCGATGGTGACTGTGATGACCAAGTGCGTCGATTTCAAGGACATAGTGATGCAGGAGTTCGAGACGAGCGGAGTCAGCGAAGAGGGCATCAACTGTATCCGTGAAGGCCTCAGCGACGACCTGATCGCATCGATGGCCCGAGGAGCGTTCGACAACGGTGCTGTAGAGAACGCCGAGGCGTCCGACGAGATGTTCAGTGTCGTGATGGGATGCCTCAGCCCCGACGACCTGCAGCAACTCGGATCGTCCTGACATAGGCAACAGCGAGAAGGCGCCGGCGTGAACCTGTGGGTTCACACCGGCGCTTCTTCGCGTGTGCGGACCGACGATGCACGGAGCCTGTAGCGTTCGTGTCACAGAAGCGAGCGGAGGAGCACCGGCGATGAAGCGTACGATCTTCGAAACCGAACACGATCTGTTCCGGGCTTCCGTCCAGCAGTTCCTCGAGGTCGAGATTCTGCCTTTCCACGAGGAGTGGGCAGCGGCAGGCAAGGTCGACAAGGAGATGTTCCGCAAGGCTGGGAGTGTCGGGTTGCTCGGAATGTCGATCCCTGAGGAGTTCGGCGGTGGCGGTGTGGACGACTTCCGCTACAACGCGGTGATCGATGAGGTGTTCACCGGCTCCACTGCCGGATCCTCTGGGATGTGTATCACGCTCCACAACGACATCTGTGTCCCGTACTTCCTCACCTACTGCACCCCCGAGCAGAAGCAACGCTGGGTACCCGGGTTAGCGAGTGGAGACCTGATGACGGCGATCGCTATGACCGAGCCGGGAACGGGATCCGATCTCGCAGGCATCGCGACATCGGCCCGTCTCGAGGGTGACCACTACGTCGTCAACGGCTCCAAGACGTTCATCACGAACGGGATCAACGCCGATCTCGTCATCGTCGTTGTGAGAACCGGGGACGACCCGCACGGTGGCCTCACCTTGCTCGTCATCGAGGACGCTATGGATGGGTTCGAGCGGGGACGGAACCTCGACAAGATGGGCCTCCACGCACAGGACACGGCCGAGTTGTTCTTCAACGACGTCCAGGTGCCGGTGACCAACCGGCTCGGTGACGAGGGGATGGGCTTCTTTCAGCTCATGGCCAATCTCCCTCAGGAGCGCCTGTCGATCGCAATCGGTGCTGTTGCGGGTGCTGAGGCGGCGCTCGAGATGACGATCGAGTACGCCAAGGACCGCAAGGCGTTCGGCAGGCCGATCGGACGTTTCCAGCACAACCGCTTCGTACTCGCAGAAGCCAAGACGGAGGTCGACATCGCCAGGGTGTTCGTCGACAGGCTGTTGGAGGCCCATATCCAAGGCGAGTTGACCATCGAGCAGGCGGCCGAGGCGAAGTGGTGGACGACCGAGATGTTGCGGCGGGTCGTCGACATGGGCGTTCAGATGCACGGCGGATACGGGTACATGTTGGAGTACCCGATCGCTCAGGCGTACCTCGATGCACGGGTATCGACCATCTACGGAGGAACGACCGAGATCATGAAGGAGATCATCGGTCGCGCGATGGGCGTCTGACCGAAACCCTACGACAGACCCCGTCACCGTCCGAGTTCTGTGCTCTGGCGTCTGTTGTCTGACGTCTGTCCCTAGAGGATCAGCGGACAGCGAGTAGTCGGTGAGTTGACAGTTCACAGTCGGAAACCCTGACTGTTTCTGGGTGCCTGTGAGTCGTCGGTAG
>CAYLVM010000049.1:0-10291 GCA_964387145.1 uncultured Acidimicrobiaceae bacterium
AGACATCGTCGATGAGCTCGGGAATGGTCATCCAGTAGATGTGAAGCTCGGCCAGACGTGGGGTCAGTTCGGCACGTACCCTTGGATCGAGGGCATGGACGATAAACAGCCGATCGAAGTCGTCGGTGCCGAAGTAGGCAGTGGCACGTTCGGCATGCTCCTGACGCAACATGACGAACTTCACGCCGCGCATGCCGGCAGGGATCCAGCCGCCGTCATCCAACAGCTCGGCATCTTTCTCAAGGAGCCGACCGAATTCGCGTCCGGTACGATCCCAATCGTGTTCTGCCTCGACCTCAACGATCACGCGGGATCCGATCGTTGTCCCATCCGGCGTCGTGAAGGTCGACAGATCAGGCTGCATCGCAACGAGGTCGATGTCCGAGAGCGCATAGGGAACGGGAACCGGCAGTTCCTCGTCTAGCAGACAGCCATGGCGCTCCTGGAGCCAGAAACGCCCCAGCTCGGTCGATGCGTTACCCCTTGTTGACATGATTCTCCATCGGACCGTGCCCACCCCATTCGGAATCCTGGCGGCGCGCATACCCGCCGTGGTGTACCAGGTCTCCAATGCGCTGATGACGTCCGCGAGACGCTGCTCGAGGTCGATGAGCGCCTCGGGCGTTGAGGTCCACGGACGGGTCTCGTGCCTACCGGTTGGGCATGTTGGTCATGGTGCCCTGACAAACTCTCCCATTTACGAGAGGAACTCAATCGGTGCTGTGGACATGGGGGCACTAGGCGAAGGAAGCGTGAACTGCCGTGTCTGGCTCACATCGGGGGTGACTCGAGCGGCACGGCGAGTGTCGCCTTCACCGTTCCGAGGGTGACGTGAGACACGAAGCGGCGCACGTTGACGTCGGCGTCGAGGAGTTCACCGGTGATCCGGCGGTAGTCGGCCATCGTCCGCGCTGTGATGACGAGGGCAAGATCGAAGGAGCCTGCTACCTCGTAGCACTGCTGGACGTTCGGGTGATCGTAGATGCGCTGGTGGAGCGACTCGATGTCCGGGCCGGCGTCGCGTTCGATGGTGACGAGTGTCAGGACGGTCATTGGTACCAGGGCCATATCGGGGTCCAACTGGGCTGCGATCCTGCGGATGAGGCCGGACCGTTCGTAGCGCTTGATTCGTCGCTGGACGGCAGACCCCGACAGACCGACGGCTTTCCCGAGCTCATCGAGGGTTCGTGTGGCATCGTCCTGGAGCAGCTCGAGGAGCTGAACGTCGATGGGGTCGAGATGTGATGCTTCCACCTTGGCTCCTGTCCGCAGAGATGACGACACGCAAGATCTTTGCACATCTGCGCAAGAAACCGCAAACACCTTGCGGCTTGATTCCCGTAGGGTGATCGCATGACGAACATCGATCACTCCGCCTGCAACCCTCAGACGGCCGCCGTGTGGGCCGGAGAGCCACAGGAGTCGAGCCACGGGGCAACACAGGTTCCTGTGGTGCACAGCGTTGGATTCGGCTACGACGACCTCGACTCGTGGCAGGCCGTTGCCACGGGAGAGACCGCGGGCCACATTTACAGCCGCAACACGAACCCAACGGTGGAAGTGTTCGAAGAGAAGCTCCGCGTACTGGAGGGCGCAGAGGCTGCGACTTCGGCGGCGACCGGGATGGCCGCGATCTCCGGCGTGCTCCACGGCCTGCTCGAACCCAAGGACCGGGTCGTATCGGTGAAGGACACCTACGGGGGAACGAGCGTCCTCTTCGACGAGTTCCTTCCCCGGTTCGGGATCGAGGTCGACCTCGTCGACACCGATGACGGCGATGCGATTATCGAATCGATAGAGCGAGGATGCGACCTCCTCTACCTCGAGACACCGACGAACCCAACGTTGAAGATCCTCGATCTGCAACGGCTGATCGCGGCAGGTAAAGACCAGGGAGCAGTCACCGTCGTCGACAACACCTTTGCCACACCCGTCAACCAGAACCCGATCACTCTCGGCGCCGACCTCGTGGTCCACAGCGCCACCAAGTACCTCGGCGGTCACGGGGACGCGCTCGGGGGGGTGGTCGCCGGCCGGGCAGATCTCATCGATGCCGTCTATCACTACCGAGAGATCAACGGCGCTGCGATGAGCCCTATGGCGGCCTACCTGCTGCTGCGTGGGATGAAGACGCTGTTCCTGCGTGTGGAGCGCCAGACAGCGAACGCGATGGCCGTTGCACGGTTCCTCGAGCAGCACCCCAGGGTCACGCAAGTGAACTACCCGGGACTACCCAGCCACCCGGGCCACGACATCGCCCGACGACAGATGCGCGGCTTCGGTGGAATGCTCAGCTTTACTGTGGAGGGCGGCTACGACGCCGTCAAGCACGTCCTCCCGAAGCTGCAATGGGTTCACCGGGCAGCGAACCTGGGTGCCGTCGAGACGACCGTGGGTCCTCCAGCGACGACCAGTCACGTCGAATGCACCGAGGCCGAACGAGCCGCACTGGGGATCCCCGAAGCCCTGATCCGATACTCCGCCGGCATCGAACACGTCGACGACCTCGTCGCCGATCTCGATCGAGCCCTCGAGGCGATCTGAGATGGCGACGCTTCCCCCTCATCGGATCTATCTGAGTTCTCCCGGCATCACCGACCCGCAGTCCGACCGAGCGGGTGCACCGTGACCCTGCCCTCCATCGACAGAGACGAGCTCGTCGCCCTGACCGTGAAGCTCGCCCGGATCGACTCGACGAACACGACCCTCGTCCCCGGCGCAGCGGGTGAGCGTGCCGTGGGCCAGTTCGTTGCCGATTGGATGGCCGCAAAGGGCTGGGATGTGACGGTCGAGTGGCCTGCACCCGACCGCCCGAACGTCATCGCCACCATCAAGGGCAACGGCGGGCAGCCGCTGCTGATCAACGCCCACATCGACACGGTCGGTGCCAAACCGGCGACCAAGCAGGTCCGTGTCGAGGGCGACCGTATCTACGGCAGAGGCGTCCTCGACACCAAGGGAGGCCTCGCCGCGGCACTCGTCGCCGCAGAAGCCGTCGCTTCTCTTCCTCCCGCCGGAGACATCATCATCGCCGCGGTCTGTGATGAGGAGGCAGGCAGCATCGGTACCGACCATCTCCTCACCTCGACCAGTGCAGCGGCGGCGGTCGTGATCGAGCCAACCGACTTGCAGGTCGTCGTGGCACACCCGGGGTTCGCCGTCATCGAGTGCGTCTTCCACGGCCGGGCATCCCACACGTCCAAGCCGGAAGACGGCATCAACGCCATCACACCCGCCGTCGCGTTCATCCAATCCGTTGCCCGGTACGCCGAAGAACTCGCGGGACAGGACGACGACGCACTCTTCGGGAGGCCGACCGCTCAGATCACCAGGATCGACGGCGGCACCGAGCTCTTCACGACACCCGATCGTTGCACCGTGATTGTCGAGCTCCGCACGCTCCCACACCAAACGCCGGCCGCAGTCATAGGAAGGATCGAGAGCTTCGTGGACGAAGCCCGGGCCGCTGGCCACAGCGTGGAATCTCGTCGAGTCATGGTCAGAGATCCGTTGTCGAACAACGCTGATCAGGCGATCACTGCACTGTTGGCCGACTCCCTGTCAGAACAGGGGCATCCTTCCCCCATCGTCGGGGCCCGCTACTGGACCGATGCTGCGCTCGTCGATGCCCACGGTATCCCGGTTGCCGTATTCGGACCCGGGGGTGACGGCATTCACAGCGACGACGAATGGATCTCGATCGACGACCTCGTGACATGTTCTGTCACCCTCGCCAAGGTGATGGCCGAGTTCGGTCAGAGCGCCGCTCTCTAGAGACGTTGAGCCGGTTGGCTACCGCAGCGTCGCCGCCTGGTTTCACGAGGGGGGAACGTCTCGATCGACAACCTGAACCTGAAAATCACGGCTGATTCACGCGAGCTGACTCTGCCAGACACGGTGCGACCTCCCCGGCACATGAAACTCTCGGAACCTCGGATGGCCTGACATCGTGTTCCGCGATCAAGCTGCCTTCGAGCAGACGATCGAAGCAGCCGCCGCAGCCAAAGCCCTCTACTACGGTGAAGCGCCGCCGCCGACGTGGGAACAGATCTGCCGACAGGTCACCTCGAGCCCCGTCTGACCGTCATCCAAGACAGGCAGCCTCATCGCGCGAGAGGGTGGGATCAGGTGGGCAATGGTGAGAGGCGACAACCCCATAAGTACAAGGCTTTCTGGGCACTCTCCCCGGTCGGCGGATGGGGTCTTCTCCGGCTCACAATCCGAAGTTCGTAGTCTGGAGTCAATCGCTTCGCTCCCGCCGATTCCTGCCCCGTGGTGAGCTGTACTGATGGGACATTGGTAAACCAATGAGCATGTCACTTGCCCCTCGGCGTCGATGGCTCGTTGCGTTCGCGACGGTTCTCTTCTTCGCGTTCGCCGGTGTTTGGCTGTGGAGTGCGGGGAGTTTGCTGCTGCTGCCGGCGTTCACGCTCGTCCTCGGGATCTGGGCTATCGGCGGCCTTGTCCTCGGACTGTATTGGGCGATGGTCAACGTCGTGGTACCTGTTGCGCGCACAGGAGGTCGTCTGGGGAGCATCTCGTGGGAGGCGATCGCCTCGGACCCTGTTGGACGCCGTATGCATCAGCGAGTCGAACGCGGCCGGTCCCGGTTGCGCCCACTGGAACCGGTCGGTGCCTGGGTTGAGCGGCGAATCCGTCCGGGTCGGGGAGGGTTGAGGCGTACGGTCACGGTCGTCGGTTTCGTGGCCACAGCTGTGGCACTGTGGCAACTCGGCATCCTTTCCATGGATCCGACCAGCGCGTTGACCGCGACCGATCGCCGGATTGCAGACATGGCTGGGCAACTCAACGCGTCGAGCGGGCGGGCGTTGATGCTCTCATTGACGGCGGCAGGCAGGGCTCCGGTGATGGCTGTGATCGTGGCGGTCCTCGTCGTCGGGACGCTGCTGTCCCGCGCTGGACGCGCTGCTGTGCTGTTGCTGGGGATCACGTCGGGCAGTGCAGTGGTCGTGGCTGTACTCAAGGCGACGGTCGGTCGTGTCCGTCCTGATCTGGGACAACTGGTCGAGACCTCTTCGAGCTGGCCCTCGGGGCATGCTTCTGCCGGGCTCGCGCTTGCCCTGGCCGTGGTCGTTGCCTGGCACGTTGCGGGACGGCGGCGTTGGGCGCTCATGGCAGCCGTCGTGGTGCCTGTTGGGATGCTCGTTGGCTACAGCAGGGGGTATCTCGTTGTTCACTGGTCGAGTGATGTCCTCGCCGGATGGCTGGTGGCCGTAGCCGTGACGTGGCTTGTCCTGGCCATCGACGATATCGCCGGGCCATCCGCTCGCCGAACCCCCGATGAGCGGTATCGGCGATGGTTCACTGCGGCCGGCGTGGTGGCTATCGCCATCTTCGGGGTGGCGGGGTTCCTCGGGCGTACGACCCAGCTGCCGAGCCTTCAGGATCCAGCGCCAACGGTACTCACCGGTGACGACCCGGCCTTGGCGCTCGACTTCATCTCGCCGTTCAGCGAGACGCTCACCGGCCAGGAGATGGAGCCGATCGGTCTTGTCATAGCTGCACGAGACGACACGATCCGATCAGCCATCTCGGCGGCGGGGTGGTCGGTTGCAGATGACCCGTCCACGTCGCGTCTCCTCGAGGTCTACTGGGCGGGACTCCGTGGGCAGGACGACCTCACCGCCCCGGTGACACCCACGTTCCTCGATGAGAGGATGCAGGACATTGCCATCGAGAAACCCGCCAGTGACAATGGGGGTGTGCGTCAACGACACCACGCCCGGCTCTGGCGGCTCGACGTCACAACGAGTGATGGGTGCCCTGTATGGGTGGCGACCGCGTCGTTCGATGAGCGGGTCGAGTGGACGTTGAGAACCGTCCTTCCAACCCACCACATCGATCCAGCGATCGATGAGGAACAAGCGTTTCTCGTGGCCGACCTCACAGGAACGGGAGACCTGATCCAGATCGGGACCACACGTGTCACCGACCCGATGCTCGGGACGAACGCTGCAGGTGACCCATGGTTCAGCGACGGAGTCGCCTCGGTTCTCACAAGTAGCCAGGGCTGCACCGACTGAAGCCAACGTGACCGGTGTGTGCAGCACCAGGAACGTTGGCATGGTCCGATCGATCGCCAAAGGATGGTCCGATGCGGAGGAAGGAATCCACCAGGGCTGCCCCGGCTCGCATCGAGACACGGTCGAGGGTGCTCGGAAGTATCCCGGGTGTCAGTGCTTGTACAGGCCCATGAGCGTGGCCGAGTCGAGGGCCTGGAAGTGAAGCATGAACCCGATCACGGCGGCCGAGGTGTCCTCGGTCACATCCAACTTCCCGGAGACGGCGTGCACCGTGAAGAGGTACCGGTGCGGGTGGTCGCCCTGCGGTGGGCACGGTCCCCCGTACCCCGGAACCCCGAAGTCGGTGCGTGTCTGGAGCGCACCTTCGGGTAGCCCGATACCGTCGGGTCCCCCGGTGTTCTGCGGGAGCTCGTGCACATCGGCGGGGATGTTGACCATCACCCAGTGCCAGAACCCGCTGCCGGTCGGGGCGTCTGGATCGAAGCACGTCACGACGAAGCTCTCGGTCCCTTCCGGGGCATCCGACCAGCTCAACTGGGGTGATCGGTTCCCACCCTCGCATCCGAAACCGAACTGTGCCGACAGTACGTGGTCCTGAGGGAGGTAGTCACCGTCCTCGAAGTCGGCGCTCACCAACGACATCCCCTGCATTCACATCCTCCTGGTGGCTTCGACCGCCAAGTTTACTCCATCGGAAGGTCGCGAGCCGAAGCGACGGACGGTGTCGACGACGACATCGAGGCGCTGCCGGAGGGTCACTCCTCCACGGACGTGGTCGCAGGATCATGGACACGGCGCATCACGAGGGCAAGCACCCCGAGCGACAGGACACCGACCGCACCGAAGATGGCTGTGGCGACGACCTCGGGGATCGCGCCCGACGCGGCGGCCGTCGCAAGGGCGATGCCGCCGACAACCACAGGGGCCGACACGACCACCATCGCCCCCAACTCGGCGGCGACGGGTGACTCGAGGTCGGGGTCGGTGAGGGCGACCAGGGCGAGTCCCGAAGCGACGGTCCCGGTGACGGTTCCAAACAGTGCCAGAGATCGCTCCATGCGCCACGTATCGAGCCATCGACCCGCGACCACCAGGACGAACGCGGTGGCAGCCACGGCACCGGTGGTCACTGCAACGAGCGGCCAGATGACACTGCTCACCGCCGCCCAGGTGAGGGAGCCCAAGATGGCAACCGTCAATCCATCGACCGTCAGCAACGTCACCTGCCGGGTGTCGTCACCGTTGATGGATACGCCGAAGCGACCAAGCACACGACGCGCCGCCATCCCTGCGAGCAACGTGACGAAGAACAGCACGCCGAGAACCAGGTCGACCAGGTCGGGGGCGACGGCCCCGAGACCGCGCAGCACCACCTGGTAGATGGCGACGTACCCGATCACGAGTAGGCCGCCCGTGACGGCGGCGCCCCGGTTGAAGCGGTAGAAGCCACCGACGGCACCGACGTTCCTTCCGCGTCCCCGCACAGCGATCAGGCCACCGAGGTAGGCGATGACGAACCCGACCGAGGCGATGGTCGCACCGATCGAGGCCGCGTCGGCAAAGCCGTAGTCCGCTTCCCAGAGGCGACCGATCGACAGCGCCTGGCCCGGCCCTTCGTTGAGGCCCATCGGTGCCAGGAAACCGAAACCGACCGGGAGCGAACCGATCAGGATGGCGATGAGCCCACCTGCTGCGGCCTGGAGGGAGAAGGTCGCCCACTGGCCCATGCCCATCCAAAGAGCACCCCGCCGCAGCTTGGAGCCACCGATCGGGGTGAGGCCGATGGCGAGGAAGGAGATACCGAAGAGGTGATACGCGGCGTTCTGCCAGACCTCGGGAGAGCCTGGCAACGCACCGGCGGCCCGCAGGGCCAGTGCGATGAAGCCGCCCATGATCGCTGCCGGGATGACCGCCGTCAGCGGACCGCGCACCGGGATGGCGCGGCGCAGCAACCAGCCCACAGCGAGGAGGGCCACGGTGCCGACGAGCGCGACGATCATCGGAACAGGTGCTGGATGAACGCCGAGATGACCGCGGCTCTGGCCTGGGGTTCGAGCGAGTCGATCGCGGCGTCGATGAGCGCCCGGTCCCGATCGAGATCGAACGAGTCGAGGAGACTTCCGATGAGCGCCGGGTCGATGGTGCTCAGGTCCAGGTCACCGAGGATCGATCCCGCACTCTCAGGGGCGGTCTCGATGAGGTCACGCGCCAACTCGTCGGCGAGGGGGAGATGGGCTGCAGTGATCGTGAAGTGCATATGGGCCGGTGAGGGACCGAACGACGGGGTAACGCCGATCATCCATCCCCGCTCCTTCATCGCATGTGCATGGGTGAAGACGTCGGCCGACGTCACGGCACACAGTGGGGAATCCGGGTCGGTGACGACGTCCATGGTCGTAGCGGACCGGATCGCCTCGAGCAGTATCTGTGTTGCCTGCCACGATTCGGTTGCCAGGCGCCGGTAGCCGGCGGTCCCGAGGTGTTGCACCGCAGCCCACGCGGCTGCGAGCGAGGCGCCGGATCTCGTGGATTGGATCGTCGGATTCGCAACGGGGTAGCCGGTCCACGACGCGGTGGCGAAGTACTGATAGGCACGCAGCTCGGGGGTGCGGTACAGGACGAGCGACGCTCCCTTCGGTGTGTACCCGTACTTGTGGAGGTCCATAGAGATCGAGTCCACGGCGTCGATGGAGAAGTCGAAGTCGGGTACGTCATCGAGGAAGGGCAGCACCATCCCCCCGACACAGGCGTCGACGTGGAACCAGCGCCCGGTTTCCTTGGCAACCCGGCCGACCTCGGCGACAGGGTCCACGACGCCGTGGGTGTAGGAGGGGGCGGAGGCGACGACGAGCGCGGTCCGTTCGTCGATGGCGTCGGCAACGGCTTCGGGCACCGCACGGAAACCCTCGTCGACGGCGGTCGCCCGCACATCGAGGTCCAGATAGGCGGCGGCCTTGTGGAAGGCAGCATGACCAGTGATCGGCAGGACGATATTGAACCGTCCCTGCACACCGGTGGCGCGAAGCGCGTCCCTGGCTGCCTTGGTGGCGAGGATGATCGACTCGGTACCGCCCGACGTCACCGACCCCACGACCTGATCGTCGCCGCTGAGGATGGATCGGGCGAACGCCACCAGGTCGTTCTCGAAGCGTACGAAACTGGGGAAAGCGGTCGGGTCGAGACCGTTGGAACCGGAGAACAGACACATCGCTTCGGTGGTGAGCGCACCGAGATCCGGGCCGTCGAAGACGTAGGTGAAGGCCCGACCAAAGCCCCACTCTCCGTCCTTGACCGCGATCGCCTGCAGTTCGGCAACGACGTCATCGATCGACCGAGAATCCTCCATCGCCACAGCATACGTTGTCGGTCACCTGCCCGCAGAATCGATCCCCTGTCGGGTGCGTGTGCCGAGGGCATCGTGCGACATCTGGCACGATGAGAGACCGCGCCATGACACGGGCCCGTGTTCTCAGTGGTTCAGGAGGGTCCTGATGATCGTGCCGACATGACTGCTGACCTCAGAGTCGATGGTGCCGAGTCGGTGGACGAGCCGCTTGTGGTTGACCGAGCGGATGAGTTCGCACTGGACGTAGCAGGTCCCGTCGAGGCCTGTGGTGGCGTTCGCTTCCACCTCCACATGGAGGGAGAGGGCACGATGGGCAGTCGTAAGCGGTATCACGATGACGAATGGAAACCCGGGCCCGAACGTGTCCGGTGGTCCGATCACGAGTGCCGGGCGACGCATCGAAGGCTCTCCCGGGTACCGGTCCCCGAAGTCCGTGAGCCATAGATCGTCAATCGAGGCCATCGGCCACCGACGTCACATCTGCTTCAGCAAGGTAGTCCGGCCACGCCTCTGGGTCATTGCGTAGACGTGAGAGTTCTTCGGCAACCTGGCGAGCGAATCGCTGTCGACGCAGGGCCTCGGCGGCATCGCGCACGGTGGCCATGAGGGAGTCTCCCGCGAGATTGCTCAGCTCGACGAGTTGGGCATGAGTGTCGGTGTCGACCCGGATCGTTGTTGTTCCCATGAAGTGAGTATACGTTCTGCATGCATAGCAGTCTACAAATCTGCCGATGTTCACACCCGGACCGAGGATCATCGGGGTGATGCGTTCCGAACGGGAGTGCACGTAGAAGATGCGTAGATGTAGATAGGGGGGAGTCGTTCACCGTCTACCGTTTGCCGGCAGAACCTGAGCATCCAGAAGTGTTCCGGGTTTCCGGCTGTGAACTGTGAACTGTGA
>CAYLVM010000049.1:10391-16458 GCA_964387145.1 uncultured Acidimicrobiaceae bacterium
CTGTGAACTGTGAACTGTGAGCTGCAAACCCACCGACCGTATCTGCCTCGTGGCTGGTCTTCTTAGGAACCCTAAGTAACATGTTGGTATGTTCATCTTTGGTCCCCTTCCCGACGACCCGGTAGAGGCCCTCTCCACCGAACTCGATGCAGAGGCGATCAGCGCCCAGGTAGGTCTCTACACCCTTGCCCGAGCAGGGCACGCGGTCCTTGCCTCGATCGAACAGGTTGCGGAGCGCCACGACCTCACCCCGGCCCAGTTCCGTCTCCTCATGGTGCTGCGGTTCATCCACCCCGATGGGGTCTCCATGTCACGAGCGGCAGACGCGCTCGACATAAGGCCACCGTCGTTGACCGAGATCGTCCGATCGGCACCTGACCTGTTCCTGCGATCCGCCGATGACGCGGATCGGCGTCAGGTGATCCTGCGTGCGTCGCCGGAAGGACGTCGACGACTCGGCGGGGCACTCCCGGAGATGGCTGCCCACGCCGTGTCGCTCAGGAACGCCCTGGGAGCCGATGCTTGGGACACCTTCATCTGTGGGGCAGACAGCCTGTTCGACGTGATCCAGAAAGGCAGCTCATGACCTACAACTACGCGCGTTTCAAGAACTCCTACTACGACTTCACAGCCTTCGATGGACCCGGACGGGGAGAGCAGATGCCGGATCTGGCCCTCAGCGACCTCGACGGCAACACGGTGCGGTTGTCGGACCTGTGGGACCGGCGAATCGTGATCGAGACCGGGAGCACAACGTGTCCGATGTACGCCAAGGGCGTCGGGAGCATGGCAGCCATGGCCGAGCGGTACCCCGACACCCGCTTCGTCGTCATCTATGTACGCGAGGCGCATCCCGGGGGACGTATCGGGCCCCACGAGACGCTTGAGCGCAAGCTCGAGCTGGCCGCCGGGCTGGGCAGCGCACACGACGAAGGTCGCATGACCCTCGTCGACGACGTCGACGGGACCGTCCACCGGGCACTCGGATCGCTCCCCGACATGGTCTACGTGCTTGCCCCCGGAGGCACGGTGATCTTCCGCGCCGACTGGAACGACCTCGACACCCTGGAACAGGTACTCGAAGGAGACGTGTCCACCGACGAGCTGGCTCGCGAGCACTTCCCCCCAGCCAAACCATCGCCCCGGACGGCGATCACGACGCTGCTCAGCGGTGGCATCGCCGCACTCTTCGACTTCATCGTGAGCCTCCCAGGGCTCATGGCCTCCCATCGCAAAGCCGACGAGGCCTTCGAGGACCGCACCGACACCGAGACGTGAGCCGGCGCGACAGCGCCTCGAGAGGCAAAGATACGGACGGAACGCATCCCACCAGGAGCGCACCGCACAGGTAGGGTGACGCACGATGGATGTCGTACTGATCGTTGTCGTCTACGCCTTTGGACTGCTGGCATCCCGCGTCCGCCTGCCGCCTCTGGTCGGGTACCTCATCGCCGGATTCGTTCTGTACGCCTTTGGGTTCGAGGTGACGACCGGCATCGACGTGCTCGCCCAGATCGGTGTGTATCTGCTCTTGTTCACCATCGGTCTCAAGCTGAAGGTCGGCTTCCTCGCCCGCCCGGCCGTGTGGGGAACCGCGACCGCCCACATGATCGCCACCTCGGCTCTGATGGCCGGCGTGCTGCTCGGCATAGGAGCGCTCGGTCTCCCTCTTGCAGCCGGCCTCGATCTCGGCCAGGCCCTCCTGCTGGGGTTTGCGTTCTCGTTCTCGAGTACGGTCCTCACCGTCAAGCTCCTCGAAACGACGAACGAGTCGGGGTCCCTCGCTGGACGTGCTGCGGTGGGTGTGCTGATCGTCCAGGACGTATTCGCTGTCGCGTTCCTCACCGTCGCACTGGCCACTACCCCAACATGGTGGGCGGTGCCGATGCTCTTGATCGTTGCGGCGCTGCGGCCGGGTTTCGGATGGCTGGTCTCTCGCAGCGGGCACGGGGAACTCCTCGTCCTCCTGGGATTCGCTCTTGCCGTGGGCATTGGAGCCGGTGGATTCGAACTCGTCGGGCTCAAGCCCGAACTTGGAGCACTGCTCGCCGGGATCGCAGTCTCGTCACACCCGCGGGCCGGGGAGATGGCGGATCGCCTGCTCGACTTCAAGGATCTGTTCCTCGTCGGCTTCTTCCTCTCCATCGGGCTCGCAGGGACACCACCGATCGGTGCCTACGTCGTTGCGGGCGTGATGCTGGTTCTCGTTCCCTTCAAGGGCGGGCTCTTCTTCGTCCTGTTCACCCGTTTCCGGCTGAGAAGCCGTACGGCCTTCCACTCCTCGATGACCTTGTCGACCTACAGCGAGTTCGGCCTGATCGTTGCGAGCGCGAGCCTCGCCGCCGGATTTCTCGATCCGGAGTGGCTGTCGGCGATCGCGGTCGCTGTTGCCGCGTCATTCGTCGCGGCTTCCGTCGGTAACGCAGCTCGTGACCGGATATACGGAACGCTCTCGGATCGTCTCGAGGCCTTCGAGCGGCAACCGCCCCTCCCCGAGGACACCGTCTTGGACTGTGGTGACGCACGGATCCTCGTCCTGGGTATGGGACGTGTCGGGGTTGGGGCGTACGACGAACTCACGCTTCGGCGCGGCCCGGTGGTCGTCGGGGTGGATCGCAGCGAACGATCCACAGCCCTCCTCACCGAGCAGGGGAGGAGGGTCATCCGAGGAGATGCACTCGATAGGGACTTTTGGGAGCGGCTCCGGTTCCCGCACGCCGTCGAGCTGATCGTGGTGGCAACCGACAACCACACGTCGAACCTTGCATGTGTTGCGCTCGCGAACGAGTACCTGCCCGATGCCCAGATCGGTGCGATCGCGAGGCATCCGGATCAGGTGATCGAGTTGATCGACGCCGGCGTCGACGTTGCACGGAACCTGTACGAAGAAGCCGGGCAGGGTCTTGCAGACGACGCCATGGTGACGATCTGGGGGTCGGACTCGGGCACGGAGAGTGGCGATCGGTCGGATGCGTGAGTTGAGGCTGATCCTGTCCATTCCGCACGATCCGCGGAGGCCAGGGGCCACATACCCTGGCCTGCCGTCGACATCGCAAGGACGCATGTGGTACGTTTCGCCGCGACCCCAGAAAGGTATGTGAGATGTCGGAGAACACAATGAATGTCGAGCTTCCGGGACGGTTGGGTACACCCGACATGGTGTTACGGGACGACCCCCGGGCGAATCCAGGGTTGGTTGCGGCGCTCGCAGCGTTCGAACTCGACGGTGCCGCCGAGCCTCCACCTGTCGACGTGAACTCTCCGCTCGAGGCCATCCTGGCGTTCACAGCCGAGGCCGAGGTCGGTTTCGAGGGCCTGTTCGCAGTGCTCGGCTCGAGCGCTCCCGCTATCGAAGGTGTCACCTCGACGACCGAGACCATCACCGGTGTCGACGGGAACGAGATCACCCTGTTCATCCACCGTCCCACCAACGCCACCGGTCCGCTCCCGGGTGTGCTCCACCTCCACGGTGGTGGCATGGTGATCCTGTCGGCAGCGGGCCCGCTGTACACGAGATGGCGCGAGGCGCTTGCAGCCTCCGGCATGGTCGTCGTCGGTGTCGAGTTCCGCAACGGGGCAGGCGCGCTCGGTAACCATCCGTTCCCCGCGGGCCTCGACGACTGTGCCAGCGCGCTGGCATGGACAGATGCGAACCGTGAACGCCTGGGGATCTCGAAGCTGGTCGTATCGGGGGAGTCCGGCGGGGGGAACCTGACGTTGGCAACAGCGCTCAAGGCGAAACGAGATGGCACGCTTGGGAGCATCGACGGTGTCTACGCCCAGTGCCCGTACATCTCGAACGCGTACGATGCGATGCCGCCCGAGCTCACGTCGCTTCACGAGAACGACGGCTACTTCCTTGGCTCCGCGATGATGGCGGCGACGGCCGTGACGTACGATCCGGAGGGAGCGAACGCAACGAATCCGCTTGCGTGGCCCTACTACGCGAGTGTCGAGGATCTCGAGGGACTCCCACCGCACATGATCTCGGTCAACCAGCTCGACCCGTTGCGCGACGAGGGCCTTGCGTACTTCGCCAAGCTGCTTGCAGCGGGCGTGTCGGTGGTGTGTCGGACGGTGAACGGGACGACCCATGCAGGGGACATCATGTTCCCCGGCGCTCTGCCCGATACATACTCGGCAACCGTCCGGGACGTCAAAGGGTTCGCAGACTCGCTTTAGGCGGGACTTGGCCTGTTGCTGATCGGTTGTTGTCGGCCGGTTCGATGTCCTGCACGCGTCGAGACGTGGTGTGACTACTGCTCGTTGTCGTGGGCAAAGAAGTCCAGGAGAGCGGTAGCAGCTCGCTCGAGATGGGTACCGAGCAGAGCGCATGCTGCGTCGACGTCGGCCCTCCGGCAGGCATCGAGCAGGGCGTCGTGCTCGGCTTCGGAGTCCGCAGCACCACCGAGCTCCTGGGTGTACAACGCCACGTACGGAGCGACGGCTGCATGAAGGATCTCGGCCATCGCCACGCCCTGTGGCCATCCGCTGGCTCGATAGAGAGCCCGGTGGAACACCCAGTTGGCCTCGGTGAGTGACACTGCCTCGCCAGAGAGGGCAAGCTCCGCCTCCGCGAGGTCGACGATCGTCAGGTTCGGGATCGCTCGCGCGAGCAACAGCGGTTCGATCGCTCGACGCAGACCGTAGTTCTCCTCTGCATCGGCGGCAGATAGTTCCGGGACGACCACTCCCCGGTTGGGCTCGAACCGCAGGAGGCCGATCGCTGCAATGCGGTGCAGTGCCTCTCTCACCGGGATCTTGCTCACACCGAGTCGGTCTGCCAGTTCGTCCTGGCGTAGCCACGTGCCGGGAGTCAGCTCACCGCGCAGCATCCCCTCCATCACCGAGCGTTGAATCTGGTCCACAGTTGACATACGCAGAATCGTATACGATTATTCGATCATGGTCAATCGTCGCCCAGAAGGAGGCACCAGTGAACCTCGATGATTTCGCCCGCGTACCGCTGCTGTTTGGACCCTCACCCATCCACGCCCTTCCCAGGCTCTCTGAGGCTCTTGGTGGTGAAGTCGAGATCTGGGCGAAGCGCGAGGACTGCAACTCGGGCATCGCGTACGGCGGCAACAAGGTTCGGAAGTTGGAGTACCTGGTGGCTGAAGCGCTCGACCAGGGCTGTGACACGCTCGTTTCGATCGGTGGCATCCAGTCCAACCACACCCGCCAGGTCACCGGCGTCGCTGCACACCTCGGCCTCAAGGCGGTCACCGTCCAGGAGAGCTGGGTCGACTGGCCCGACATGAACTACGACAAGGTCGGCAACATCCAACTCACTCGCATCATGGGTGGTGACATTCGTATCGATTCGGCCGGATTCGACATCGGGATTCGCGACAGCTGGCAGCAGGCGCTCGAGTCGGTCGAAGCAGCCGGTGGCAAGCCGTATCCGATCCCGGCCGGTGCCTCCGATCACCCTTTGGGAGGTCTTGGTTTCGCAAACTGGGCGGCCGAGGTCATCGTCCAGGAGTCCGACCATGGCGTGTTCTTCGATCATGTGATCGTCTGCGCGGTGACCGGTTCAACACTTGCCGGGATGATCGCCGGATTCGCCCTCGAAGACCGCGACGACCGCAAGATCATCGGCATCGACGCCTCAGCGACCATCGAGGCGACCATCGACCAGGTAACCCGCATCGCGAACGACACCGCCGACAAGATCGGCGTCGGCCGCGACCTCCGGGCAGATGAGATCACCATCCTTCCCGGATACGAAGGCCCTGCCTACGGCGTTCCCGATCAACAGACGATCGACGCCATCCACCTCGTTGCCCGCACCGAGGGGATGCTCACCGACCCGGTCTATGAGGGAAAGTCGATGGCAGGACTCATCGCAATGGTCCGGTCGGGGGAGATCCCCGCCGGGTCCAAGGTGCTCTACGCCCACCTTGGTGGACAACCTGCTCTGCCTGCCTACGCGGGTGCGCCAGGGCTCGGCTGAGGATCCACGAAGCCACGTGACCCTTTCGGGATGATGTGATGGATCGCTCTGGACGTTTCGGATACTCTCTGGTGCGCAATGACGAGAGCGAGAGAACCCGGGCCGTTGGTC
>CAYLVM010000050.1:0-16060 GCA_964387145.1 uncultured Acidimicrobiaceae bacterium
CAGTCGGAAACCCTGACTGTTTCTGGGTGCCTGTGAGTCGTCGGTAGACGGCAAAAGGAGAACGGATGTTCCCTCTCCGCGCATCCTCCTAGTAGAGGAACATCCCGCCGATGACGGCTATTGCCAGGAGTGCGACGATCGTGACGGCGACGATCTTGACCCACAGCGGGATGTCGGCTGCCCGGGTCACGCTGTCGGTACCTTTGGATTGATGAATCTGATCGTCAACGGATAGCGGTACCGTTCGCCGTTCGCGGCCTTGATCGCAGCGATGATCATGACGACGAACCCGAAGATCCCTATCCCGATGAAGAGGAAGAACCCGATGACGACGAGCATCAAGAGGGCCGAAACGATCATATAGATCAGGAACGAGATCTGGAAGTTGAGCGCCTCGCGGGCATGCTCCTCCACGTACGGGCTCTCGTCTCGTTTGATGAGCCAGATGATGAGGGGACCCAGGAACCCGAGCCCGACCCAGGGCAGGAGGTGAGCGGCGACGGCCCATGCACGGGAGTCGGAGTCTGCCTCAGGTACGTCAGACGTTGGTTGATCTGTCATCTAAGGAGTCCCTTCCCTTTCTTCCTGTTCCCGGTTGCCACGATAGCCAGTCAGTGGTGCGGTACGGCGGTACACCCGTCGGAAGCTGTCAATAGTCTCAGGCTCCTGCTCGTGGGCAACGCCGTCGTGCTCGGTGAAAGGTTCTCGCGTCGTTCGTGGTCTGCTCCTTCAGGCGACCACGACGGTCTTGACGTTCATGAACTCGCGCATACCGATGTGGGACAGTTCACGCCCGTAGCCGGAGGTCTTGATGCCTCCGAAGGGAAGACGGGGGTCTGAGGCGACGAAGGCGTTGACGAAGCATGAGCCCGCTGCGATGCGATCCCGCGCGATCCGCTCACCGCGTGCTTCGTCCCGGGTGAACACGGCCCCACCGAGGCCGAAGATCGAATCGTTGGCGACGGCAATGGCATCCTCTTCGTCGGCAACGATGATGATGCTCGCCACCGGCCCGAACGTCTCCTCGTGGTATACCGGCATGCCGTGGGACACGTTCGTGAGGATGGTCGGTGGGTAGAACGCCCCGGGGCCTTCGGGCACCGTCCCGCCGGTGACGAGCCTCGCGCCCGCTGCGATCGATCTCTGAACCTGATCATGGAGTTCGTTGCGAAGATCGGTACGAGCCATCGGCCCGATCTGGGTCTCCTCCTCGAGGGGGTTCCCCATCTGGTAGCTCTCCATGGCCTCCTGCAATCTGGCCGTGAACTCTTCGGCTACAGAGTCGAGGACGATGAAGCGTTTCGCAGCGATGCAGGACTGGCCTCCGTTGAGGAGCCTGCCGGTGGTACACGCCTGCACGGCGAGGTCGAGGTCGGCATCCTCGAGGATCAGGTAGGCATCCGATCCGCCGAGTTCGAGAACGGTCTTCTTGAGTTCTTGACCGGCCTTGGACGCAACCGCACGACCGGCAAGGTCCGATCCGGTGAGGGTCACGGCAGCGATGGCGTCGTGCTCGATGATCCCGGCAACGCGGCTCGACGGGACAACGAGGGTTCGGAACAGTCCGTCGGGGAAGCCTGCTTCGACGATCATCTCATCGATCGCGATCGCACACCCCATCACGTTCGAGGCGTGCTTGAGGATCCCGCCGTTTCCCGCCATGAGCGCGGGTGCCGCGAATCGCAGGACCTGCCACAGCGGGAAGTTCCACGGCATCACAGCGAGGATGACACCGAGCGGCCGGTATGCGACGTAGCTCTTGGTACGTCCCGCTTCGATAGGCTGGTCGGCGATGATCGCCTCAGCTTCGTCTGCGTAGTAGCGACACACCCACGCACACTTGTCTGCCTCTGCCCTCCCCTGGCTCACCGGCTTGCCCATCTCACGAGCCATCAACTCTGCGAGCTCGTCCCGGCGGCTCTCGAGAACGTCGGCGAGACGTGCCATGTGCTCGCGTCGAACGTTGAGAGGGGTCGTGGCCCACTCCTCCTGAAGACGGCGTGCTGTGTCGAGATGGTGAGCGGCTTCGGCTCCGGTCGTCTCGGCGTACGTGGCGAAGACCTCACCGCTAGTTGGGTCGACAGATTGCATAGGGACTCCTCTTGTACTTCGACGCGAGGCTAGCTTGCCCGGTTTCCCGTGAGAACCGGTGCGGCTATTCAGGCCTCGAGGAGACGCCTGACCTCGTCATCGGTCGTCTGGGTGAAGTCGATGTAGTGCCACCCGACCGCGTAGAAAGGATCGGGTGTCTCAATGGCGACGACACGATCGGCGGTCTCTGCGAGTGTCTTGATCGTCGATAGCGGGGCAACGGGGATGGCGACGGTAATCGACCCGGGCTTGGCGGAACGGACGGCTTCGACCGCTGCTCGCATGGACGCACCGGTTGCGATGCCGTCGTCGACGAGAATCACGTCCTTGCCTTCGAGGTCGAGGGCTGAACGGGTGCCCCGGTAGGCGATCTCGCGCCGCGCAAGCTCGACGAGCTCCCGTTCGGCGACGCGATCGATGGTTGCCTTGTCGATACCGAGGCTGTGCACGGCGTCCTCGTTGAGCACGCGGATCCCTCCCGAGGCGATGGCCCCCATCGCGTACTCTTCATGCCCAGGGACACCGAGCTTGCGTACGAGGTACACGTCGAGAGGAAGCCCGAGTTGCCGGGCGACCGCCGCTGCCACCGGGACACCCCCTCGGGGTAACCCGAGCACGATCCCGTCGTCGATCTTCCCCAGCTTACGGTGGAGGAGCTCCCCGAGAAGTTCCCCCGCTTGGAAACGGTCTCGAAACTGCATCCCCCCATTATCGCACCGATCCCCAGGCATCTGGACGCCAGACGCCTACGAGGCGTTGCGGATGAGGCGGCAGAAGAAGGAGATGGCGGCCTCGGCGTCCGAGACACGGATGCGTTCCCCGGTGCCGTGAATGGACCCGAAAGTGTCATCGATGTCTCCGGTGAAGGGGGCGAACCCGTAGATGTCCCCCGCGATGTCGGCGAAGTACCGAGAGTCGGTGACAGCGGTGAGTGTCCAAGGTGCAACGACGGCGTCGGGGAAGGTCTCCTCGATGCTGGTCGCAACCACCTGCCACGCATCGGACTCGGTCGAGGACACAGCGCTTGGCTCGGCACGCATCTCACCGTAGGGCTCGATGGAGATCCCCGGCCCGACGACCGATCGTACATGCTCGATCGTCGAGGCGATGCTCTCACCCGGGATGATCCGGAAGTTCACGACAGCGCGGGCTTTCTGGGGGAGGACGTTCGGTTTGACACCTCCCGAGATCATCGTGACCGCTGTCGTGGTTCGCACGGTGGCGTTGGTGCTTGGCTTCGCGCTCATCAGCTTCGTCACGATGGGCCCCGTCACCTTCAGGTTCATGAGGATCGGCCGCAGTTTCGGATCGAGATGGGGGCCGAGAGCGCGGAACATCGGTTCGAGGGTGGCGATGTGCGCGGGTGCCGGGTGCGACTCGAGACGGTGTACCGCTTCGGCGAGAAGACCGATCGCTGTTGTGCGCGGTGGTATCGACGAGTGCCCTCCCCCGGCGGTGGCGGTCAGTTCGAGGTCGATGTACCCCTTCTCTGCGGTCTTGACGAGTGCGACCGGGCTGCTCGTCAGCGGCGGGAGCGAGTCGGCAACCGCTCCGCCCTCATCCACGATGAACCACGGCTGGGCACCGCGCTCGGCGAGGAGTTGTGCAACGTTTCGGGCACCGTGGGCGCCTCCAAGCTCTTCATCGTGTCCGAAGGCGATCATCACGGATCGTTCCGGCTCGAACCCGATATCCATCAGATGCTCGACCGCTTCCATGATGGCGATCATCGGACCCTTGTCATCGAGGGCGCCGCGGCCCCAGAGGTACCCGTCGACGATGTCGCCTGCAAAGGGATCGACTACCCAGTCGCCCTCAGTGCCGGGCTCGATGGGTACGACATCCATGTGTGCCATGAGCAGGATCGGGTCCTTCGCCTGGTCGGTGCCGTGCCACGTGTAGAGGAGGGAGAGATCGTTGACCGTCTCGACCGTGCATCGCTCATGGGTGCGCGGGTAGGTGGTGGCCAGGAACTCGTGGATGGCATAGATGTCCTGGGGATCGTTGCGGTCACGTTCCACATACACGACCGTCGAGATCCGGATCGCCTCCGCGAGATGGTCGAGGAACGCATCGCCGTCGACGCCGGGTTCACCGACCCAAGCGGCTCGGTCCCGCGTAGCGGTCTGGTCACCGACCTCTGTGCAGTACTTACCTGCTGCACTTGCTGCGATCGCCGCAGCACCTGCCGCGGCGGACGTAGCTGCAATGGCGATCTTGGTTCTTCTTCGCATGCTGTGCCTCCACGCGCTCATCTCGGTCGGTTCCTGGACACCCCAAGGGTACGCTCGATGGTGGTGACCCTCAGATCAGATCACGACGTCGGTCAGAAGTTCCGGTCAGTACGAACGTTTATCGACGAGGTTTCCGGTGGGGTCGAGCAGGAACGCCGTGTCGCCGCTGTTGTTCCAGACAGCGCCCTTGTCGTTGCACCAGTACAACGTCGTGGCTGTATCGGCCCCGCATCCGGTGTGCACCGTGACCGTGGAGCCGGGGTCGAGCACGAACCCGGCAGGGAACGTGTACCTGTGGCTGGCTGATTCGTCCTTGAGCACCCACGAGGTCATCGACTCGGCAGTGGCCCCGGTGTTCGCGATCTCGACCCACTCACCGTTGAGATTCTCACGGTCATCGCCGGGAGCATCGAACTCGATGGAGATGATCTGGAGGCCGCTACCGGCCGGGGGGCCGCACGCATCGGATGCCCAGAGCCCGATAGTCGCTGCTTCCGCCCGTTGTTGTGCGGCGGCGAACCGGTCCACATACTGGCTGTCGGGTGGGTAGTCGCGGGCGAGTGCGAACCCGTCTGCTACCAGCGACTCGTTGACGAGCGTGCCGTCATCGAGCCAGAGATATCTCAGGAGCCGGTCGTACCGGTCCCGGTTGCTCACGTCCGTGGCCATCGTGAACTCCTGTCCGGTGAGCAGCGTTGTGAGCGCCTCGGTCGCCTCAGCAGCGAGACACTCGCCCGTTTCAGGTGTGTTGATGCCAATCAGGCGAACTTTCTCGACGGCGCCGTTCATGAAGGCGACCCGAACGGTGTCCCCGTCGGTCACTGAATCAAGGGTGACGCGGTCGGTTCCCGGTGGGAGGGCAAGGGTGCTCGACGTCGTTGCTGTAGTCGTGCTTGTTGTGGTGGTGTGTGTTGTGGTCGTTTCGGCAGCAGCTGTCGAGGTAGAAGGCTTCGTGATCGTGATCGTGGTCGAGGTCGAGGTGACCTGAGGGGGTGACGGCGAAGCAACGGAGTCCGTGTGGTCGGTGGACGCGTTGGCGAACAGCGCGACCGCGGTGTTGAGCGCGATGAGGAGCACACCGACACCGATGACGGCCTTCTGCCATGTCGCTCGACGGAGCCACCAACTCATGGCCGGTGAGCCGAGCGATACAGAACAGCTTCTCCGCGTTCCACCTGTCCACCACTCCTACTCGTAGGCAACTCACCGATTGTGACACTCTGACGCTGCTGTGTGCGCGTTCGGTTCCGCTTTGCGCTGTGCTGGGTCTGATCCGTCCCATGGCCCCTCGATGGTTGGTTGATGGCGGGGCGGATTCGCCGCAGCCGCGACGGGGGATCCTGGTAGCGCTCAGGATGAGCGCCGACGTTGATACCATGCGCGGCATTGAGGGGATGGACGGTCGGCGACCCTCGTCGTTTCGGACGATCGAACATCGCCGTGTCCGCTGAATCGCGGTTCGGAGGAGCACAAGATGGGAACAGAGCCCCAAGGGACACGGTTCACGGTCCGTCAGCAGCTCTTTACGATTCACCAGAACTTCGAGGTGTTCGACGCCACCGGAGCCAAGATCATGTCGGCGCACGGCAACGGTCTGCGAGTCATGGACAAGATCGATCTGTGCGACGAGCAGGGGACACCGGTGCTCCAGATCCGCCAGCGGCCCGGCGTCCGTCCCCACGTCGATGTCGAGAGCAACGGAAAGACGCTGCTCGGCATCGGCGAGCGCAGGGTCGGCCTCAAGGACCGGTTCGTCATCGACACACCGTTGCCTGCGAAGTTCGAAGTCGTCGGCAACGTCTGGAGCACCCGGTACACGATCACGATCAACGGCGATCCGGCCGCACAGGTCACGATGGAACCCGGCCTCGTGAAGGCAGACACCTACGACGTCCTGATCGCTGAAGGCAAGGCGCCGAGGATCCTCTTCGGCCTCATCATCGCCATCGACATCCTCACCCACAAAGGCAAGCGCTGAGTTGCCGGACATCCGGTGACCGATGTGCGGTGGCGTCTGTGTGCGAGACGCCGTTGACTATCAACGAGGGGCTGCTCATAGTGAGTGAGCGCTCATACGTCGACAGATAGGTGGCACACAATGGCCTGGTCCACATCCCAGATACCCGACCTGACGGGAAGGGTCGCCGTGATCACCGGAGCGAACAGCGGTCTCGGGTTCGCAAGTACGAGGGCGCTTGCCCGTGCCGGTGCCCATGTGGTCATGGCCACGCGCAATGTGGAGCGGGGGACGGCCGCTCGGGATGCGATACAGGCAGATGACCCGGCGGCGTCACTCGAGGTGGCTCAACTCGATCTCGCGTCGATCGCCTCGGTCAAGTCGGCTGCAGCTTCGATCCTCGCGACGCATCCCACGATCGACATCTTGATCAACAACGCCGGGCTGATGGCGCTCCCCGAGCAGCGGACCCAGGACGGGTTCGAGATGCAGTTCGGTGTCAACCATCTCGGGCACTGGGTGCTCACCGCCAAGCTCCTTCCCGGAATCCTTGCCGCCGACGATGGCCGCGTCGTCTCGGTGACGAGCATTGCTCGGCTGATCGGGAAGCCCGTCGATCCAGACAACCCGCACCTCGACGGTAGGTACGATCCGTGGCGGGCGTACGGCCAGTCCAAGCTCGCGAACTACCACTTCGCACTCGGCCTGCAGCGAGAGTTCGAGAAACACGGTGTCGGGGCGAAGAGCAACGCAGCCCACCCCGGGGTGTCGCGCACGAACCTTCAGGCACACACCGCAGAGGAGGGGGGAGCGGGTAGGTCCGGGGCGATCTCTGAATGGTTTGTGAGCAAGACCGGATCTGAGGCTACCGAAGGTGCGCTGCCACAGCTGAGGGCGGCGACCGATCCTGAGGTGCTCGGCGGAGAGCTGTTCGGCCCGCGCTTCATCGGTAGAGGCGCACCGGTACGACGTCCCCTCGTGAGGCGACCCGGACTCGACAGGCAGATCAAGACCCTCTGGGATGTATCGGTGAGCGAGACCTCCGTGTGGTTCGACTTCGATGCCGCGATAGGCGTCTAGCGCTGATACAGCTCGTATACGAGCCATATCAGCGCCAGACACCTGAGAGGGGGGGGTGAGGGCGCGTCGAGTCTCTACGGTGCCGCTCGGTCTGGCATCGGGATCGTGTTGGCGAGCGAGTCCAGGATCGAGGTGGCAACGGCCGCGGCTTCGCCGGGCTGTGTCCGCAACACGGGCTTGTCCTCGGCGGTCGCTTCGGGCCACTCGATGGGATCCGGGAAGAACACGATCGTCGCGTTCATCGGGAAATCGGGGTGGAAGGCGTGGTACCGGATGATCCCCCGTGCCGGGTCCGCGTCGGTCCAGACCATCCAACCGTTGTCCCACGGGACAGAGTTGGCCTCGCAGATGTCACACCCGGGTGTGTCGTCCCAGCGGTAGTACCACGTTACGGAGAGGGCATCGGTGTTGCCCAGGTACACATCGACGGTTTCGCTGATCGGAGTGTCGCCGGCTATCGACGCTCGATACAGGTAGGGAACCCAGCCATTGGACGGCAGGTTCTCGATCACCGTCTGCACGATGGTGTCGGAGAGCGTCGGCCGCTCTTCGCCGTCGAGAACCGACTGGATGATGGCACCCGAATCCTCGTCGTCGACGGTCACCCATGACGGACTGACCATGTCGTCGGTGATCTCGGGCTGATCACCGATGCCAGACGAGTCCGTCGATGTGATGACCGTGGTTGTTGTTGTTGGAGACCTGTCGGTGGCACACGTACCTCGCTGGATCATCTCGAGCGTTTGTGCAGTCTGCCCGACCGTCGGCAGGCTCCCATCGTCGCGTACCGATGTGGCTGCGTCCTCGGCGACATACCGCTTGGCGAGGGTGGCGAGGTCGGCGTCGTCGACAGAGCACAGTTCGATGAAACGCTCGCTCCACACGAGCGGGGAGGTCTGTACGAGTCCGAGTTGGTTCACCCAGGTGAGCGTCTGTCCTGCGAGGTCCGCATCAGGACGCACATCGAAGGACTCGGCGCACACGACGAGTTGGATCACCCGTGGATCCGTGTCAACGTAGGTGCCGCCAGCGATGATCCCGCCATCGAGGCCCCACCAGAACGGATCGCCTTCCCAGACGGTGGTGACACCGGGGACCGCCATCAAAGCGTTGAGAAGGTCATCGGGAGGTTGCCCGGTGACCGGGATCATGCGCGTGAGATAGACGCCGGGGGAGCAGTCGAGACGTCCGATACTCGAGTCCCAGGTGCCGGGAACAGCTGTCGGCCGCTGCTCGCGTCGCGTGAAAGTGAGCACGACCGTGTCCGTCGACCATGTCATGGTGGTGCCGGCGAGTGTCAGTTCGACACCGTCGGACCCCGACCAGAGGGCATCGAGAAGAGCAGGTTCGGATGTCTCACCCATACACCCACCGGCTTGCACGATGATCTCCCCGAAGATAAGACGGTTACCTTCAAGCACGGGACGGGGCGTTCGTTCGATCCTGTTGCAGCCTGTGTAGCCCAGCACGCCGTCACCGGTGATCTCGATCCAGGCAGGAACCTGGCCCTGTGCAGCGAGGGTGACCACATCAACGGTCTGCGTCGGACTCTCGAAGGTGTAGGAGGTCAGTACCCAGATCCCCTCGATCGGCGCTTCGCTCGTTGAGGTCGTGATACCCGGGCCTGCCACCCCATCTGAGTCGCCGACGTTCGATCCGATCCACGAAGCGATGCCGACCACGAAGAGCGTGACGGCTGCAGCAGCCAGGAGGATCGCTACCGGACGCCACCGTCCAGCCGGTGCGTCGACGTGGCGTAGCGGTGCGTACCCGGCGGTGATCGAGGTGAGGCTCGGGGCTGTCGGGGCGTTGCCGACGAGATCATCGAGTGCCGTCCGGACTTCCCGGATCAGGTCGCGCTCATGCATCGAGGGTCCCCTCGAGTTTCCTCTTGGCGAGGTGGAGGTACCGGCGAACCGTGGCGGGCCTGCACCCCATGTGCCGTGCAGCCTCGCCGCTCGTCATCCCCACCCAGTAGGACAGGTAGATCGCGGCCCGTTGCTGGATCGGGAGTCCGAGAACCGCATCGAAGACGTCCGGTCGGGCATCGGCGGGTTCGATGGCCTGATCGATGAGCGGCAACATCCGCTTGTGCCGCCTGCGGTCCATCGCCTCGTTGAACACCGATTTCATCAGGTACGGGCGGGGCGACTCGAGATCCGAGAGCACCCGTCGGGACTTGTACACCCGTGCGATCACCGTTGACAAGACATCCTCCGCATCCGACGGTCCAACCAGGACGGTTGCGTAACGAATCAGGTCACCTTTGAGCTCCCTGTAGATCGTTTCATCCATCCCACCCCTAGACACGGTTCAAACCCCGCTTCTGTTGCACGCGTTCGGGAAGTTTCTCTGGAGCACATCGTATCGACCCGGTCGTTTCCGGTCCGGTGGAGTTGCCCTTCCGTGAGGCCATACTCCCGCACCTTGCGCGATGCTCCTCTAGATTCCCTTTGGTGAGTGCCTCGAACATTCCCGTGATCGGACTGATCGCCAACCCGCTGGCGTCCAAGGACGTGCGTCGACTCGTCGGCCTTGCGAGAGTCGTCGATGTCGAGGAGAAGGCGAACCTCATCGCACGGCTTCTCGTTGGGATGACGGCGGGTCCGATGGTGCGAGTCGTGGCACTGCCGGACTCTGGTGGGTTGGTCGAGCGAGCTGTACGGCTCACTCGTGGCAGGATGCCCGAAGTCGAGTTCCTCCCGATGAAGGCAGCATCGACCGAAGCCGACTCACGTCGCGCCGCCGAACAGTTGAGAGATCTCGGCGCCGCGCTCATCGTCGTGGTTGGTGGCGATGGCACGATCCGTTCGGTGGTCGAGGGATGGCCGGAGTCGGTCCTCGTGCCCGTGGCTGCGGGTACCAACAACGCGATCTCCATCGTTGATGAGCCCACGGTCATCGGGTTCGCCACAGCTCTCGCCACCGTCGATGACATGGCGGAGAGGGTTCTCGACCAATGTTCGGCACTCTCGGTCGACACGGGTCATGATCGTTCGAGTATCGCGGTCGTCGACGTCGTCGGGGTACGGACACGGTGGGTAGGTTCGGGCGCACTCTGGGATGGCAGCGATCTGGTCGAGGCGATCGTCACGAACGTCCGCCCGACAGCGGTGGGCATAGCGGCGGTTGCCGCGGCACTGGGAGATCTGCCGGCGGGATCGGCACGCTACATCCGCTTTGGAGATGGACCGACGGTGCGGGCGTTGCTCGGCCCCGGCCTGGTTGCCGACGTCGGTGTGGTCCACCACGAGATCATCGAACCGGGTGAAACGGTCGATCTGGATCCAGCCTCGCGTGTCGTTGCTCTCGATGGTGAACGGCGGCTCGTCAGTGCAGGGAGGTGCACGGTGGAGGTCGTGCCCGGCCCGAAACTCCTCTCTGTGCACCGGGCGATGGAGTATCGACGCCAGCACATCGAAGGTTGCCAAAAGTCTCTCTAACGCAAACGATTCCACCAGGACCACCTCGATGTCGCGTGGGTAGGATGGATCGAGGCTGACGCCAGGATCTCTGGGAGAGTTCCAGCTCTTCCATGTTCGGTGCGTCCCGAATCAAGGAGGACAGGCATGGAGATTCCGAACCGAGCTCTGATCGATATGTACGGGGCCATGGTCAAGATTCGCTACTTCGAGGAGCAGATACGCGCTGCCTACTACGAAGACAAGTTGCCGGCCTTCGACATCGCTGCCGGGCCCGTCCCGGGGGAGATGCACCTCGCTGCCGGCCAGGAGCCGGTCGCGGTCGGGATGATGCCGCATCTCGAACCGGGAGATGCGATCACGGCCACCCACCGCCCGCACCACGTTGCGATCGCTCAGGGCGTGGATCTGAAAGCGATGGCTGCCGAGATATTCGGAAAGGACACCGGTCTCGGACACGGCAAGGGTGGCCACATGCACCTCTTCTCATCCGAACCAAACTTCGGATGTTCCGGAATCATCGGTGAGGGAATGCCTGTAGCGGTAGGTGCCGCGCTCGCCTTCAAGAAGCAGGGCAAGGCGAACGTCGCTCTCTCCTTCTTCGGCGAGGGTGCAGCCAACCAGGGCGCGTTCCACGAGTCACTGAACCTCGCCTCGTTGTGGCATCTCCCCGTCGTGTTCATCTGTGAGGACAACGGCTACGCCATCTCCGTGCCCAAGTCGACTGCAACGGCGATCGCCGACAACAGCGACCGGGCGAGCGCCTACGGGATGCCGGGCGTCCTCGTACCCGAGAACGATCCGGTGGCCGTCTATGAAGTCGTCGGTGAGGCCATGCGTCGCGCACGGGCCGGGGAGGGTCCGAGTCTCGTCGAGATCAGGACCGACAGGCTCTGGGGTCACTTCGAAGGTGATGCCGATGCCTATCGCTCGGACGAGTACAAGGAGGCCATGGCTGAAAGGGATGCTCTCGCTGTGTACGGCGCTCGCCTCATCGACGAAGGTGTCATGACCACCGAGGAGCAGGAGGCGGTCCGGGTCGAGATGCAGCAACTGGTCGACGAAGCGATCGACTTCGCCCGAACGAGTCCCGAGCCCAACCCGGAGGACGCACTCCTCCATGTCTTCGCATAGGAGGCGCCGATGACAACTATCGCAACAGACCGCAAGCTCACGACGCAGAAGGCCATCGCTGAAGCCATCGGCCAGGAGATGGAGCGCGATGACTCCGTCTTCGTCATGGGAGAGGACGTCGGTGTGTACGGCGGAATCTTCGGAGCCACCGAGGGTCTCCTCGACAGGTTCGGCTCGGATCGGATCATGGACACACCGATCTCCGAGACCGGGTTCATCGGAGCATCCGTCGGCGCCGCGATCGCCGGGATGCGGCCCGTCACCGAGCTCATGTTCGTGGACTTCTTCGGGGTCTGCATGGACCAGATCTACAACAACATGGCGAAGGTCCACTACTTCTCCGGCGGCAACGTCAAGGTACCGATGGTGCTGATGACGGCAGCGGGTGGCGGGTACTCCGATGCCGGCCAGCACTCCCAGACCCTCTGGGGGACGTTCGCCCACCTTCCGGGGATGAAGGTCGTAGTCCCGTCGAACCCATACGACGCAAAGGGCCTGATGATCTCAGCGATCCGCGATGACAGCCCCGTCCTGTACATCTTCCACAAAGGAGTGCTCGGACTCGGGTGGATGACACCCAACCCGAGAGCGACGGGCCCGGTACCCGAGGAGGCCTACACGGTCCCGATCGGGAAGGCGTCGGTTACCCGCGAGGGAAGCGACGTCACGATCGTGACGGTCGGCCTGTCGGTGCATCGTGCCCTCGATGCTGCCGAGATACTCGCGGAGGACGGCGTCTCCGCCGAGATCCTCGATCTGAGGAGCCTCGTTCCGCTCGACCGTGAGGCGATCATCGAGTCGGTTCGCAAGACCAAGCGTCTCTTGGTCGTCGACGAGGACTATCAGAGTTATGGCATGACGGGTGAGGTCATCACGACGGCGATCGAGGGAGCGTTCGACTACCTCGATGCACCGCCCGCCCGGATCGCCCTTCCGGACGTCCCCATCCCGTACTCGAGGGTCCTCGAGCAGTTCGTGCTCCCGGGAGTCGATGACATCGTGGCCGGGGCGAAGGCGCTCGTGGCGAACTGAGCAGATGATGCCAACCAGCGTGCTGATGCCTCCGATCGGAGAGGACGAGGACGAAGAGGGAATCGTGACTGCCTGGCTGGTGGACGACGGTGATCATGTCGACGCAGATCAACTGATCGCCACCATCCAGGTCGAGAAGGTGGCGGCCGACGTCGAGGCACCGGTGGCTGGAGTTGTGCGCGGTCTCGTAGAGCTCAACGAACCCGTCCCGCAGGGTGCTCCGATCTGCGAGGTACACGAGGTGAGCGACGGCGTCTCCGCTCCGACGGATACGTCGGATGCCGGGTCATCCGAACAGCGACGCGACGAGCCGGTGCGGGTCGTCGCGTCCCCCGCTGCCAAGCGTGTCGCGCGGGAGCTCGGTGTCGACCTCACGACGGTGCACGGGTCGGGCCCCGACGGCAGGATCACGGAAGCCGACGTCGCGGAAGCTGTCGGATCGGTGTCTAGCGGCGATGAGTTGGAGGGTCTGCGCGGGGTGATCGCTCGCAACATGCTCGAGAGTGCACGTTCCACGGCGCCGGTGACGCTGACGACGACCGTCGACGTCACCGGGTCTCTCCCCGATAGGGTCACACCGAGGATCCTCAAGGCTGTTGCCCTAGCGCTGATCGATCATCCCCGGATCAACGGGGTGCGTGACGGGGACCGCTTCGTTCCCGGAGGATCACCCGATATTGCTCTGGCGATCCAGACGGATGAAGGCCTGGTTGCACCGGTCGTGCGTGCCCCTGCCGACCGGTCGCTGGACGAGATCGCTGTGGACGTCGAGTCGCTTGCGGAGCGGGCAAGGTCGAGAACACTTTCGATGGAGGACTATCGGGGGGCCACGTTTACGGTCACGAACCTCGGATCGTTCGGCATCGAGGCCTTCACGCCGATCATCAATCTCCCGCAGATCGCGATTCTGGGTGTTGGAGCTATCCGAACCGTTCCCGGGTTCGATGCGTCCGGCGCCGTCGTGGCACGTCGCGAGATGACTCTGAGCCTCACCTTCGACCATGCGTTCGTCGATGGGGCACCGGCTGCCGAGTTCCTCGCTCACCTGAGGGGGATGCTCGAAGCTTCCTGATGGGAGTCAGAGACTCGAAGGCATGTCATCGCTGATGGTTCCGACGCGGGTACCTCCATCGGTGATCTCGATGCGCGTCCCCGTTGTGAGGATCTCGAAGACGGAGGTGCCCACGACGATCACCGGACAGGACGTGCCGTACATTTCGTTGGCGACCATGGCACCGAGCGCAACGATCAAATCCGGCTCGGCCATCACGATCCCAACGGGAGCCGTGCCGAGGCGGATGGCCTCTGCAAGGACACCCGTCGAAGACGATGAGCCCCTACCGTACGCCATCGCAAGGACCGTTCCCGAGATGTTCTCTCCGAGCTGTGGGTGGCGTTCATCGATGATGGTGCCGGTTGTCGGGTCGAGGCCTCCCCAGAAGCTCAACGGCTCGTCGAGGACGAACAAGGATCCGCACGCCTCCCCCGAGACGAGAGCCACGGCGTCAGACATCGCGCCAGAGCTCAGGGTCACGCACGATGCGTCCGGCATCTGCCGAGCGCACGCACTCCTCCATCGAGCCGAAGGCGACGTCGACACCGATGTTGCCAGGTGCGTACCAGGCCCACTTCGCCGAGTCCGTCATCACGACACCGTCGATACGCTTGATGATCGGTGTGACGTAGGTGCAGGTGTCGGTAACGATGGTGACACCGGCTCTCTCGAGTGTGTCGATCCATCCCCGGCGTTCGACCTCTGTGAGCGTGTCGCGTCCTGTACTGACGTAGAACTCGACGTCACTATGGATGCGGATTCCATCGAGAAGCCGAACCAGGTGTTCGAAGCCGTCGATGGAGAGATGCGGGGTTCCGAGAGCGACGGCTCGTAGCGGCAGGTCGGTGCGGGTCGTGAGCTGATCCCTGGCCGTGGTGAGATCGCGTGACGTGACGTCGATGACCTCGACGTCTCCCCCTCCCGTGGCGGCTTCGAGGGTGGCAGCCTCGGGTGTCACGCCGAGAGCGTGGAAGAGAGCAACGGATCCCGATGAGGCGGCTGCAGCGCCCAACGCTTTGAGCTGATCCTCCGTCGTATCGCCATGGAGCCCCTCGACGATGGGCACAGCGTTCCCACAGCGAAGTCCGATGAGATGGCCGAGTACGGCGTAGAACACATCCTGGGTCATGAGCGAGGTGGGAAGGTCGACGAGGCGGAACACCATGGTGCCTTTGCGACCGTCGTCGAGGTGGAGCCCTGCAGCAGGTGCCCGACCTGTGATGGCGCACGAGATATCGATGAAGTCCCCGTATCTGTTCGTCCGGGCACCGAGCACGGAGTTGGCGAAGACGATGGCGTTGGACTCTGCCCAGGCGATCTGGTCGCCGAGCCTCGGTCGCTGTGTGAGCTGGTACGGGGCACAGGTGAACGTCGGGCTCCCGCCCATGTCGATGTATGTCTGGACGAGACGGCGCCCGAGCACGAGCGACTCGTCGTCACCGAGGTTGAGTTCGGGGTGCAGAAGATCGAGGGACGCGACGTTGAGGGTTGTCGGGACACAGACCTTCGCCCCGCCGTCTCGGAGCCGTTCGGCGAAGTCGAGGCCTGCAACGCCGTTGAAGATGCAGGAGTCGATGTGTGCGCCAACGATGTCGAGCAGCTTGACTGCTCCAAGCGTGCGTGCAGCATGTACGACGATCTGCATTGCGAACTGTGCCCCGGGACCGAACTCACCTGCGAGGAAGGCGGCATCGCGGTCGGTCAGGTCGATCACCCGGATGAGCATACGCTGCGGATCGGTGCTGCGCTGTGACGTCGTACGCGAGGCACCAGGCAACTCACCGGCGCATGAATCGAGACCGTCGAGCACGTCACCGGTGAGTCTGTGACGGGGCCTACGCCTTTCATGGTCACGGAGCCAGATGGCAACGTGATCCTCGTCGACCGGTACACATGGAAGCCTGCATCTTCGGAAGATCCGGCGAGGATCAGGTGCTGACGGCTCTGCGGTACAGCCACACGCCGAGAGGGAAGAACACGGCGAGGATTGCCGCGATCCATAAGAACGACTGGAGGATCAGCGACCCGACAGGGAGGCCACCCATCAACGCCCGGA
>CAYLVM010000051.1:0-16035 GCA_964387145.1 uncultured Acidimicrobiaceae bacterium
GACAATCGCCGACACCCAGATCGCGGATTGAGGTTCAGGGGGGACAAGCGAGTCTGCGAGCGAGGGGGGACCGTGAGCCTGCGAGCCCGGTACGGCACGATCCCACGCACAGGTTGGTTCCACTTCGTGCTCGCAGGCTCGCCCTCCCCCCTGCATCGCTCCTGCGTCGCTCTGCCGTCCCCGCTGAAGGGGGGGACAGCGAACCCGTCCTCGCTCCAGGTCTGTGTGCCTACACTGGAGGCAAGATGCGTGACACCCCAACGAGCGACGAACTGATCAAGAGGGCGAAGAGGGACTTCGCACCCACGGTCTACTCGCGGACGTACACGGTCGTCAGCCGCGCCGAGGACATCGAGAAGATGGTTGCCGAGACCATGAACACCGATGCGATAGCCAAAGCCATGGCCGAGACGATGGACCCCGACGCCATGATGGACCCATCCACCTCCATGGGAGGGATGATGTCGCGCCCCGACGAACCCATGGTGTCGGAACGAGCGAGACGGATGCCGAGCGCACCGCGCACGCCGGTACCGGTGACATCCATGCAGCCTGTACCTGCAACAGCTCCTCCAACGGGCTTCGGCGGAACCGGAGAGAACGCGTCGGGCAAGCCGGTCCTGAGGGCGTTCGGCCTGTTCATCCTCCTCGCCCTCGCAGGGTTGTGGGTGCTGCTGATCATCGGTGCCGCAGGGAGTCCAGATGAGGCGGCATCCGTTCTGGGTGGCGGCCTCGTCCTCACGGTGATCCCGTTCATCGTCGCGTTGCTGCTCTTGCGGGCTGCCAGGAGAGCGAAGCCGACGCAAGGGATCATCTCGTAGAGCCGAGTATCGGCGAAGCAGTGTGTGGCTACCGATCGAGCGCTTGGGCGACATCGGCGAGGATGTCCTCGGCCGCTTCGAGTCCGACCGACATCCGCACGAGCCCGTCGGTGATCCCCGCTGCGACCCTGTCCTGGGGATCGACGACACGATGTGTCATCGAGGCAGGATGCTCGACGAGCGTGTCGATGTTGCCAAGGCTCACAGCGAGCGTGCAGAGCCGGACGTGGTCGAGGAACCGCACCGCCGCTTCGTAACTCCCGAGGTCGAACGCAAGCATTGCACCGAACCCATCCATCTGTCGTGCGGCGATCTCGTGGCCGGGATGTGAAGTGAGGCCCGGATAGTGTGTTGCGGTGACTGCCGGATGGGTGTGAAGGAACCCGGCAACCGACATCGCGTTCGTGACATGCTGCTTCATGCGAAGAGGCAACGTCTTGAGACCGAGATTCGTCAGCCAGCAGTCGAACGCACTGGGAACGCCGCCCGTGAACTTGATCAGCGAGCCGATGCCCTCCTCCATCAACACCGTGTCGTTCGTCACGACCGCTCCACCGATGACTGTGCCGTGACCGTTGATGTACTTCGTGGTGCTGTGCACCACAACGTCGGCACCTAGCGCGAGGGGGCGTTGCACGATAGGGGTAGCGAACGTGTTGTCGACGACGACACGCGCACCGTGGCGGTGTGCAATCTCGGCGGTGCGGGCGATGTCGATGATCGCCATCGTCGGGTTTGCCGGCGTCTCGAGGTACACCACCTTCGTGTCGGGCCTGCTTTCGAGGGCCAACTCGAGCGCGGAAGGTTCGAGACCAGGGACCCGGGATGTCGTGATCCCGTACGCTGGGAGCACATCCGAGATGAGGTGGTCCGCCGAGCCGTAGAGTGTCTGCTGGGCGATGATGTGGTCGCCGGCCTTGGCGATGGCCATGAGGGCTGCGGTGATGGCGGCCATGCCGGAACTGAATATCTCTGCGGAGGTGGTGGAGGCTCCTTCCCGGTCGTCCCACCCCTCCAAAGCTGCGATCTTGGCTGCCAGCGCTCTGCGCGACGGGTTGGCGCCCCGTGAGTAGATGTACGCGTCGGATTCGCCCATCCCCATGGCCTCTACCCCAGACATGTCGTCGAACGTGAACGTCGAGGTCTGGTAGATCGGGGCCACATGGGCACCGGACGCGTCGTGTATCTCTCCGGCGTGGATCGCCTCGGTCGCCATCGTGAACCGCTCGTGATCGTGCATCTGGTCGCCCTTCAACGTCGAGGGCACCAGCGTACAGGGGCTCTTCGCCGTGGAATCAGCGACACACCGAGCCTCGCCCGAACGGTGCTGGGGTCGCTACGAGGAGGATGCGCGGAGAGGGAACATCCGTTCTCCGTTTGTCGTCTACCGACGACTCACCGGCACCCAGAAACAGTCGGGGTTTCCGACTGTGAACGGTGATCTGTGGACTGTCAACTCACCGGCTACTCGCTATCCACTGATCCTCGAGGACGACGGCAGTCGATCCAAAAGTCGCGACAAGTGGTGGTACAACTGCTGGCAGTGGGTGAAATGGGTCGGAGGACCCATTGGGGGAGGACTAGTCCGAACGTACAATGCCTCCATGGCCCGTCACATAACCACACTGCATGTTCACTTCACATCCATGGTGCGGCGATGCGTTCGAAAAGAGTCCGGTGCAAGCATGGTCGAGTATGCGCTCTTGGTCTCTTTGATCGCGATCGCACTCGTCGTTGCGGTGGGGTTCTTCGGCAACGCGTTACGCAACGAGTTCAACGACATCGGAACGAGCGTCGGGAACGCCTAAGGCCGATCCCACTCCGTCGTTTCGTCAACCACCTCAGCACCCTCGTCACCCTCGTCACCCTCGTTCTCGGTGTCGTCGGTGCTGAACCGTTCCTCGAGCACGCTGCGTGCACGTTCGACGTCCGAAGCGGCGACAACGAGACGGACACCTCCTTCGAGCAGTGACATCGAAGGGATCGCCCCTCCGGCGTTGTCGGTGAGGACCGATGCGCGGATTCCCTCAGAGGCCAGATGCGCCTTAACGGCCCTCGCCTCGAACGCAGTTCCGAATGTCGCGATCTCGATGATGTCGTCCACGGTGCCTCCTCGATCGTGTCACGGCGCGAACCGTGCTCCCTCGGAGTATGTCACGGATTTCGGAATAGGCGGCCACGGGTCTCCTTCCGGGTAGCGTTGCGGTATGGCTGTGCCACCCGATCGATCCTTATCTCCGATGTACCCGGACACGATTCCGCGCGGATATCCCACGGAACTCGAGACGTGGGTGACCCTCGACGGCGGGTCGACGATCTTCGTTCGGCCCATCGTTCCCGACGATGATGCCAGGGTCCTCAATGCCATGGAGTTCGGTGATGGAGAGTCAATCCGCAGGCGGTTCTTCTCGGCTGCGCCTCCCGACCAGCCCCGACAGGTTCGGTACCTTGTCGAGGTCGACTATCGATGGCGACTCGCCCTTCTTTCCATGGACGAATCTGGCAACAGCGTTGCCCTCTCACGATACGAGGGTTCGCAAGGCTCCTCCGGTGCGGAGGTAGCGGTCGTCGTCGATCCGACATGGCGCAGGCGAGGTGTTGCGTCGACGTTGCTCCGACTCCTCGAACCTCCTGGTATCGCAGCGGGCGTTCGTGAGTTCCATGCTGTGTACCAGCCGGACAACAGGCCGATCGCCACCGTCCTGGCTTCCCTCGGCTACGGCAATGCGGTCCTCGACGGCGGACTCGTCCAGGTTTCCAAGACGCTCCGATGAGTGAGTAGCATCGCGCATGATGCTTGTTTCCGATCTCCTCGAAACTCTCGACGAACTGATCGACCTGTCCCGGGCGGCCGATTGGGATCGGGTGGGGCTCCAGGTGGGGTCCCCGTACGACCGCGTGACGAAGGCCGGTGTCTGCCACGAGGTCACTTCCCGCGTCGTGCACGACGTGCTCGACGCAGGGATCACCACCCTCATCTCCTATCACCCCGTCCTGTTCGTGCCGACAACGACATTCGTTGCCGGTCCGACACCCGAGGGCAGGGCACTCGCCCTGGCTCGAGGGCGGGTGTCCGTCGTCGTGGTACACACAGCGTTCGATGCTGCACCGGGAGGTACAGCAGAATCCCTCGGGCGGGTGGCCGGTGTGATCGGGATGGTCGGATTCGGATGCGAGGAGGGAGATCCTCGCCGGTGTATCGGACGCGTCGGCTCGGTCGAGCCGGTGACGCTGGGTGCCTACCGTGAGACGGTCGAGAACCAACTCGACACGTCGACCCGCATCGTGGGAGATGCCGCGTCGATGATCGAGCGTGTCGCCGTCGTCCCCGGATCGGGAGGATCGTTCATCGACGCCGCAGCCGACGTCGCCGACGTCCTCATCACGGGGGACGTCAAGCACCACGAGGCGCGCCGTGCGCTCGACCGGGGACTCGCGATCATCGACGCGGGGCACGTTCCGACCGAACGGCCAGGTGTCGAGGCGTTGTACGCTGCACTCAACACATTGATCGACGACGTAGCACAGGTCGGGGGAGACCCCGACCCATGGAAGGACTGACGTGGAACAGTTGAAGAGCCTTGCCGACCTCCTGGACCTTCAGGAGATCGATCTTCAGATCGACAAGCTCCTCGACACGCGAAGCTCGTTACCTGAACTCGACGAGTACAAGCACGCCCATGAAGAGGTTGCCCGGTTGACCGCCGAGCTCGAGACCGCAAGGCAGGACCTCAAGGAGGTCGATCGTAACCTGAATCGAACCAACGGCGAGCTCGAGCTCACAGCGGAGAAGGCAGCTTCGGAACAGAACCGCCTCTATGCGGGAGGCATGTCGGCGAGAGATGCCGACTACCTGCGCAGGGAGGTGGAACTTCTCTACGCCAAGGTGTCCAAGATGGAGGACGAGGTACTCGGCCATATCGAGGACAAGGAGAAATCGGAGGCGGATGTCGAGCGGTTGACGCAGGGACTCGAGCTGGCGACAGCCGAGAAGGAGAGGCTCGGGGCGGTCATCTCCGACCGGTGGCGTGTCATCGACAAGGAACTGGCGCTGAAGGAGGAGAGGAAGAAAGTGGACGTCACGCTCGTTGACGAGTACCTCCTCGAGACGTACGAGCACCTGCGTGACACTCAGGGCGGCCAGGTCGTCGGTCGCCTCGTGGACGGCGTGTGCGGCGTCTGCCATCTCAAGCTTTCTGCCGCAGAGGTAGCAAAAGTGACCAAGGAAGATCCGCCCCGTTGCATCCACTGCCGTTCGATCCTCGTTGTGTGATCGATGCTGTTCTGGCATGTTGGAGCGACGATCGCTTTCGTGCGCTACGCCTTCCGCGACCAGAACATGGATCTTCGCTTCCTTGCGTTCGGAGCCATCCTCCCCGATGTGATCGACACACCGATCGGAGCAATCGGCTGGTCATCCTTTCAGACGGTTCGGCTCTGGAGCCACGGCATTGCAGCGGCATCTCTTGCCATGGTGGCCGTTCTCGTGTTCACGCGACGAGGTCCGTCGCGCAAGCGTTGGATGCTTCTTGCCGTCGGTGTCATGATGCACCTGCTCCTGGATGCGATGTGGAACGAGCCTGCCACTCTGTGGTGGCCGTTCCTCGGCTCGGAGTTCACAGCGACCGGTGGTCCAACCTTCGCCGGGTTCGTCATCGATGTACTGAGGAACCCCGTGATGTGGGTGGGCGAGGCTGTCGGCCTCGGCTACCTCGTCGTTCTGTGGAGGCGAGCAGGTCTCTCCGACCGTGAAGCGCGAAAAGCCCTTGTGCGAACCGGAACCGTGTCAGCTGCTATCGACAGCGGATGAGGATCTCCACAGTCCGTAGGTTCTCAACCCCATCCGAACCGCGAGAAGTGCCAGGACGATCGCAAAGACCTTGCGAAGGAGCTCTTCGTTCATGGACTGAGCGAGCGTCGCTGCACCGAATGCGGCGATGACGCCGCTCGAGCCGACGACGGCAACGACCTTCCAGTCGACCCGTCCCGCCCGAGCGTGTATGACGGTCCCGACGACCGCGGTCATGACGATGATCGCAAGCGATGTTCCTTGAGCTTCGAGTTGATCGAACGCGAACAGGGCGACGAGAGCCGGAACGAAGATGATGCCACCACCCACGCCGAGGGTCGCTGCCAGAGACCCGGCGAACACACCAAGCAGGATGAGTCCAATGATCCCGAGCATCAGAAGAACATCCTGACCGACGCTACCGCCATCACCAAGGTGAATACGCCCGCAAGGACGTGCTCGGGGATCTTGTTCATGTAGTGGGCCCCCGCCCATGCTCCCGTCGCTGCCCCGATGAACACGATCAGCGCAGTGCCCCAGTCGACTGAGCCGTTGGCCCCGAACGCGACCAGCCCGGCAGCAGCAGTCAGGACGATGGTCGCAACAGAGGTAGCCGCAGCCGAGTACTGGTCGAGCCCGAGGAGGAGCACCAGTCCCGGAACGACGATCACGCCACCACCGATCCCGAGGAGACCCGACAGGAAGCCCGCCACGATCCCCACCGCGGCAGCCTTCGGCCAGGAGAATTCCATGGCGCGTACGATAGGTCGGCGGTCGCTCGTATGGCCAGAGAAGGGCACCAGCGCAGGCCGGTTACGGGTCCCGGAAGGTACTCTCCCCTCCAATGATTCGCATTCTCGCACTCACCGTTGTCCTATCCGTGTTCGTCGCTGCATGTTCCTCCTCGGAAGCAGCCCCCACCGGTCACGACACACCCGAACGCGCCGTCGTCGCGTGGTTCGAGGCGATCGACAATGGAGACGTGGCATCGGCCTCCAAGTCGATTCTTCCGGACTCGCTTGCCCTGATACTTGGAATCGAGAACTCACTATCTGCCGACACAACTGCGCTGTACCTCGTCGAAGGTGTGCCCTTCGAGTTGCAGACGGGGTACTGGCGCTCGTTCGCCGAAGGCTTCAGCGACTTCGCGTCGCGGCCTGTGTCGACACTCACCGTCGGTCAAGCAACACAGTTCACGTCCGAAGGCGTCGAGTTCGCGAGTGTTCCGATATCGAGTGGTCCAACGACCGAGTCCGTCTTGATCACCCGGATGCTCGACGATGGTTCGTGGGTCGTCGACATGGTCGCCTCGCTCGGTGACGGATTCGCGAACCTGCTGCTTCGCACGTTCGAGAACCTCCCCGAGGGGGAGAACGCCGATATCGTGCGCGCCGCCTACGCAGAGACCGTGGTTCCGAGCCTCTGGGCCGCGATGGCGGATGGATCGTTCGGTGAGGACTTCGCGCGAAGCGCTCTCGCAGTGATCGACGTCGTGGAACGTGGAAGCGTTCCGTCCGATGGCTGATCGCTATCCGAGTTCACGGAGCCGGGGGAGTACCTCGGAACCGATCATCGCGATCGTCGCTTCCTGATCGCATGAGGTGGTCTGGATGGTCACGACATCGGCGTGCACATCGGTGATCAACGGCGTGTAGACATCGAGATAGTCATCGGGACCGTCGACGATGCTGTACATGGAGAGGATCTCGTCTCGCGACATCTGATCGGCGCGGATGCGCAGTTCCATCGGATCGACCGCCTCGAGACGTCCGGGTGCCCGCAGCCCTCGCCAGGCGCCGAGCGCTTTCCAGGCATCGTCGACGTTCGATGCACGGACACTCCAGCGGGATGCGAGGATCATCGGTGGGGTTCGTCCCGCCTCTCGAGCAGCCCGACGGGCCGGGTCGATCACTTTCTCGAACGTGTTCGCAGGGTCCTTGACGCTCGTGATCACACCCTCTGCCTTGCGACCGGCGAGAGCGGCAGATTTGGGGCCGAGCGCAGCCATGTATATCGGCAGGACATGGATCGGCGGGCTGTACAGCTTCGCCCGGTCGGTCGAGTACCACTCCCCATCGAAAGTGAGCTTCTCCCCATCGAGAAGACGACGCATGATCTCGAGCGCCTCACTCATCCGTGATGCCCGTTCGGCGTACTTCGGGAAGTCGTAGCCGAGTGGACCCTCATTGAGATTCTCGCCTGTCCCAACACCGAGAGAGAACCGGCCTCCGCTGATCCGATCGAGCGTCGCTGCTGCTTGAGCGACGACGGCAGGGTGGTAGCGCCAGAGGGGCGTCGTGACCCACGTCGAGAACCCGATCGTCGTCGTCGCCTGTGCCATCGCAGCGATCGTCGAGAAGGCGAACCCTGATGCACCGAGGTCGTCCACCCACGGATGGAAGTGTTCCGAGACCATGACCATGTCGAAGCCCGCCTCTTCAGCGAGCACGGCGTGACGGACGAGCACCTCAGGTTGGAACTGTTCATGGCCACAGAAGTATGCGAAACGTGTCATGACTTCCTTCTGGTTGGGTGGCGTTGCACGTACGGCGCCCGGGAGTGCCCCGGACGCCGTACGCAGACGACTCAGGAACGCAGCATGTCGATCGCTGAACGCAACCTGCTTCCGTACTCGGGGTCAGCGTTGGTGAAGTGGGCCAGAGACCTCTCGATGATCTCGTCCTTGGAAACCTGTGAGAGGTTTCCGGCGATCGATTCGATCAGGCGTTGTTTCTCGGCGTCGTCCATCAGGCGGTACAGGGCACCCGCCTGCTCGAAGTCGTCCGATTCGTGGCTGTCCCAGTCGTAGCTCCCGGTCACTCCGTCGACCTCGATGCCCGCATAGAGCGACTCACCCGACTCGGTCGGCCCACCGAAGCTGTTGGGTTCGTAGTTCTTGTCGCTCCCACCGTTGTCGTCGAAACGCATCATCCCGTCCCGGCCGTAGTTGTCGGTCGTGGTCGCATGCGGAGCGTTCACGGGCAGTTGCGTGTGGTTGATGCCGAGCCGGTAGCGGTGCGCATCACCGTAGGCGAAGAGCCTGCCTTGCAGCATCTTGTCCGGGGAGGGGCCGATACCGGGAACGAAGTGAGCAGGGTCGAATCCGGCTTGCTCGACTTCAGCGAAGTAGTTCTCCGGGTTGCGGTTCAAGACGAGCTTCCCGACCTCGATCAACGGGTAGTCGGCGTGCGGCCACACCTTGGTGACATCGAACGGGTTGATCTTGTACGAGCGCGCCTCTGCGACCGGCATGATCTGCACGTTGAGTGTCCATGACGGGAAGTCTCCACCGTCGATCGCCGTCATGAGGTCCGTGGTGTGCGACTCGGGGTTCTCACCCGAGAGCGTCGCTGCCTCGCCGTTCGTGAGGGATTCGACACCTTGATCCGTCTTGAAGTGGTACTTGACCCACACCGCCTCACCTTCGGCGTTCACCCACTGGAAGGTATGTGAGCCGTAGCCGTTCATGTGACGGTACGTGGATGGGATCCCGCGGTCACCGAAGAGCCAGGTGAACATGTGAGTCGTTTCTGGGGACAGGCTGAAGAAGTCCCAGACGTTGTCCGCCTCCTGCTTGTTGGTGTGCGGGTCCGGCTTCTGGGAGTGGATGAAATCCGGGAACTTCAGCGGATCGTGGATGAAGAAGATCGGCGTGTTGTTTCCCGTGAGGTCGTAGTTGCCGTCCTCCGTGTAGAACTTGATCGCGAACCCTCTGGGGTCGCGAACGGCCTCCGGGGCACCCCGGCCGCCTGCGACGGTCGAGAACCGGACGAGCACATCGGTCCTCTTTCCGACATCGGACAGGAAACGGGCCCTTGTCCACTTGCTCACGTCGTGGGTGACCTCGAAGTAACCGAACGCGCCGGATCCGCGGGCGTGAACGATTCGCTCCGGGATGCGTTCCCGATTGAATCGGGCGAGTTTCTCGATCAGGTGATGGTCCTGAATCAGGACGGGACCCTGTTGTCCTGCAGTCTGCGAGTTCTGATTGTCAGCGACGGGTGCGCCGGATTCTGTCGTGAGACGTCGAGAGGCCATGTGGATCTCCTTATGTGCTTCGGACTTCAGCCCAGGGGGCTCGTTCCCGTGAATCTCCTGCCAGTTAGGTGCCGCCTTCGCACCGTTCCAACCTCGTGTACCAACCGTCGGGCCGGTCGTCGCTGAACGCTCCGCCGGGGGCCGGCGCTACCAATCCTAGACATCTCGTTGGTACGTTCGGTCGGTCGATCGGCCTCATACAGAGCGGTGTGACGGCAAGGTCTCCGGTGGGCACTTCAATCCGGCGGTGAGCCTTGCGATGCTCATCGATCGCAGGCTCGATGCGAGTTCGTTCATCATGTACGTCATCGCCCAGGTCACAGGGGCCGTTCTGGCGTCTCTTGTGCTGTTGAGCGCTTTCTCCAAGGCCTTCGTTGCCTCCACACGGCCACCATCCCGAACGCCATCCTTGGCGTCTCAGACATGGATGCCTTCCTCCTCGAGTTGATGGGCACTTCGGTCAACCCGGCACGGACACTCGGTCCTGCGCTCGTTGGGGGCGAGTCGACGTCGCTGTGGGTGTACATGGTTGCTCCCATGGTTGGATCCTTCATCGGCTGGGCCGTCTACAAGCTCGTGACGTCTGGCGAGGGTGGGGAGAGCTGAGACGGACCACGATCCTTCAAACGCGTTGATGGGGCCACCGGTGGTGGCCCCATCAACACGAGTGAGTTGGCGGTAAGCCGGATTCTGTCGAGGACGGTCATCTATCTGGGACCGGCGTCACCGCACGGCCTCATGCGACCCACCCGGAACGTAGCGGACGGGCAGCCCTGTTCCTGCTCGGTCTTGCTCCTGACGGGGTTTACCTAGCCGCCCCGGTTACCCGGAGCGCTGGTGGGCTCTTACCCCACCGTTTCACCATCGCCTGTGCCCTCTCGGGCCATCGGCAGTCTGCTCTCTGTTGCACTATCCATCGGGTTGCCCCGCCTGGGTGTTACCCAGCGTCATGCCCTGTGGAGTCCGGACTTTCCTCAGCTGCAACGCAGCCGCGACCGTCTCACCAACTCGCTACAACGGTAGCGCCGAATCCCAGGTGCTGCACGGGCGATTGTTCGGGTTCGCCTGCAGGTCGGGTTCCGCTGGGGTGGGAACCGAATCGTCGGTGGCCAGCGTCTCAGTGGCATCAAGCCAGGAAAGAGGCAAGCTCGATGGAAACGATGAATGACAGAACCCGGTTCGGTGCGCTCGAGGTTCCCGTTCTCGAGGAGCGTCCGTGGGCAGTGTTCGCGGCGTGTACCGATACCCCCGATGTCTCCTTCTTCCCCCAGTCCAAGGCAGAGGAGCGAGCGGCGATCGCGATCTGTGCCATCTGCCCCGTCCGAGAGGATTGTCTCGACCACGCGATCGTGACGAAGGAGCGGTTCGGCGTGTGGGGCGGGTTGAACGGCAAGGAACGCCGGAGGGTCTCGAGGATCGGCCGGCGTTGATCTAGGCGGCGCGCTCACGGATCACACGTCCGATGTCGAGACGTTTCACCGACCGGATGCCGGGTATCAATGACACGAATGCGACGACGAACATCGAGAGGCTCGCCGCAACGATGGTGAGCGGGTTGACCGAGAGCGAAAAGGTGAACGCGTCGTTGTTGAAGGACTCGATGAACTTCGCCGATACCCACGTCCCGAGGGCGATACCTGGAACGATCCCGATCGCGGTCAAGAGGAAGTTCTCACCTGCAACCATCCATGCGATCGTGCGGTTCGACATGCCACTCGCCTTGAGCGCGGCGAACTCGCTGGATCGTTCCGAGACGTTCATCGATACGGTGTTGAACATGAGTGAGTACGCGATGACTGCACCGAAGGCAAGCATGAAGCCTCCGAACAGGTAGAAGAGAGCCAGGAACTCCTGAAGCAGGTCGTACAGGCTCCTGGCATCCTGGACGTTCAGCACCCCTGGTACCCCTTCGATCGCTGCGATCGTGGTCTCACGGCTGATCGAGGGCTCGAACGTGGTCATCGCCGTCGTGACGTACGGCTCGGCCATGAGCGATTCGGGATCTGTGAGGCCTGCGGCCCGGAGTGCGCCCTCGAGGACGTCGTAGCGGATGTAGAGAGGGATGCCAAGTGGCTCGTCGACGAACTCGACGAGTTCGAGCGTGATCGATGTGTCGAGTGTCGGGATGTTGATACGAACCTGATCGCCGGGCGCGACGCCCAGCTTGTCGGCGAGTCCCGCCCCTGCAAGGAACCCTGAGGCGGGGAGTTCCCCCGAAGGGTTTGTCCACGTGTGCATGACGGTCGTCGCCTCGAACGCCTGGAGGGAGGTACCGAACGTCACTCCGTCTGTGGTGATGGAGGCCCCGAGGTTCGACACCTTTTCAGCCCGCGTGACACCGACGACGGCGGTGATGTCGGTGAGAAGCGCTGCATCTATAGGTCTCGACGCGATGACGTTGGCATCCTGGACCGAGATCACGTTGAACCACCGGTTCACCACGTTGATCATCGAGTCGATCATCAGTCCCGACGCCAGGATGAGGATCAACGCGAGTACCACCCCGAGTATCGTCGAGAAGCTTCGGCGTTTCGCTCGGCCGATGCCGCGCAGTGTCATTCTGGTGCGCACAGGGAGCGACGAAAGTGGAGGGATCAGCTTTTCGATCAGGCTCCTGCCTCCCGATAGGAGCGGCGACTCGCCTCGCATCGCTTCGGCGGGAGCGATGCGAGATGCACCGCGTGCAGGCAACGTGGCAGACAGCGTTCCGGCGACCACCCCGAACAGCACTCCAACGACGATGGTGAGCGGTCGGAAACTCACGATCGTGTCTGGGATGCTGAGGGCGCTCGTGTACGCAGATGTCATCAGTGCCCCTGCGACTGAACCGAGGAGAACACCGACGACGGCAGAGACGGTCCCGATCCACAGGCCGAAACTGAGATAGTGGCGCAGGAGATCTGCAGCAGATACCCCCGATGCTCGCAGCGTCCCGATGACGGCGCGCTGCGAGAACACGGTGCGAGTGAGCAGCACATACATCGCCATGCCTGCAGCCGTCAGGAACAGGAGCGGGAAGGCGATGGACATCTGCTCGAAGCCGCTGACATCGAGTTGGAGAGCCGAGTTCGACGGCTGGTCCGCCTGGGTGAGGATGCTCGTAGCCCCCGAGTCGGTGGCAGCCGAGCGAACGGCGGCGTCGACGGATTCGACGTCGACGCCGCCGGCGTAGAGAACGAGGGTCTCGGTGACCGCAACCGACGGGGGGATGCTTGCGAGGAGTGCATCGTCGACGAAGAAGACACCGAACTGTTTGGGGTCGACGAAGATCTCTTGCGTGCTCGCTGCAGGCCACAGGTACTCGGGGGAGGCAGCTGTGCCCACGACGGTGACGTCGATTCCGGGTCCGGCCACGATCTGCAACGTGCTGCCGGGAGAGAGCTTGAAGGTGTTGGCGACGTGGGTTTCGGCGACCGCTTCCGGACCGGTACCCGCCGTGAGATACCGGCCGCTTTCGATGTCGATCTTGTTGATCTTCGGCTGATCGGGGACGGGCATGCCGATCAGGCGCCCACGAAGGGTCGTAGTGCCGATGGTGATCGGAACCTCGGCGGTGTGGCGCACGGTCACTGCTTCGACCCCTTCGATCCCAGCAACGGCGTCGACCAGTCCGGTGGATCCACCGGTGATCGTCATGTCTGCGAACGTGAGCCGCTGGTACGTGTGCTCGTAGCTCACGGTGAGGTTTCGGTACGAGTCATAGGTTGCTGTGAACATCATCACGCCGATCGCGACGGTCACCCCGACTGCGAGGAACTGCCACTTCTGGCGTCTGATGTCCCGCCGTCGCTTGCGCGAGAGATAGCTCACCAGTTCAGCTCCGCAGGTGGTACCGGATCGTCCACCAAAGTGTCGCCGACGATCCGACCGTCGCGAAGGTGCAGGATGCGATCGGCCATCTCGGAGATGGTTGAGTTGTGTGTCACGAGAAACACGGTTCTCTCTGTTCCCGCTGCTGTGGATCTGAGGAGGTCCAGGATGTGTCTACCCGTCTCGAGGTCGAGTGCCCCCGTCGGCTCGTCACAGAGCAGGAGAGGGGGGTCTTTGACGATCCCGCGAGCGATCGCCACACGTTGTTGCTCGCCTCCCGACAGCTGGCCGGGGAAGTTGCCCGATCGGTCTTCGAGACCAACACGGGCGAGGATCGCCTCGGATCGCTCGTCGGGTTCTCCTCCTGTGATCTCAGCGATGAGCGCAACGTTCTCATGTGCGGTGAGGGTCGGGACGAGGTTGTAGAACTGGAATACGAACCCGACTGTCGACCTGCGGTACTCGGTTCGCGCCTTGTCCGTCATCCCTGCGATCTCAGCTCCGTTGACGGTCAGGCTTCCCGACGTGGGTGGTTCGAGGGCACCGATCTGGTTGAGGAGTGTGGTCTTGCCTGATCCCGAAGGGCCGAGCAGGACGACGAACTCGCCGGCCTTGATCGTGAACGAGACGTCGTCGAGAGCCGTGGTCGCAGTAGCTCCCTCTCCATAGACCTTGGTCAGCCCTCGCGCCACTACGGCTGGATTCGCCACGTCGTCCTCACTTCGTCCGGGTCGTGTCTGCGCTCCATCGTACCAAAGTATCGATATCTGCACAGATGTTCAGATATATGGAGTTCGGTGATCGTTGACCGATGCGGCATCGTCAGCGTTATCGTGCAGTCATGGACGCATTCTCATGGCCGGACGTGCTCGGCCAACTCATGGCGGGAGAGGATCTCGGTCGCTCGGAAGCCTCCTCGGCTATGGATGAGATCATCTCAGGGAGGGCGACCGCGAGCCAGGCGGCGGGTTTCCTGGTTGCGTTGCGGACCAAGGGTGAGTCGGCGAGCGAGATGGCAGGCATGATCGATGCGATGATGTCGGTCGCAGTGACGGTCGACATCCCCGACGCCGTGGACATCGTTGGAACCGGTGGGGATGGGTACGGGACCTTCAACGTCTCGACGACGGCGGCTTTCGTAGCTGCCGGTGCCGGGGTCCGCATAGCGAAGCACGGAAACCGTGCAGCATCCTCCAAGACCGGTTCCGCCGACCTGCTCGAGGCGCTCGGGTTCGATCTCGAGCTCGGACCCCAAGCCGTTGCGGAGATGGCGGTCGATACCGGCTTCGGGTTTTTCTTCGCCCCTCGGTACCACCCTGCGATGCGCCACGCCGTACCTGTTCGCAGGGATCTTGGCGTCCGTACCGTGTTCAACTTTCTCGGGCCGTTGTGTAATCCAGGCGGTGCACGGATGTGCGTCGGATCGTCGGATGCCCGCATGGCACGCCTGATGGTCGACGTCCTCGCCAAGCGCGGTGTCGACCGCGGCTTCGTCGTGTATGGCGAAGAGGGACTTGATGAACTGTCCACCGCAGGGCCGTCCCGGATCTACCGCCTCATCGAAGGCGAGATCACCGAGGCAGAGTTCACGCCGGAGGACTTCGGCGTGACGAGATCACGGATCGAAGACATCGCCGGTGGCGATGCACAGCGCAACGTGGAGATCACCCTTTCGGTGCTCGGCGGTGATACCGGTCCGTACCGGGATGCCGCCATCGTCAACGCTGCACCTGCCCTCGTCCTTGCAGGGATCGCAGATGGATTCGTGTCCGGTGTTCAGATCGCCGCCCGGGCCATCGATTCGGGAGCCGCTCACGACGCTATGCGTCGATCGCTCGAGGCGAGCCGGAGGCTTGCAACACCGTCCTGATACCTGTTGGAGGCGACTACGGTTCCTCCGATGAAACGTATCGTCATGCTGCTCACCTTCTCGCTCGTCGCCGCCGCCTGCTCGTCGGCGGGGGACCCCACTTCGGCAGTCGGTGACGATTCCGCCACTTCGACGCCACAGTCGTCTTCTCAAGGCGCCTCGGGCGGGAAACCGGAAGGACCCGAGGCACCCGACTTCACGCTTGCGCTCGCGAGCGGCGAATCTTTCACGCTCTCCAGCGAGGCGAAGCCCGTGTACATGATCTTCTGGGCAGAGTGGTGAAGCGTCTGTCGACGGGAGTTGCCCGTCGTCGACACAGTTTCCAACGACTACCTCGATGAGATCGCCTTCGTCGCGATCGCCGGTCGTTCAGAGATGGACAGAACTGCCGAAGTGGCCGACGGACTGTTCTCCGACAACCTCATGTGGGGCCTCGATGACAGCGTATGGAACCTCTACGGTGTGCGAGGGCAACCTACGTCGGTGCTCGTGAGCGAGGGTGTGGTCGTGGACGTGTGGTTCGGAGCGATCGGAGACGCGGCCATTCGGGAGCGACTCGATCGATTGGTGTCGATCAGTTCTTGAGGAGGCTCGCTGGCGCTCGCCGTTCATCGTTTACCGGCGAAACCTGAGCATCCAGAGATGGCTCGGGCTGTGAACTGTCAACCCAGGGACCGAGTCCGTCTATTCGCCGATCGTTGTACTAC
>CAYLVM010000052.1:0-4932 GCA_964387145.1 uncultured Acidimicrobiaceae bacterium
ATCCGGGACTCGTCCACGGCCTACACCGACCCTTGCTGCGGCCAGGAAGGCGTCACGTTCCATGGTGTTTCCTCCACCAGTCGTGAAACGACTCTTTCGCTGGAGCAGGAAGGTCCCGTGAATCCGTCCAGGCGCTCCCCGGTCCGGGAAGCCGACCGACCCAGCCGCTGCGAGCGGCTCTCCCGAACAACGCGCCCGACGACAACGCGGTGCGCCACACCCTGGGTCGTGTCGCCACGGCCTTGTATGCCGACATGGTCGAACCGAGCCAGCGGAAGGCGTCGCCGTCTTGAACGACGCGCTCGCGCAGCGCAAGGAGTAGGTCAGGCAACTCGATGCGAACCGGGCACACATCGAGGCAGGCTCCACAGAGCGTCGACGCGTACGGCAGCTGCTCGTTGCCCTTGATACCGTGGAGCGACGGCACGAGTACGGCACCCATGGGCCCCGAGTACACGTCGCTGTATGCGTGACCGGAGACCTCCCGGTACACGGGACAGATGTTGAGGCACGCACCGCAACGGATGCACGCAAGGATCTCTGCAGTGGAGTCGCCGAGCACGCGGGAACGCCCGTTGTCGAGGATCACGACGTGGAACTCGTCGGGGCCGTCGGGGTCGTCTTCCCTTCGCGGCCCCGTGACGATGTTCGTATACACGGACAGCCGCTGGCCGACGGCGGACCTCGCGAGGATCTCGAGCATGACGCCGAGGTCGCCCGGCGTCGGCACCAGTCGTTCCATCCCCATCACGGCGATATGGATCCGTGGGGCGGTGGTGGTGAGCCTGCCGTTCCCCTCGTTGGTGACGAGACAGATCGACCCGGTCGAGGCAACGCCAAAGTTGGCCCCTGACACGCCGACGTCGGCGCGCAGGAACCGCTGTCTCAGATACTGTCGTGCGACCTGATTGAGCTCCTCGGGGTCCTCGGTGTAAGGCACGTCGAGCTCTTTGGTGAACAGTTCGCCGACATCCTGGCGGGTCTTGTGCATCACCGGTGCAACGATGTGCGATGGGTGCTCGTGTGCGAGTTGCACGATGAACTCGCCGAGGTCCGTCTCGACGATCTCTCTGCCGTCTGCCTCGAGTACCGCGTTCAAGCCGATCTCCTCGGTGACCATCGATTTCGACTTGACGATCAGCTCGGCTCCTGCATCCCTGACGACGCCGCGGATGTACTCGTTCGCCTCGTCTGCGTCCTTGGCGAAGAACACCTTCCCGCCGAGTGCCTCGACCGAGTCGGCGAACTGCTCGAGGTACGTATCGAGGTGAGCAAGGGTGTGCAGCCGAATCTCTCGTGCACGATCCCGCATGGCGTCCATAGCCGGGTACTCCTCGACCCCCTTGGCACGTTTGGTGACCAGGACTCTGGCACCGGCATCGACCGCCCGGACCTTGGCAGTGTTGACCTCGCGGGATGCACGCTCGATGAAAGTTCCGACCGGGGTGCTCATGGTGATGGATCCTCCCCACCGTTCGAGCCGACCATCTCAGCGATGTGGCGCACCTCTATCGTCGAGCCCCGTCGATGCAGGCCCCCGGCGAGATGCATCAGGCATGACAGGTCGTACCCCACCAGCGTCCCGGCACCGGAGGCCTCGACGTTGTCGAGTTTCGTGTTCATGATCGCCGTCGAAACCTCAGGCATCTCGAGAGCGAACAATCCACCGAAGCCACAACACTCGTCGGCACCGTCGAGGTCGTATCTCTCGAGACCTGCCGCGTCGAGTACCCGCTCCCCGTAGCCGGCGAGGCCGAGACCGCGGAGGCCGTGACACGACGGATGGAAGACGACCGACTCTCCAGCGTCGGAGGAGAGGCTCTCGAGGCCGAGGTCGTCGACGAGGAACTGCGTGAACTCACGAACTCTTCCCGCAACCCGTGCGCTCGCGGCAGCCATCTCGGCGTCGTCGACGAAAAGACCCGCGTAGTGCTCGACCATCATCGCCGCGCATGAACCAGACGGGATGACGATCGGTCCCTCTGTCGCGTCGAGGACACTGAGCGTGTGCTCGGCCATGGCTCGCGCCTCGTCGGTGTGCCCGGCGTTGAACGCAGGCTGGCCACAGCATGTCTGATCGAACGGGAACTCGACGGTCACTCCGCGTGCCTCGAGAAGATCCACGACGGCTCTGCCCGTTTCAGGAGAGAACGCGTCGACGAGACAGGTCACGAAGAGTTGAACCTTCACGTCACTGCCTCCCGCTGAGGTTTCGTTCGAACTGTCCACTGTTTCCACAATAGACATGTCGTGCCCTGGCAGATCTCTCCCGACAGGGACGCCGACGAAAAAGTCGTTCGAACAACGGGGGCCGGCGCTATCCTTTCCGTTATGTCAGAGCGAACCATGTGCACATGTACGTGTAGCAGCTCTCGGGTGGCCAACCCGAGCGCTGGCGCTCCACGCTGCCACCGCTCCTGACGACGCCTCCACCCGAGAGAGAACCTCACGCTTTCTCAGCGCGTCGCGCCCCACGATCTGCAACCGCGAAACCGAGGCACTCATGACCGATTACTCCCTCCGTACCTACGACTCGATACTCGACCTCCTTCCCAACGTCGAGAACCCGACTCCCCTCGTGCGCATCACACGGGTCACACCGTTCAAACACACTGAGGTCTACGCGAAGCTCGAGTGGTACAACCCGTTCGGCGCGGTGAAGGACCGCGTGGCTGCCAACATGGTGGCCGAAGCCGAACGACTCGCAACGATCGACCGGGATCAGAAGCTCGTGGAGCCCACGTCCGGGAACACGGGACTCGGACTTGCGATGATCGCTAACGCCCGCGGCTACTCCCTCACGACGCCTGTGTCTGACAAGATCCCACAGGAGAAGCGGACGATGCTGCGCTTCTTTGGATCCGACGTCATCGAGATGGAGGACGAACTGTGCCCTGCACCGGGTGCCCCCGAGGGTGCCATTGCCAGAGCCAGGGAGATCGCAGAGACACCTGGGTTTCGGATGCTCGACCAGTACGCCAACGAAGCCAACCCCGGCGCCCACTACAAGACGACCGGGCCCGAGATCTGGCGCCAGACCGAAGGTACGGTGACCCACTTCGTGGCGGGCCTCGGTACCTGTGGCACGATCACCGGTACGGGCAGGTTCCTCAAGGAGCACAACCCCGAAGTCGAGGTGATCGGCGTCCATCCCGGTGAGGGGCACGACATCCCCGGTGTACGGTCCATCAAACAGCTTCACCAGACCGAGTTCTTCCGACCGAACGAGTACAACGGCCTCGTCGAGATCGAGGACAAGGACGCCTACGACTTGTGCTTGCGCCTCAACCGTGAGGAGAGCATCACCGCAGGTCCCAGCTCCGCTCTTGCCCTGGCGGGAGCTTTCGCGTCGATTCCCGACGAGCCCGGCAACAAGGTCGTCGTCCTGTTCCCCGACAGTATCTTCAAATACGCATCGTCGGTGGCGGGACACTTTGCCGGTCTCGGCCCGAAGCCTGCGAGCACGACGGGTACCCAGGAGTACCTGCTGTACGAGATGGTCGAGAACACGAGGGTGAACACAGACCTGACGATCGACATCAGCCCGGCTCACGAACAGTGGCAGACCGACGAGACGGTCATCGTCGATGTGCGTGACCGCGATGCCTTCGATGAGATGCACATTCACGGTTCCCTCAATATCCCGCTCGACGAGCTCCCCGAGTACATATTCCACCTGCCTGAAGACAAGGACACCCCGATACTCACCCTGTGCCAACGAGGCGAGATCTCACTCATGGCTGTGCTCTTCCTCACGAGCCTCGGCTACCGCAACGTGCGAAGCGTCAACGGTGGGACCATTGCATGGCGAGAGCTCGGCTATCCGGTCGAGTGAGGGTTGATTTCGACCCACCAATACGACCGCTCACGACGCATCCGGGGGTTCTCCCCCAGCAACGTTGGCACGGCTCCTGCGGCTTTCCCGAGGTGATCGGCCTCGCAACGTACAGCGTGCGTCGTAACCGTAGGTGACGGTGGGTGTTCGGAATCCCCCAGCTAGGTTCGAGTATTCTCCACCACTGAATCGACGGTCACGATGACCTCTTCGTATCCGATAGGGACGGGCGATCAGAAGGCGGCTGCGAGATGCTCACGTCTTCGCCAGACACTCGATGGTGTCGCGGGTGACCTCACCGACAACCCATACCGCCGGAGAGCTGATCACGGTGCCGCCACGAGCGACCTCGTTGAGGGTCGCCCACACCCGCCGCTCGCTGCGCATCGATCCCCGCTCGATGAACATCGTCGGCTCTGTACCACTCCGGCCTACAGCGATCAATGAAGCGGCAATGTCGGCTCGGTTGCCCACACCCATCAAGATGACCAGTGTGTCGATGCATGCGTAGCGTGACCAATCTGTATCACCGGTGGCTCTTCGCCCTGTCACAACGGCAAAGCCCGCGGCGACGCCACGACTCGTCACGGCTACACCAGCGCTCGTGAGCAGCCCCAACGCCGAGGTGATCCCCGGGACGATCTCCACAGCGATACCGCGAGCACGAAGATGATCCGCTTCTTCGGCACCGCGTCCGAAGATCAACGGATCCCCACCTTTGAGACGTACCACCACATCGTGTCGTTTTGCCGCTTCGACGAGCAACGCGTTGATCGTGTCCTGACAGGTTGCCGCGCCCCCCGGACGCTTCCCTACATCGACGACTTCGGTTCCGCTTCGGGCGAGTCGGAGTACGTCGTCAGAGACGAGGTGATCGTGGAACACCGCGTCTGCTCCTACCAGAAGGCGTTGTGCCTTGACCGTCAAGAGCTCAGGATCACCCGGACCAGCTCCAACGAGATAGACGGTTCCAGTCATTTCTGATCCGTCCCCTTGATGTGCAGGCCACACTCCATCTTGACGCCTTCCCACCGACCTCCCCGATCGTCGAGGGTGGCGAACGTCGGGACGGTGCAAGGGGCACAGCCGATACTCGT
>CAYLVM010000052.1:5032-15875 GCA_964387145.1 uncultured Acidimicrobiaceae bacterium
GCAAGCTCATCGATGAACTCGAGCGTTTCGGGAAAGTGATACCCGGTGTCAACGAACAGGACCGGTATCGACGGCGCGACCTGTCTCACCATATGGAGAAGGACCACGCCACCGAGCTGCCCCGACACGGTGATCACCGGGTAGTCGGACAGCGTGAGGGCCAGATCGATCAGGTTGCGGGCTTGCGCGACCGGATCACCCCATGCCAGAGGCAGAACATCCTCGAGATCGGTACGACGCGCCGAGTACAACGCCTCCTCGACGAGAACCTGCGACACGTCGGGAACCTCCGGGATCGATGCGATACCTACCGGTGTCATCGCACGAAGCGTCCTGGACAGAGCATCGCCGGTCGCTCCCCAGGCATGCCCCGTCGCCCCGGTGCAGTACGTCTCGAGGAACGCCAGTCCCACCGCATCCTCGTACGTCTGTAGCTCCTGGTCCGATAGCGGTCGGTCCCTGCCGATGCGGTGTCCTCTCGCTGCGAGTAGCAACGGTTCGGACGGATGGATGGCCAGGCGACGAACCCATCGCGCAGCAGATCTTCCCTCAACCAACGCCGATGGCTCCTCGATACCACCGATCACGACCCGGTTGGGGTCTCTCGAGTTGACCGCATCTATCGCCGCAACGGCTTCGCGATACCCGGTGATGGTCATAGGCATTCTGCTTCTCCCAGCTCTACCTCGAACGCACGGGTTTCACCGAAGTCGACGTAGTACTCCGGGTTCTCTTGGGGGGTCGGAAGGATCAGGAGGTCAGAGAGGTCCTGAGCGATTGCCGACACGCCACCGATACGAGACAGCCAGTAGCGGAACGCCTCACCGGCGTCGCGCTCGTGGATGAACCGATGAACGATCCGCGTCACTGCATCGGGGACCGATCTCGCCGGAAGCCGGACCGCTCTCGTGCCGAAGGACACGCCCTGTTCACCGATGTGCCCACCGAGAAGCATCTGGTAGCCCGGGGCTGCTCGTCCGTGTGCTCTGCGCTCGATTCCGAAGAAGCCGATATCGGCAACATGGTGTTGACCGCACGAGTTCGGGCAACCCGAGATGTTGATGCGCACACCGGATGCTTCGCTGAGGCCTTCGGCTTCGAGTGCCTCGTCGATGGCTCGGGCGAGACCTCTCGACTGGGTCACGCCCAGATTGCATGTGTCTGCGCCGGGGCAGGCGACGACGTCGCGAAGCAGCTCCGCTCCGGGACGGGCCATATCGAGTGCGACAAGATGCTCGTAGATGAGTGGCAGGTCGCCCTCGTTCACGTCTCGTAGCACCAGGTTCTGACGGTTCGTGACCCGCACACCGGCGTCGAGGAGACGCTGAAGGTCGGCAATGCCTCTGAACTGGGCGCCGGTGACGTCACCAAGCACGGCGTGCGCGTACACCGACACACTGCCATCGGCTGCACCGCGAATCACGTTGACCGAGGACCATCGAGTGTATGGATCGCTCGCGACCACACGGACCGGCACGCCATGACCGACCGGTGTCGCGACCTGCGCTCCGTCTCGGCCCGCGGGTGCGTCCCCGCCGGCGAGCACTTCCCTGGGGATACCTTCAGGGAAACCAGCTGAGGCCGGCAAGAAGTGTCGGATGTCGAGGATCCGACGTCTGATCTCGTCGATGCCCAGCGTGTCGACCAGCCACTTCATCCGCGCCCGGGACTTGTTCTCCCGACTCCCGGTCTGCTCGAAGAACCGCAGTGCCGCCTCGAGTGTCGGCAGAACTGCCTCGCGGCTGGTGAACTCCTCCAGCACGAGGGCTGGATGTGGGTTCGCTCCGAGTCCGCCCGCCACGAAGAGCCTGAACCCGGATTCGGTGCTGCCATCGGGCCGCTGGCGGGTCACAGCGATCACTCCAACATCGTTGAACATCGCTTGACCACAGTCCGTTGCGCACCCTGAGAAGTTGATCTTGAACTTGCGTGGGAGCCGCTGGGACAACGGGTTACGGATGAAGTGTCGGGTGGCCGCCTCCGCCCATGGTGAGACGTCGAGTACCTCGAAGGGGCACGCACCTGCGAGATGGCAGCCTTGGATCGTACGGACGACATCGCCGCACGCCTCACGGGTCGTCAACCCCGCGCTCCCCAACACCCGCATCGCGTGGGATACCCGATCGAGTGCAACGTAGTGGAACTGAACGTTCTGGCGGGTGGTGATGTGCCCCCATCCGCGCGAGAACTCGTCGGCTATGTACCCCAGGGTCTCGAGCTGGTCCGGCGACACTGCTCCATAGGGGATCTTGACCCGCAGCATCTGGTTGTGCCCACCCTGGCGCTGCCCGTACACGCCGTTGGTCAGACGGAACGTCTTGAATACATCTTCGTCGACTCCCCCGGCGAGATAACGTTCGAGCATCGACTCCCACCGCTCGATGTCGGCGGCGATCGCGGGATCCGCGATCTTCATCTCTGGTTGTCTTGCTGTCATCGGTGGCCCTCCAGGTGTCGGACGATCGCCGGTTCGAGAAGAGACGTGAGGGCGTCATGCAGCACGGCGTGCCCGACATCGGGTTCACCAGATGCGATGGCGGCGAAGGCTTCGTCGAGTGCTGCTCCCCAGCCCGGCAGTTCCGATGTCCCGTATTGGAGGCGGACCTGCTCGCGCACCATGGAGGCAGCATCGAGCAGCTCTCTGTACCGCCAGTCGAGTTCCGACTCGAGACGCTTCCGCAGCCACGTCGCGACCGCGGGGCTTCGACTTCCGGTCGACACCGACACCGTGAGACCGCCGGTGTGAACAACCGCCGGCAGGATGAAGTCACAGTTCTGTGGATCGTCTGCTGCGTTGACGAGAACGCCCGCCGCTCGGGCATCGGCGGCCACTCGTGCATCGATGTCGGGAACGCCCGTTGCGGTTATGACCAGGCGGTGACCGGAGATATCCGACCGTTGGTAGGTTCGGGCTCTCCATGTGATCGTTTCATCTGCGGAGAGTCCCGGGGTCACCCGGGGTGCGACGACGGTGACGTGGGCCTGTGCCTGCTGCAGGCCACGAACCTTGCGCTCCCCGACCCGGCCACCGCCTACCACGAGGCAAGGATGGTCGCGAAGAATCACGTTGATGGGGTATGTGTGTGAGATGGGTGCCGGAGACCGGCGTTCGTCGAGAAAGGTCATCCTCAGAGCTCCTGGGAGGCCGCATAGCGGCGGTGTACGGGAGGGGGGTCCCAGCGACGAGAACGAGAACGTTCAGTGTGCCGCTGGCTCCATACACATACAGGAACACATGCAGAACGCCGTCCACATGCAAGTCGAGCGCGCGGAACGAGAGACAGTCAAACCAGCCTGGTGCCAGTTCGTCGTCATCATCGTTCCTTGTACTCGTCGATATCTGCCGTCTCATCGGAAGCAGGGAGAAAGGCCTCGACAGCCCCACACCGACCGGGTATGGACACCCGGCCTCGAACAAGAAGCCACAACCTGTGTGGACATGCCCGTCCATCGCTCTCGATGAGTGACGGGGAACTGTACTACCCCGTCGCACGTTGGCAAATCGGGTTGCGGTACGGGAATCCAACAGAGGGGTCAGGCAAGGCTCGACGGTGGCACTGGTTACTGTAGAGGTGTTCACGAAGGCTGGGAGATCGCGATGTTGCTGGCGGATCTGAGAGTCCGGGTGCAACCCATGGCTGCTGCGCCCGGTGGAGAGCATCCTTGCCTCCATCACTCGTTCACCCCAGGTTCACTCTGATCGTGTCGCTGCTTGCATCTTTCCTCGATCTGCGGGGAGCGATCGAGGTATCTCGGGTTGGTGATGGGGGTCTCGATACGTGTGCGGTACTCAGCGCAAGTCTCGACGCAGCGATCGGCGAACTGGCGAGCAACGTCGGCTCGGGTATCGCGATCGTGGCTCTCGGTGGCTACGGGCGTCGGGAGCAGTGTCTCTGGTCCGATATCGACATCATGGTGCTTCACGATGGCACCGATCCCGAACCGGCAGTCAGGGCCGTTCTGTACCCCCTCTGGGATGCCCATCTGAAGGTGGGACATGCAGTACGTACTGTGGCCGAGAGCAGCCAGGCGGGGAACGAGAGCTTCGAGACACTCACGTCGTTGTTGTCCGGTCGCCTGATCGCAGGCGACTCGGACCTGTTCGAACGGCTCATGGTTACGGTCACCGACCTGGTTCGCGGCAACCCTCTCACCCTCCGGCTCATCGCCCAGGAGCGGGAACGTCGTGCCACAGATCCCTTCCCAGTCATGGCAGCGAACCTCAAGGAAGGACGCGGAGCACTGCGGACACATCAGGGATTCTGGTGGGAACGGCGTCGCGCCGCGATCCTCGGCTTGCCCGTCGATGAACCACAGCCCGAGGAGGTGGAAGCCAGGGCGGTACTGCTCTCGGTACGGAACGCGTTGCACGCCGCCGCTGGACGACAGGTCGATCGATTCGCCCTGGATCTTCGTGAGCATGCAGCGAGATGGCTTGGCACCGATGTGCGTACGCTGGCTGAGATGCTCACAGCCGCCCTCGCTGAGGGTGACCGGCTTGCTGATCGCCGTTGGTCGGGCCTTCATGCCGAGACAGATCCGATGATCAAGTTCGGACGAAGGATCTTCAGAGCTCTCCAGGGTCGTCTCTCCGCTGTGGACCGGCGTGAGGATGACGGCGATAGTGTTCTCCTCCTCGCGGTTCGTGCGGCCGGCCGCATCGATGGTGCATGGTTCACTGATGCGGAGGAGTCGAGGATTCGAGATGCTCCGGACACCGAGTGGACGGCTTCAGACCGGACCGCGTTCGTGATGTTGCTGTCGGCAGGGGCAAGAGGACATACCATCCTCGGCCGTCTTGAAGCTCTCGGATGGTTGGCCAAAGAGTTCCCCGAGTGGGGACCGGTGGCAACGGCACCGCAGTTGGCACCGTTCCACGATCATCCGGTCGGGGCTCATCTGTTACGGACCGTCTCTGAGATGCTCGCCCTCATCGAAGGTGGCGGTGAGCACGGTGCAATCGCCGATGAGGTGGGGTCATCCGAGGAGCTCCTTCTCACTGCGTTCCTTCACGACATCGGCAAGGCTCGTGGTGGAGACCACGCCCACGTCGGAGCCGAACTCGCTACGAGGTTCCTTCGTCGTGTCGGGTTCGGCCCCGCAACCGTGGAATCCGTCACCCAATCCGTCCGACTCCACCTGCTCCTCTCTGAGACGGCCACGCGGCGCGACATTGCGAGCCTCGAGGTGATCGATGAAGTTGCCACTGTGGTCGGTGACCGTCGCCAACTCCAGATCCTCTACCTCCTGACGATCGCCGACCTCCGTGCGACCGGAACAACGATGTGGAACACGTGGCGGGCATCACTGCTTGGCACCCTCTACAGGCGTGTTCTCGAGGCCATCGAGATCGGCAGTGCTCCTCCGGCTACGCCCGACGTCGAAGCAGTCCTCGTCGCCGACGTTGGAAGCGTCGATCGTCACGTACTCGAAGAGCACATCGCGGCCATGCCACCGAGCTACCTGGAGACGACTTCGCCACGAGAGGTTCTCTGGCACATGAAGGCCGCCGAGGGCTTGGATGGATCGGCTCGTCTCTGCCCCGACCCAGACGACCCGGGCCACGTGCTTGCGGTCGGCGACGACCGTTCAGGATTTCTCCTTGCAGTGAGCCGTGCCTTTGCCGCCAACGGTATCGCTGTCCTCGATGCTCGCGTCCGCACACGATCCGATGGAATAGCTCTCGACACGTTCCACGTGTGCGACGACCGCACCGGCGAGCCGATTGCTCGGGATCGTTGGAATCGAGTCGCTCGGGACTTGGTCGACTCCCTTGCCGGCGACCGCGATCTGCGTCCTGTGATTCGTCAACGAGTGTTGGCCTACCACAGACCCGACCGAGAGTCGACACGCGTAAAGGTGCGTACTGCAACGGCAGGCCGCTATCTCCGCATCGACGTGCGCATACCCGACGGGGTCGGTGTGTTCACGACGATCGTCAAGGCGCTGTACGGCGAGGGACTCGACATCCATCTCGCGAGGATCGATACGATGGGTGGTGAGACCCGTGATGTCTTCTACGTGCGTCGGGTCGGTGATGCTGGGATCGTGTCGGACTCTGAGATGACGGCACTTCGGAGGCGTCTGGCAGATCGCCTGAAGGGTTGAGTACCAGATAGCACTCAACCCTTCAGCTCTGCCGGTGTCGATCAGATCGCGTCTCTGCCCTGCTCACCGGTCCGGATCCGGGTCACACCCTCAACCGGCGTCACCCAGATCTTGCCATCTCCGATCTGGCCGGAACAGGCCGTCGACTGGATCGCTTCGGTCACCCTGGGCACGTCGTCGGTGTCGACAACAATCTCTAGCTTGATTTTCGGTGTGAACTCGATGGTGTACTCGGCACCGCGATACGTCTCGGTGTGCCCTCCCTGGCGTCCGAAGCCCTTCACTTCGGTGATGGTGATGCCTTTGATCCCGACGTCGCGAAGGGCATCCTTGACTTCGTCGACCTTGTGGGGCTTGATGACGGCCGTTACCAGTTTCATGTGTGATGTTCCTCTCAGCCCGCGACCGGAGCCGTTGCGGATATGTCGGGACCGTATCCGGGGGCACCGTGCTCGACGACGTCGAGCCCAGCGATCTCCTCTTCGGGTGGTACCCGGAGCCCTATCGTCGTCTTGAGACCGTAGAACAACAGACCGGTCGTGACAACGACGAAGACGAACACCGATATCACCCCGATGAACTGCGAGATGAGCTGGTCGAACCCTCCGCCGTATAACAGGCCGGTCTCGGTGGCGAGCAGACCGACCATGAGTGTGCCGAACGCACCACAGACACCGTGTACGGCGACTGCACCCACAGGGTCGTCAACTCCTCGACGGTCGATGAAGAACACCCCGAACACCACCAGTACGCCTCCAAGTGCACCGATCACGAACGCTCCCCCGTTCGAGACGCTCGCCGTTCCGGCTGTTATGGCGACGAGACCGGCAAGCACACCGTTACCTGCCATCGCCACGTCGGGGAACCCCGTCTTGAGCCACACGGTCAACGTTGCAGACACACCGCCTGCAGCACCAGCGAGGAGTGTCGTCAGGGCGATTGCGCTTACTGCCGAGTTTGCAGCGAGCTCGGACCCGGGGTTGAAGCCGAACCACCCTATGAACAGGATGAACACGCCGATGATGGCGAACGGGATGGAGTGACCCGGGATCGCTTTGGGCCTGCCATCCTTGTCGTACTTGCCGATGCGTGGCCCCAAGATGAGTGCACCCGTGAGAGCTGCCCATCCCCCGACACCGTGCACGACGGTGGATCCAGCGAAGTCGATCATCGGAGTAGAAAGCTTCGAGAGCCATCCACCGCCCCACACCCAGTGCACGACAACCGGATAGATCAGGGCCGTAATGATGAAGCTGTATACAAAGTAGCTCTTGAACTTCGTACGTTCGGCCATTGCACCCGACACGATCGTCGCCGCAGTCGCTGCGAACGCAACCTGGAAGATGAAGAACGTTGGCAGCGTGAGCGTACCGAAGTATCCCTCTGTGAAGTAGTTGGCGTTGAGGAACCATCCCTGGGTTCCGAAGAAGTCGTTACCTGCACCGAACGCTATGGCGAAACCGGTGAAAGCGAAAGCGAGTACACCCGCTGAGAAGTCCATCAGGTTCTTCATCATGATGTTCGAGACGTTCTTCGCTCGTGTAAGGCCCGCCTCCACGAACGCAAACCCTGTCTGCATGAAGATCACCAGCACCGCGGCGATCAGGATCCAGATGTTGTCCAACGTTGCCTGAACAGCCTCGACGGCAGTCCCATCCTGTGCCATTGCCGGTGCTGCCAGCCCGAAGGTCGCCAGGACTGCCCCAACGCCCAGGAACAGCAGTCTTCGCCTCATCATGTCGTATTGGCTCCTCGGTAACATGCCCTCTTCACTTTGGGGACATTCGAACTACGGCAAGGCTACGACCCCAGTATTTCGAGCCTGTAGCAGCGAGGTTGCAGACTGATTAAGCGACTGTGAATGCCATGTTTCCGGTATCTGCCCCGTGAAGTGGCGGGAGTTGCGGGTGGATCCTTTCCTCGAGAGCGTCACCGTGTGACTCTCCGCGATGGTGCCTCAACGTCTGCCGATGTACATGCACGTCATGGGGCAGGCCGAAAGTAGCCCTGAAAATGGCGAGATGTACGAGCACTGTCAGATGCTGCGGATCCGCCAGGTGAGATCGAAAGGTGCAACGGAGTTGAACCAGCAGCTGCACGCCCCTCGAGTGTGAAACGATCGCGTGGGGTGATCGTGGCTTTCCGACGGAGTCGTCCCGGCTCGAGCCGATCACACACACCGCTGTGTCGGCAACTCGACCTGAGTTTGGACCTTCTGTTGTCAGGCGATGACGATCGCTGTCCCGTAGGCCACGATCTCGGCCATCCCCTGCTGCTCCCCCCATGTGTCGGTCGAGTCGAAACGGAGGCCGACCACGGCGTTGCCGCCGAGTGCCTATGCGTGTTCGACCATCCGGTCTACCGCCACGCGACGAGCCTCCTCGAGTATCTCGGTGAACTGCTGGACCTCATCCCTGCGCAGCGCCTTGATGGACCCGGAGGACCCCTTCGAGAACCCGGTAGAGCGTGCAATGAGTCCGTAGCACGAGGCGACGTAATGCTCGGTCTGGCGACCGGGGATGTGGTCGATGGTCGATACCGGGATCGCGAGCAGCTCGTTGAGCTTTGGCATCGGATACTCCTTGTGTGTCATGGAGCGCCGGCACGGTGCGATGACACCGCCGGTGATACAGAGAGCCTGCCTTCGAGCTTCCCTGAGCTTCGTCCAGCTGGGATGATGGAGTACCGGAGGCATCACCCGGTGAAGGCTCAAGGCAAGGAGTCGACCGATCAGGCACCAGATCACGCTCAGGTTCTATGCGGAGCTGAAGGACTTCCTATCCAGGGATCTGCGCTCGGGGACGGTCATCTGGACCTTCGACGTTCCCGGAAGTGTGAAGGATGCGATCGAGGCCTGCGGAATCCCACACACCGAGGTCGACCTGATCATCGCGAATGGAAGCTCTGTCGACTTCTCCTACGTTGTCAGCCCGGGAGACCGCATAGGCGTCTTCCCTGTGTTCGAAGCCTTCGACATCGCCCCGATCGCCAAGGTGCGCCCGGAACCCCTCCGCACGACACGCTTCGTCGCCGACAACCACCTGGGTCGGCTGGCCAGGTTCCTCAGGCTCCTGGGTTTCGACACGCTCTATGACCGCGACTGGGACGATCCCGACCTCGTGCGAATCTCGACGTCCCAAACACGGATCCTCCTCACCCGTGACATCGGCCTCCTCAAGCACGGTTCGGTGACCCACGGGTACTTCGTGCGCGCTACCGACCCGAGAGGGCAAGTGAACGAAGTCGTCCATCGATTCCACCTCGGCCGACACCTTGCTCCCTTCACGCTCTGTATGGCGTGCAACGGGGAACTGACGCCGGTCGACAAGGAGGAGATCGCCGACCGCCTGCCACACGAGACACGTGCACATATCGACGAGTTCCAGGTCTGCGCATCCTGTGACAAGATCTACTGGCACGGAGGGCACGATCGAGAACTCGCCGCGATAGTTGCGGCAGCACGCCGCGCCGACCGGGAGTCCCGGTAGCCGAACGGGGTATCTACCGCCGAAAGCTGGGCCCACAGGCCCGTGCTGGACGCGTACTGTCGGAGGTGTCAGCCCGCGGCCCAAGGAGGAAGCCGTGACCTTCACGACGATCGCACACGAAATCCTGACTACTGGAGCTGAGCGGGGGACGTCCCCCGCCTACGCGGTGCGTGACAACGATCGTTGGGAGACGACGAGCTGGGCCGACTACACGTCAGAGATTCGCATGGCTGCCCGGGGACTCATCGCTCTGGGTGTCGAACCGGGGACCGCGGTGTCCATCCTCGGATCGAATCAACCGAGGTGGGCCATCTTCGATGTCGCAGCCATGGCTGTCGGAGCGATGCCCGCGGGGATCTACGCGACGAACACGCCACAGGAGTGTGGGTACGTCATCGCTCACTCCGAATCCCCCGTCGTCCTCGTCGAGAACCTGGAGGAACTCGACAAGATCCTGGAGGTACGTTCCGACCTGCCGGGACTCCGCTACATCGTGCTCATGACGGACGATGCCACGAAGGCCGACGGTGTCCTGACGTGGGAAGAGTTCATTGCAGGTGGCGACACCGCATCGGACGGCGCCGTTGCGACGAGGATGGACGCGCTCGGTCCCGGTGACGGAGCAACCCTCATCTACACGTCGGGCACGACGGGACCACCCAAGGCAGTCGTGCTGCCCCACGGAGCCCTGATGCACATCGCCAGGAGCATCGTCGACGTCGTCCCCGTGGGTCCCGAGGACAGGGTCATCTCCTACCTTCCGCTTTCCCACATCGCCGAACAGGTCATCACCCTGCTCATACCCGCAATCAGCGGCCATGTCGTCCACTACGAACCTGACATCACCCGTCTGCCAGACACCATCAAGGAGGTCCACCCCACCGCGTTCTTCGCTGTTCCCCGGGTCTGGGAGAAGTTCTACTCCGGTGCCAACGAGGCTCTGGGGGCTGCCACCGGCACAAGGAAAGCGATCGTAGACCGCGCATTGAAGGTAGGGAGGCGATACATCGATGCGGTGAGCCACGGAGACAGGCCCGGTGTTTGGCTCTCGACGCAGTACGAGCTCTTCGAAAGGGCCATCTACTCGAAGGCGAAGGACGCCATGGGGTTCGGCCAGGTTCGGATCGTGTCTTCTGGGGCCGCACCTCTGTCCCCTGAGATCGCCGAGTTCTTTGCAGGCTTCGGGCTTCAGATCCTCAACCTGTACGGCCTCTCCGAGTCCACCGGTATATGCACGTTCAACCGTC
>CAYLVM010000053.1:0-15836 GCA_964387145.1 uncultured Acidimicrobiaceae bacterium
TTCCGCATCGAAAACGTGCAGCAAGCGACACAGCGAAACCCGTACCGTGACAGGCAATACGGACAATCGCCGACACCCAGATCGCGGATTGAGGTTCAAAGGGGACCGCGAGCCCGCGAGCCCGGTACGACAAAGACCGATCACCGGTTACTCCCCCTTCGTGCACGCAGGCTCGCCCTCCCCTGCTGCGCTATCCCCCTGCATCGCTCCTGCGTCGCTCTGCCGTCCCCCTTCAAAGGGGGGACAGGAGGACAGAAGAACGCCGGGCTCTTCCGGATCGAGAGGGCGGCTGGGTCTACACTCGACGGCCCAACACGAAGACGGGTTTGTGACGACCAGCACATCGACCGGACACAGAGGTATGAACATCGAGCGAACACCGTGAACGGCATGGACATGTCCTCCTCGGGAAGCGGCAGCTCTCCGGACGAGGACGCCGGAAGTCTGAGTCTCTTCGGGGCCGTGTCGCTCGGCACCGGGGTCATGATCGGTGCAGGGATCTTCGCCCTGACCGGCCAGGTAGCAGCACTCGCCGGGGACCTCTTCCCCGTAGCGTTCTTCGCTGCAGCCGTCGTCGTGGCGTTCAGCGCCTACTCCTATGTGAAGCTGTCGAACGCGTTCCCATCCTCGGGTGGGGTCGCCATGTTCCTCAAGGAGGCGTACGGCCTCGGGACGGCGACGGGTGTCTTCGCCATGCTGATGTACGTGTCGATGGTCATCAGCGAGAGCCTCGTAGCCCGCACGTTCGGTTCGTACGTGCTCCAGATCATCAACCTGGAGCCGCTCTCATTCTGGGTGCCTGCCCTCGGTGTTGCCCTGCTCGCCGTCGCGTTCCTCGTCAACATCGCAGGCAACCGCGCCGTCCAGGCATCCCAGGGTGTCATGGCAGCGATCAAGGTCGGGGGTCTCGCCGTCTTTGCGATCGCCGGCCTCTGGTTCATCGACGTGGCCAACTTCACCAACGGGTCCCAGGGCACCGGATCTGTTGCATCGGGAGGGTTCCTTGCCGGGATCGCTCTCGCCATCCTGTCCTACAAGGGGTTCACCACCATCACGAACAGCGGTGGCGAGATCGTCGATCCTCACCGCAACACGGGGCGGGCGATCATCATCTCGATCGCCATCTCAGCGGCTCTCTACATCGCGCTCGCCGTCATGGTTGCAGGCAACCTCACCCTCGACGAGATCATCTCCGCACAGAACTTCGTGCTTGCAGCAGCAGCACAGCCCGCCTTCGGCGACGCCGGCGTCTGGCTCACGGTCGCCCTGGCCATCATCGCCACAGCGTCAGGTGTCATGGCGAGTGTCTTTGCCGCCTCCCGGATGCTTGCGATGCTCACCAGCATGAAAGAGGTCCCGCACCGCCACTTCGGCATGCCGGGGACGCTTCGCACCCACGCCATGGTCTACACGGTTGCCTTCGCGATGTTCCTCACGGTCGCACTGGACCTGTCGCGCATCGCTGCGTTGGGAGCGATCTTCTACCTCGTCATGGACATCGCCATCCACTGGGGCATCCTGACCCGTCTCCGGTCCCGCATCGATGTCAAGCCGGCGATCATCATCACCGCGATCGTGCTCGACGTCATCGTGCTCGCCGCGTTCCTGTGGATCAAAGCATCACAGGACGTGCTCGTCGTCTACGTGTCGATCGGAGGGATCCTTCTCATCACGATCGGTGAGCGACTCTTCATGTGGTCCCACACCGACGCCACGGGCGCCATGGACATGTAGCGAGATCGGTCGGGTGCCGGGGGCGTCCCTACCGGTTCTGGACTTCACCGGTCTTGATGTCGCCGATGGACTCACCGAGGATGATCTGGTCGAGGGTCCGTGACAGCAGTGCGTAGGTCGATGGCCCCGACACCTTCCCGACGATGATGCCTTCACGGTTGACGAAGAACGTTTCGGGGATCCCGAGCACACCCCACTGGAACGCGGTCGTAGAGCCCTCATCGACGACGTAGACCGTCTCTTCGCTCCACCCCATCTCATCGAGGAAAGCAACCGCGTTGGGGTAGGTGTCCTGATAGTTGACACCGATGAACGTCACACCGAGGTCCTTGTAGTCGGCTGCTGCCTTGAGGAGATCGGGGTGTTCCTCACGACATGACAGACACCAGCTCGCCCAGTAGTTCACGACGAGGATGTCCCCGGCGTAGTCGGCGATCGAGATCTGCCCTGAGCCGTCCATGAGGGCGATCGGATCGGTCGGTGCAGGCTTGCCGATCAGCGGAGACGACGAGATCGACGGGTCGCCTCCGAAACGGCCGGTGAAAACGACGCCAAGGATGATGAAGATGACGGCACCGGCGATCGCAGCCCACACCATCTTCCCCCCTCGTTCGTCCTCTTTGTCGGGTGGTAGTTGGGGTTCAGTGTTGGGGTCGGTGTTGGGCACCATCATCCCTCCGCGCGGATCTGTTCGAGCAGCTTGACTGCCTCTGCTTTGACGTCGTCGGGTACCTCATCGGACGTCGAGATCTTCACGAGGAAGACCGACGCCTCATCGTTTCGCCCCAGCGCCACGTAGATGTTGCCGAGGTACCACTCCGCAGCGAGGTAGTCGGGCTGTCGATCCATGGCTGCTTCAACGTAGCTGACTGCAATGTCGGGCCGACCCGACAGGTACGTCATCCAGCCGATGTTCGCAAGGGCCTCAGGGTTCTGCTCACGGTTCAGCACCTCGAAGTAGTGATCGAGGGCCTTGTCGAACTCCCCGGCCTCGAAGTACCGCCGTGCAAGGGCGAGGCGCATGGGAATGATCTCGGGATTCGCAGCGACGACCGCTTCGATCTCCTCGTTCGAGACGTCGTCGAGGTTGATCTGGGCTTCGCCGCGAACGATGTCACCGACGATCCCGTCGGCACCCGTGATGCGCTGATTGTTGATCGACTGCACCGCAAAGACACCGATCACGGTCATCGCTACGGCCACGAGTGCAATACCGGTGATCGCCCGCCCGTTGAGTCGCTTCCGGCCCGAGGCGGTGTCTCCAGCCTGATCGTCGTTCGTGTCTGCGGCGATGGCCGCAGCGAGGGAAGCCTCGAGTGCGGCGAGTTCCGCCTCGTATCTGGCCTTGATCCCTGCAGCGGTCTCCTCGTCGAGATCGCCGTCAATCACCTGAGCGTCGACGTCGATGAGTTCTTCACGCAGAAGTTCTATCTGTTCACGTACACGGTCACTCACTTGACGACCTCCGATCGTCGTCGAGCCGACCGGTACATCCAGGTGACGACACCTGCTCCGAGACTGATGGCGAGTATCGGGACGATCCACAAGGCGATCGACCAGCTCGTCGTCGAAGTATCGAGAATGTACGAGTCCCCGAACTTGGCCGCGAACTCGTCGATGACCTCTTCGTCGGTCGCACCGTCGGCTACCCGCTGGGCGATGAGCGCCCGGTACTCGGCAGCAACGGACGATTGGGACTCCTTGAGGGATTCACCGTTACAGAACGGGCACTTGATGGCAGACGCGAGGGTGTCGACCCTCTCTGCCTCCGTCGGGGGTGTGGAGTCACCCGATGCCAGACCGGCGACGATCACGAGCAGCGCAACGGCACCAATGGCACCGAAAATCATGTTCTTGGTTCGATCAGTCATCGGATTCACCGGCCTCCACAGCCGTCTCGAGGGTTTCTTCGTCCTTTGACGTTCGATGCTGCTTGTTTGGTTTCGGCACCATGGCAAAAAGTCCGCCGAGGATCACGACGAATCCACCGAACCACACCAGCCCCTGGAGGGGGAACACGAACACGTTGAGTTCGATACGCTCGGCCGACCCCCCGGCGATCGCGAGGTAGACGTCGTTGACGAGTCCCTCCGCCACCGCAGGCGTTCCGATCGGCTGCACCGCTCCCGGGTACGTGTTGACCCTCGGTTCGAGTACGTCCTTGACGTTCGTGCACGACTCGTCCATCACCTCGACGATGACCCCCGACACGGTCCTGTTGGGCTCGACCCGCGACACCGGTTCGACGTAGCGAAGGCAGTAGCCGCCGACAACAGCCGTCTCACCCTGTGTGAGCGCAACGGTGTCTCGTATCGCGAGACCACCGGTGGTCGCTATGGAGATTGCCATGAGCGCGATGCCGATATGTGCGATCTGGCCGCCCCAGTAGCCTGGCTCGTTCCTGAGAACCTTCGTGGCCGCCTTCGGCGCCGACTCGGGGCGTGCACGTACGACGGAGATGAACCGGTTGATGATGGCGGTGAGCACGAAGAACGTGAGCACGATCGTCGCGACGACGGCGTTCGAGTCGATCCCCCACACCGCAACGGCGAGTGCCCCCGAGATGAGGCCGATCACGGTTGCAAGACGGAGCCGCTCCCACAGGACCTTCGGCGTCGCCACTCTCCACGGAGAGACAGACCCGATCCCCAAGATGAGGAGCAGGAGCAGGGCGATCGGGATCGATGCCCTGTCGAAGAACGGACGCCCGACGGCGACCTCGTCACCCGAGGCTGCTTCGACGAGCATCGGATACATCGTCCCGAAGAGCACCGTGAACGTAAAGACGGTCAGCAGCAGGTTGTTGGCGAGGATGTACCCCTCGCGCGACGACAACGAATCGAGGCGTGGTGCCTGGGCGATCTCGCTCGAACGCCACACGAAGAGCCCGAGCGATCCGATGACGACGACAGATAGCAGGCCGAGGAGGGCGGGGCCGACAACCGATTGGGAGAACGCATGGACCGATGCGATCACACCCGAGCGGGTGATGAACGTGCCGAGGATGGTGAACGCGAAAGTGGCGATCACGAGGATGAAGTTCCACGCCTGGAGCATCCCGCGGCGCCGCTGGACGATTGCAGAGTGGATGAACGCCGTTGCGAGGAGCCACGGCAGGAACGACGAGTTCTCGACGGGGTCCCATGCCCAGAACCCGCCCCAGCCGAGCACCTCATAGGACCACCAGCCACCGATGAGGATGCCACCGGTGAGGAAGACCCATGCAATGAGCGACCAGCGGTGCGTCCGGTCGAGCCAGGCACGGCCGAAGTCACGGCGGATGAGGGCTGCGATCGCGAACCCGAACGGCACGGTGAACCCAACGAATCCGATGTAGAGCAACGGCGGATGGACCGCCATCATGAAGTGGTTCTGAAGCAGCGGGTTCGGGCCCCGCCCGTCGAGCGGAGCTACCGCCTGGACGAACGGCCACCATGACGAGTCGGAGCATCCGATCGATGCAGCGTCGGTGCACACCGCAAACGGGTTCCCTGCCGTTGCCATCAGTCCGAACCAGAAGATGGCGATCCCGCCCATGATCGAGATTGCAAGGACACCGAGCCCGTCCTTGTCGCCGACCTGTCTCCACACGAGATAGATGAACACGGCAAGAACGAGGCCCCACAGGACGATCGAGCCTTCGAGGGCGGCCCATGCAGCAGCGAACAGGAAGAGGTACGGCGTCGTGGTCGACGTGTTGTTCGCGATATAGGCGATCGAGAAGTCGTATCTCAAGATTCCGATCTCGAGGAGGAGGAACGCGGCCGCCGATGCACCGAGCAGGACCAGGACGGGTGTGCGGAGCTTCGAAGCATCACCACTTTTGGAGTACCTTGCCCCCTGAACCGTGACGGCTAGTGAGGCTCCAAGGGCGACGAAAATCGCTAGATAGCCTGCAAAAGCGATCATGACTCAGAGCAGGTGTGTTTGACCTGGTCGTAGTCCTCACTGTCTTCGCGATACTCCTCGTCGTGTTTGACGAGCATCGTGTCGGACTCGAACGCTTCCCCGGTCCAGACCCCTTCGACCACCACGCCGATGCCCTCCTGGAAGAGCTGGGGCGGCACACCGGTGTGAATCACCGTGACAGATGTGTCGCAGTCCTCGACCTGGAAGACGACCGTGGTGTCCTCTTCAGTGACCGTGCCGGGGACGACACGCCCACCGAGCCGGAGCCTCGCATCGCTCGGTTCTCGCGCCTGGAGTTCGGCAGGCGTGTTGAAGTACACGAGCGTCGAACTCAGGTTGACCATCAAGAAGCCGAGTGCGATGACGATCACACCGGCCGGAATGATGAAACGGGCGTACTTTCTCATGTGCCTTCACCCAATCTCCGTCGTGCCCGGGCTATCCGAACGGCGATCGACGTCGCGAACAGCGTCAGAGCCGTGTACGCAACACCGAAGCCGAAAAAGACCCAGTTCCATTGACCCGAAATATCCATCAGACACCTCCGGAGAGATCGGGAGCAACGACCGCTTCACCGGCTGCGGGCCCGGTGTTGGTCTGCTCGGCGATAAGCACCGCGTCTTCGAGGCGGGCGAGCTCGACGCGTTTGATCATCATCGCGGTGTACATGATGGTGAAGCTCAAAACGGCCGTGAGCAGTGTCAGCACCATCGCGATGTCCATGTCGGGGCCATCGGGCTTGATGATCGACGGTGGCTGATGGAGTGTCTGCCACCAGATGACGGAGAAGTGAACGAGCGGAACCTGGATGATGGCCAGGATGCCCATGACGCCGGCCCGCTTGGCTCTCGCGTCGAGGTCGTCGGTGGTGCGTCGAAGCGCCAGATACCCGAGGTAGACGAAGAACATGATCGCGGTGAGGGTGAGACGGGCATCCCACGTCCACCAGACGCCCCACGTCGACTTCCCCCAGATCATGCCGAGGCTGATCGCAAGACCGGTGAAGAACACGCCGATCTCTGCGGATGCGTGTGCTCTGCGATCCCAACTGAGATCCCGCTTCCACAGATACATGGCAGATGCGAACATCGTCACACCGAACGACAGGTACGCCAGCCACGCTGAAGGGACATGCACGTACATGATGCGAGACAGCTGTCCCTGAATGGCGTCGGGGGGCGCAGACATCGCCGCCGCGAACGTAACGACCCCGGCAGCGGCCATGACAAACCATGGCCAGACCGGGGACTTTTTCATTTCCAACGTAGTCATCAAGACTCCTGGAGGGTTCGTGCGGACAGGACCCCTGCAATTGCGAGCAGCAAGATCACGATGGTCATCATGAGCGTCCACGTAAGGCTACTGCGCCCCAGACGTATCGCCTCAAACGTCTGGGTCGCACCGATCAACAACGGCACCGAAAGAGGCGCTACGAGCAGCGGCACGAGAGCAGACGCAGAACGGCCTGTCGAGACGATGCTGGCGGCAAGGGTGCCGAGGAGAGAGAGCCCTGCACCGACGAGAACCATCACGCCTGGCATCCACAGCCAGCCGTCGAGGGGGACGTCGTAGAGGGCGACGGTCACGATGGCGAGAACCGCCTCGAAACCGATGAGGAACAGGAAACTTGCGATGACCCGCCCGACGTACCCCGCGGCCGGGTCGATCCCGGTGAGGGCCACGACATCGCGCTGGGCCTGGGACTCGGCGTGGGCCTGACGGACCGCAATGAGCACCCCGAAGAGCATCACGATCACCCAGTACATTCCAATGCCGATCGAGCGAAGCATCGGGCGGTCCGTGCCGATGGCAATCGGGATGAGCAGCAGGGCGATCGCTCCGAACGGCAGCGTGACCCACAGGACCTCCCCCGAGCGGCGTTCACGCATCAGATCACGCTTCGTGATCGCCGTGGCCTGGGTCCAGAAGCTGGTTCTCACGAGAGCGTGCCGCCCTTGATCTCGACGTTGTAGGTGGCGAGCTTCTCGACACGGCTCCGGTCGTGAGACACGAGCACCGCAGCGCCACCGGCCATGACGGTCCTGCGTACCAGGTCGTCTACGAGATCGATGGCGTTCCCATCGAGGGCAGAGTGCGGCTCATCGAGAAGGAGGAACTCGGGCTGTGTCATGACGATGCGTGCGAACTCTGCTCTGCGCTGCATACCGTGGCTGCACACCTCGGCCCGCCGATCCGATGCCCCGGCGAGGCCGACGGCTGCGAGGCTCGTGGTGACGGCGTCGTGGTCGATCCCCATCGCTGAAGCGATAAACGACAGGTTCTCGTCGAGGGTCATCTCCGGGTAGAGCCCCGGGACGTGCCCGACGTAGCCGATCCGTGGGCGAACCTCGTAACGCTCGTCGCCAGAGAGGTCGGCTCCAAGGATCGTGCCGGTACCCGTTGCCGGTTTCAGCAGCGTCGCCAGGAGCCGCAGGAGGGTGGTTTTGCCCGCACCGTTGGTGCCGAAAACGCCGACCGCCTCACCCGGCTCGACGTTCAGCGTGATGTCGCGCAGGATGTGCGTCGCACCCGCCCGTACCGAGATGCCTTGAAGGCTCGCAATGGTCCCTGTTCCAGCCACACGGGAAGTGTACGGGGGTACTGTCCTCTCCGATTGACCGGTGACGGTATACCCCGTAGGGTATGTAACATGTGGGAATACCGAAGCCTCCAAGCATGGTTGTACAAGTCGATTCCACAGGAATGGAGACCAGATTTCATGGCTACTGTCAACATCACAAAAGACACGATCGAGTCCACGATCGCCGACAACGACATCGTTCTGATCGACTTCTGGGCTGCGTGGTGCGGGCCTTGCCGCTCGTTCGCTCCCACCTATGAACAGATGTCTGAGAAGTACCCCAACATCACGTTCGCAAAGGTCGACACCGAAGCTGAGCAGGAGCTCGCCGCGAGCTTCGGCATCCGCTCCATCCCGACACTCGTGGCGTTCCGTGACACGATCGGCATCTTCTCCCAGCCCGGAGCCCTGCCGTCCGAAGCACTCGAGGACCTCATCACCCAGATCGAGGGCCTCGACATGGATGCCATCCGCGAGGAGATCGCCTCTGAAGAGGACGCCAAGGAACCGGCAGCCAACTAACCCAGATCGCCCAACACACAACAGCCCGGTCCACCCTCCCGGATCGGGCTGTTGCGCGCCCGTACTTAGGCGTCTGGCGCTGAAACAGCTCGGATACGAGCTGTTTCAGCGCCAGACGCCTAGGTGGTGGGGGGGAAAGAGGCCTTGAGGACGGCGACGGCGCGATCGAGGTCGTCTCGTTCGACTTCGACCGACACGCTGTACTTGCCGAGGAGGCCCGGGTCGGTGATCACGACGGCAGGGACGCCGGCCTCGGTGAGGGCATCCCAAGCCGCTTCCGCTTGTTCTCTCGTTTCGAATAGGCCCGCAGATGCGGACTCGCCAAGGATCGACATCAGCCGTCTGCTCCTCCTGTGAAGTTCCATGATGCCAGACGCATCGAGGGTGCGTGGACCATCGCCGGTCCGAACTCCGAGTCGGCGAAACGATCGTCGTTCCCGATCCCCGCGACGCGCCCCGGCCCAAGGGCAGTCACGAAGGACTGTGTGAACCTCATGTTGGTCACTGCACCGGTGATCTGGCCGTTCTCGATCATGAACGTGCCGTTACGGGTCAGACCCGTGACAATGAGAGACTTGGGGTCGAGCACCCTGCAGTAGTTGAACGTTGCAACGTAGATACCCCGGTCGACCGATGCGATGAGTTCGGCGACAGACTCGCTGCCGGCACCGACGAACATGTTCGTTCCAAACGATCCGAACACGTCGCCATCGGCTGTTGCATGGCCCGTCGACGCCACACCGGCCTTGGCCGCTGTACGGCGACTGTGCAGAAGCGAAACCGTCTCGCCGCCATGCACGAGGTCGACCTTGCGCTTCGGGGTCCCTTCAACGTCGAACGTCACGTTGAGTGCCCTCGGGTCGGTCGCGTCGTCCCAGATGTTGATCGACCGGTCGAACTGGTGCTCACCGAGCGCGGCGAACGACATCCCCTCCTGTGCGACCTTGGCGTTGAACCCGTACGCATCGAGGAACACGGTGATCGTGGCGACGCACTCGGGAGACAGCACCACCTCGTACTCCCCCGGCTTCACATCGAACGGCGCCGCAGCGTCACGGGCCCGTTGAGCAGCGAGCTCCCCAACCGCTCGAGCATCGATCGATCCGAGAGCAACACCCGCGGCGTGCCCGGACCCTGCCGACGTCGGTGTCTGCTGGATGCCGTCGACGATCGCCGTCGTGAACCGGCCATTGGCTGTGCGCCCTGCCGTGTTGCCGTACGCCAGCCCATGAGCATCCGTCTGGCAGTAGCCGGCACCAAGCATCCCTTCGCCCGCATCGACGAACGCCTTGACGGCCCCGGCACGCGCCATCGGGTCGGCCTCTGCCGTTGCCTCATCCCAGTGCTCGACGTCGGACTGATCGGCTGGGCCTCCAATGCCCGGCCACTCATCGTCGACGGGCTGCTGGGCTGCGGTTCCGAGCGTTGCATCGACGAACGAGACGAGCTCGTCTGGTGACGTCACGGTGGTGCTCGAACTCGACACACGGCCCTCGACCGCAACACGAAGCGAAACCGCTGCAGTGTCCTCGGACACGTTCTGGTGGATGAACGAGTTGGCGAACCTCGTGAGGGCCAACGTTCCGACGTCGGCGTTCACTTCGGCCTCGGCACGGTCACCGACGATCTCGAGCACGGTATCGACGAGTCGTTGCTGTGTACTCATCCCCTCACCCCCACACGGACGTTGGCGAAGCGGGCGGGTGACGCACTGTGCCCGGTGTGGGCCACCTGGACGGGTTGGCCCTTCCCACAGTTCGGGGTCCCCCAGTGCACCCACTCCGATGTGCCGGCCAGGCGGTCGAGCGACCCCCAGAACTGGGGTGTGATGCCGGTATAGGTCGGGTTCTTGAGCATCCGTCCGAGCTCTCCGTCCTTGATCTCCCAGGCGATCTCACATCCGAACTGGAAGTTGAGCCGCTTGTCGTCGATGGACCACGAACGGTTCGTTGCCATGTACACGCCGTCGTCGGTGTCGGCGATGATGTCGGCGAGCGTCCCCGACCCCGGTTCCAACCCGACGTTCGTCATTCTCACCATCGGCAAACGGTTGTAGCCGTCGCCACGGACCATGCCGCCGGGAGGAAGACCTGCGATCGCAGCAGAGTCCCGTCCAGAGAGCACCCCGACCCAGATGCCGTCCTTGACGATGTCGATTCGTTGGGCCGGTGTTCCCTCATCGTCGAACCCGAACGTGCCGAGAGCACCCGGAAGCGTCGCGTCCGCGGTGATGTTCATGAGATCGGAGCCGTACCGATGGGTACCGAGCTCGGCGAGCTGGAGATGACTCGTGCCTGCAAAGGCTGCCTCCCATCCGAGGATGCGGTCGAGTTCGATGGCGTGCCCAACCGACTCGTGGATCTGAAGTCCGAGCTGGGAGCCCTCGAGGATGAGGTTCGTCTCGCTCTCCTCCATTGCGGGTGCGCTGAGCAGAGCAACCGCCTCCTCTGCGACCCGCCGGGCGTTCGCCTCATAGTTCCACGCCCGGATCGTCTCGTACCCCCCGGTCTCATACTGCCCGAAGGACTGGGGGTAGGACCGGCGCTGGGTCTCGCTCTCGGCGATCGCCGTGGCGTCGTACCCGCCTCCCGACTCGACGATGTGCTGGTGGATCCGATGGCCCTGGGACGACACGAACCACTTGTTGGTGTCCCAGAACGCAAGGCTCCCGGTCGCTATGGCGATACCGTCGACGGAGCGCATCGTCGCGGTGACGCTGATGAGCATGTCGACCTTCTCTGAGAGCGCAACGGTGAAGGGATCCTCAGTGAACGGTGTCTCCCACGACGTCTGGGTGATGGGGACGTCGGCGAACTCGATCGGTGGGCCGGGAACGAGCGCCGAGGCCCTGGCAATCGCCGCGGCACGCTCGCCTGCAGCCCGTACGGCCGAGTCTTGAAGGTCCGCGGTCGCAGCGAAACCCCACGACGACCCGATGAGTGCACGCACGCCGACGCCTGCACGCTCGGTACGGTCGAGTTGCGTCAGGTTCTGATTCTGGACGTCGATCGTCTCAGATCGGGAGATCACGACACGGGCATCGGCGTAGGAAGCCCCGGCGTCGAGGGCGCCCTGCACGGCGAGTTCAGCTGAGTCGAAGATAAGGGAGCCTCCTTCGTTGGCCGTTGACGGGTCTTGTTTCATAGTTCACAGTAGGTGCAGCCGAATCATCAATCACCGTTCCTCGGTCCCCCCTTCAGGGGGGACGGCAGAGCGAGGAACGAGCGATGCAGGGGGGGGAGTGCGAGCCCGCGAGCACGAAGTGGAACCAACCCGTGTATGAGTCCCCGCGTGCCGAGCTCGCGGGCTCGCACTCCCCCCTCGCTCGAAGACTCGCTTGTCCCCCCTGAAGGGGGGACTAACTGGTGGAAGGGCTATCGGTCGAGGGGGAATGCCACCGGGTCGGCGACCGCGGTGACGGCCTCGACCGTGAACTCGATGATGATCGCCGTGGGTGAGCGGGCGGCGTCTGGCTGGGCACTGGTGCGCCCGAGCCGGTACTGCGATCTGAAGCCGAACGGTGTCGATGGCACCCCGGTGCGATCGGGGTAGAGAAGGGACGGTGCGCTGTATGCGGGAACCAGCAGCGTGTCGCCGGCACCTGACTCGCCGGTACCCACGAAGCGGACCACGACGTCGACTCTCGCGGTGAGTCCTTCGGCGACCGTCCACTCGACGTACCCGCCGTCCTCATCGAAGGTGATCGATTCGACAACGACGACTACCCCGTCTCCGATGTCGAGCCGTACGTCCTCCACGGTCTGGGGAAGGTCGGGGGAGAGCTCGAGCACTCGCTCAGCAGTGACGAAGGCCGCTGTGTTGAACGCAACGAGTTCGCCACCGGCCGTTGCCGAGTTCGGAGGGAACGTGACCGAGATCGCTCCAGTGCCGATTCCCTTCGGATCGACCAACCGATACTGGTCCTGCATCGGAATGGTCCCCGACGGCGTCGCCAGCTCCCAGTAGGCGACGTCGAGCGGATCGATGTCCGACGGGTCGACCCCTCCGCGCACCGCCGTCGACACGGCGACGATGGTGACCGTCGGTGTCACCATGACCGACTCTGCCCTCGCACCGATGTCGTTCGTCACCGCGACGTACCCGAGATCTGCGGCCGTCGCCGAGGCAAGATCGTTCGCAGCCTCACTCTCGACACTCGGCCCGGTGACGATCGCGTAGATGACGTAGATGCCAACCACGAGAGCACCGAGGATCGCAGCGATCACCGGCGGCTTCCACGGGATGTCGGACTCCCCCTCAGCCACACTGGCCTCATCGAAGCCGGGGTCGGGGTTCACGTCGCTCATGATCCCGCACCCGATGACCCTGCCGGATCATCATCGATCGGAATCCACACACCGCCTGTGGCCTGGAGCGGGATCTCGTCGGGCAGCGGACCGCCGACCCATGCAAGGTTCACCATTCGGCCGTCCTCCGTGTCGTAGCTCGCAGGGAGCCACCCCGGCCCTGCCCCCGTGATGAAGATCGGCGTGCGGCCAGGGTCGTCGATCTCGACGGCGAGTTGGAGAATCGCGGCCGTTCCGTTCGTTCCGATAGCGAGCAGCTCGACTGTGATGCCCAATCCGACGTCTACAACCGACGATGCCTCACCCACTGTGAACGGGATCTCGAGGGGAAACAGTGTGAGGGCCTCGGGAGCGATGTTGGACGGAGGAAGAGACGTTGCGTCATCGGTCGTCTTGACCTCACGGATGACCCGAACGCCGATACCCCCCGCAGCAAGCGCACCAAGAAGGAACGCAACGATCGTGAGCGACACGGCTCTAGCCGTCACACCGTCCTCCAATATTGTCTCGGTCCGCAGCAACCAGATGGTAGGAAACTGCCGGCCCTGTAGTTGGTTGAGCCCACCCCGACCTCTGTCGCGCAGCAAAACCAGCCGCGGTAGTGTCGGGGGATGCATGAACTCATCGGGACGTGGCGTCTGATCGAATGGACGGTCACGCTGCGCAACGGCCGGGTGACGCACCCGTTCAACCGCAAGTCAGAGGGTCTCATCACCTATACGGACGAGGGCCGCATGGTCGCGTCCCTGATGAAGTCCGACAGGGAGCTCATCGGCACCCGCTCCTTCAACGAGGCAACCGCCCTCGAACGAGCGTCTGCAGCCGCTGGGTACCTGTCGTACGCAGGGTCCTACGAGGTCATCGGCGACCAGGTACATCACCATGTGGAACTCTCCCTGTTTCCCGACTGGGTCGGAGGTACACAGATCAGGCACATCGAGTGGATCACCAACGAGGACGGCACGACGGATCTCGAACTGTCCGACCTCGGGGTCGGCGAGAAACGATCCGCAGTGATACGACTCCGGTGGCATCGCGTAACGGAGGAACGGTCATGACGAGAAAGACGCTCGAGGAGTGGACAGCGGCCGCCGGTGAGATGACCCCAAGGGGAGACATCTTCATCGACGGCGAGTGGCGAGAAGCGATCTCGGGGAGCCGTTTCGCAACGGTGAACCCGGCAACCGGGGAGACGATCACCGAGGTGGCCTCCGGCTCGACCGAGGACATCGACGCTGCGGTGCGATCCGCCCGCACAGCGTTCGAAGACGGCCGCTGGTCCAAGCTCGCTCCCCGGGATCGCGGGCAGGCACTGATCCGCCTCGCCGAGCTGATCGAGGCCAACGGCGAGGAGCTCCAACTCCTCGAGACGCTCGATGTTGGAAAGCCGATCCGCTACTCGCGTCGGGTCGACGTCGGCCAGGCATCGTCGACCTACGCTTGGTACGGCGAGGCCGCAGACAAGCTCTATGACGAGATCGCGCCGACCGGCCCCGACGCCCTCGGCCTCATCACCAGGGAACCCGTCGGCGTTGTCGGTGCCGTCACCCCATGGAACTTCCCGTTGATGATCAACTCGTGGAAGCTCGCCCCTGCACTCGTCGCAGGGAACTCGGTCATCCTCAAACCCGCCGAACAGGCTCCGCTGTCCTCGCTGCGGCTCGCCGAACTCGCCATCGAAGCCGGTATCCCGCCTGGTGTCCTCAACGTGGTGCCGGGGCTCGGGGAGACGGCCGGACGGGCCATCGGTCTGCACCCCGGTATCGACGCCGTCACGTTCACCGGCTCGACCGAGGTCGGCAAGATGTTCCTCGAGTACTCGGCTCGTTCGAACATGAAGCGGGTCTCGGCAGAGACCGGGGGCAAGACGCCGAACATCATCTTCGCCGACGCTCCCGACCTCGGGTACGCGATCGGTGCCGTTGGTGTGTCGATCTTCTGGAACACGGGAGAGATGTGTATCGCCGGGTCACGGCTCCTCGTCGAACGGTCCATCTACGACGAGGTCGTCGAACGTGTCGGGGAGCTCTCCGGCTCCTGGCTCCCAGGCAACCCGCTCGACCCGGCCACGAAGGCAGGCCCGATCGTCGACGACACGCAACTCTCGAGGGTCACCGACTACATCAGCCGCGGCATCGACCAGGGGGCACGCCTCGTAGCGGGAGGCAACCGTGCGCTCGCGGATTCCGGTGGGTACTTCATCGAGCCGACCGTCTTCGCCGATGTCCACAACGACATGGACATCGCCCGCGACGAGATCTTCGGGCCGGTGCTCTCCATCATCCCGTTCGAAGATGAGGCCGAGGCACTCTCGATCGCAAACGACTCCCGCTACGGACTCTCGGCAGCCGTGTGGACGTCGAACCTCGGGCGGGCACACACGATGGCGGCTGCACTCCAGGCAGGCACCGTGTGGGTCAACAACTTCGACACATCAGGGATCACCGCACCGTTCGGCGGGTACAAAGAGTCCGGGTTCGGCGGCAAGGACAAGTCCCTCCACGCGCTCGACAAGTACACGAACCTCAAGACCACCTGGATCAACCTGGGCCGCGGCGGAAGGTAGCCAACGCACCGTCCCCCCTTCAGCCTCGATCCACGAAGTCGAAACCGTCTTCGGACTTCTGATGCTTCCGTCCTCCCCTTCAGGGGGGACAAGCGAGTCTTCGAGCGAGGGGGGTGAGAGCCCAATAGGCACAGACCACAACTTCGAGTCCCCATCCTCCTGGCTCGTCGCAAGCTCCTCGCCCGTCCTCCTTGAAAGGAGGACAGATCGACCCGAC
>CAYLVM010000054.1:0-9913 GCA_964387145.1 uncultured Acidimicrobiaceae bacterium
CGGCTCCTTGCTGAGGACCGTGACGTTGTTGAGGTCCCGACCCGTCTCACTGGGCGGTACCGCACCCGGGCAGGACGCAACAAGACCGACCGGGGCGACGCAGTCGCTATTGCCCAGGCATCTTTGGCCGATGAGTGCTGCCAGGTGACCCATCGTCGGGTTGTTGAAACGTTGCGGGTCCTTGTCACACAACGAGAATCGTTCGTCAAGACCCAGACTGAGACAGCGAACAGGGTCCGGGCACGGCTCCGTGAACTCGACCCGCAGGCTGCTGCAACAGCAAGACGGCTCCGCGGCCCGAAAGCGTTCCAGGCCCTCATCGACTTGACCTATGAACCTGACGGTGACCCGCATCGTGAAACCCTCGTTGCTGTGATCGCTCTCGACGCTGGCAACTGGCTCACCCGCTATCACCAGATCCGTGACCTCGAGAAACGTATTGCACAGGTCCTGCCAGATGCAGGACACGCACTCACTGACCTCGACGGTATCGGCCTCATCGGAGCGGCAACCATCATTGCGAACACCGCAGACATCGACCGGTTCCCCACCGAGGGCCACTACGCGTCGTACTGCGGCACCGCGCCCCTCGACGCGTCATCCGGGAGACAAACCCGCCACCGGCTCAACCGCTACGGGAACCGTGCCATCAACCGGGTACTCCACACAGCCATCGTCACCCAGATCGCTCACCACGGCGAAGCCTACGACTACGTCACCCGACGCATCCAAGAGAACAAGACCAAGAAAGAAGCCATCCGCACAGCCGCCCGCTACCTCAACCGACGCGTCTACAACACCCTCAAACAACACCCCTTGACATAGAAGGACCCTCCAGGGAGGACGGAAGAATCGCAAGCCTGAAAACGGGTACGACCTCATGGATTGAGGCTGAAAGGGGGACGGATTGGTTGTGTCCTCCGTAGAATCCGGGCCTGACTACAGGAGGATCGATGAAACTCTCCGACACCATGGCTACCGAGTTCAACCGGCAGCTCACGATGGAACTCGATGCGTCGAACGCGTACCTTGCGATGGCAGGATGGCTCGAGAATGCCGGCTTCCCCGGCTTCTCCTCCTGGATGCAGATGCAGTCCGAGGAGGAACGTCTCCACGGCCTCAAGCTCTACCAGTTCATCCTCGACCGGGATTCCACCATCGCGATCGGTGCGATCGACGCACCCGGTGCGGCGTTCGACTCGCTGATCGACGTCTTCGAGACAGCACTCGCACAGGAGAAGGCCGTTACCGCTGCCATCTCGAACATGTACGGCCTCGCCAACGCTGAAGACGACTACGCCAGCATCCCGCTTCTGCAGTGGTTCGTGACCGAGCAGATCGAGGAGGAGGCAACGGTCTCTCAGGTCATCGACGACCTCAAGCTCGCAGAATCCAACCCGCAGGCACTGCTGTTGCTCGACCGTGAGATGGGTGCACGCGTTGCACCGACTCCGCTATGACGGACACGCCGGCAACCAAACTTCTCGCAGATCTCGCTGCCGCCCTCGAGATCCCCGAGGACGGCACGCTGTCCAAGGTGCTCTACTCCGATGACCAGATCCGTGTCGTTGGGTTCGCGTTCGACGAGGGCCAGGAGTTGACCGAACATACCGCAACGGTCCCCGTGATCGTCCAGGTCGTGTCCGGCAGGTTCCAGTTCAGCGCCACCGAAGGCGAGTGGGAGATCGGCCCTGCATCGTGGATCCACATGGTCGCGGACGAACCGCACTCGGTCCGTGCACTCGAACCGTCGAGACTCCTCTTGACGCTCCTGCGGTCCTCCTGACGACACCCAGAAGCGTCACAGAGCCCTACATGCCGAGGATCGTCCGCGCCTCGTCGCTCAGTCGGTCGGCCGTCCACGGTGGCTCATTGACGAGATGAACCTCGACGCTGTCCACCCCTTCGAGCTGGTTCAGGCGGTCCTCGACACCACGTGTCAGGACCGCTCCGAGCGGGCACATCGGGCTCGTGGTCGTCATCACGACCGTAGCTGCCCTGTTCTCGACGGCGACGCCGTAGACGAGCCCGAGATCGACGATCGACAGACCCAGCTCGGGGTCGATCACGTCGCGCAGCGCTTCCCTGGCCTCGTCCGGTGTCGTTGTTCGCTGTTCCATGACCGGCAGGGTATCGCAGCGGGAGTCGGCGCGGCAGTTCCTAGGATTCGACGGTGATCGCACCTCGCAACCTCTTCGTTCCCATCGTCGGTCTTTCGATCGTCGGCGGGTTCGTCGTCGGTGTGTGGATGGGGCTCGTACGCATCGGATGGCCGTTCGGATCGCCACCACCCCTCGCACTTCACGCGCCGCTCCTCGTTCTCGGTGTGCTCGCTGCGCTCATCGGTGCGGAACGGGCCGTAGCCATCGGTGCAGCATGGGCGTGGATCGGTCCGCTGGCGTCGGCTGTGGCGATCATCACGATGCTTGCGGGTGCTCCCAGAGAGATCGTTGGAGCGCTCCTTGCGCTCGGTGGTCTCGGCCTTGTCACCGTGTTCGTCGTCGTCTACCGGACGCACCCGGGGACGCACGTCATTGTTATGGGCATCGGTGCTGAAGCGTTGATCATCGCAGCCATCGTGTGGGCCACAGGTGTCGCCGTCCCCCTCATCGTTCCCCTTCTCGCCGCCTTCCTCGTCATCACCATCACCGGTGAGCGACTTGAACTTGCCAGGTTCGGCGTCGGGAGGGGTGCAACGGCCTGGTTCATCGCAGCGGTCGCAGCGCTCGGTGTCGGCGCGACGATGTCCGCAGCCGGTTGGGAGTCCGGCCCGAGAGTGGCCGGGATAGGCCTCATCGGTCTGGCCTTGTGGCTCGGGCGTTTCGATGTGGCGCGAAGGACGATCCGGCTGCCCGACCCGACCCGCTACATCGCTACGGCACTCCTCGCCGGGTACGTGTGGATCGCCTTTGCCGGGATCATCTGGGTGAGCCGGGGTCTCGTGTTCGGTCAACCCGGGTACGACGCCAGTGTGCATGCGATCTTCCTCGGCTTCGTGATGTCGATGGTGTTCGGCCACGCGATGATCGTCCTCCCATCGCTGACCGGGCTGTCATTCCCGTGGAACCGGATGCTGTGGTTCCCTCTCGGGCTCTTGCACCTGTCCCTCGTCCTGCGTGTCGTCGGTGATCTCGTGAGCGACTTCGACGTGCGACGCTGGGGAGGTGTCCTCAACGCGATCGCCCTCGTCTCGTTCGTGCTCGTCGCGCTGTACACCGTGGCCCAGGCAGCGGCTGGTCGCAGAGCCGCAGCGCAGCGCTGAGCTGCTACGTTGTCGCTACAGCACCCGGTCGGCGTCCCGCCCACGGTCGTGCACGCTCGAGCTGCCCGGCGAGCATCAAGAGTGTCGACTCGTCTCCGTAACGACCGAGGAAGTGACTCCCGACCGGCAACCCCGACGGGGTCCACGCCAGGGGAACCGACATGGCAGGAAGGCCGGAGAAGTTGGCAAGCGGTGTGAACGCCACGTACCGGAACAACGTCTCGACGAGCTCGTCCCACGGCTGCGTCTGGTCGATCGCACCGATCCGCAACGGTGGGGAGCCGAGTACCGGCGTCAGGAACACGTCGACCGACTCGAGGAACGACCCGGTGACGTGAGATATCTCCTGGAGCGTCGTTTGGGAAGCGAGAAGGTCGGCCGGTCGTTGACGCATGGATCGGCGGGCAAGGGACCAGGTGAACGGTTCGAAGGAGGGTAGACCCGACTCTCTCGAGTCGATCCTGGCGATCGCCTTCATGGTCCGATAGTCACCGATGGTGTTACGCATCGACCGAACAGCGGAACGCTGCGACGCGATATCGAGGACGACCTTGAACACGCTCGCGGCAAGACCTGCCCACACGTCGAGAAAGGCGTACGACATGGCCTCCCCGTCGATGGACGGCGAGTCCTGCACGACGCGATGGCCCAACGATTCGAGAAGCCCTGCCGTTTCGAGGATGGCTGCCTCGACCTGCGGGTGGACACGGTTTCCACGGAAATCGTGGATGCTGAAAGCGATCGTCAGAGACTCTGGATCCCTGGCGGCATCGGAGAGATACGGCCCGCTCGGATCAGGTGCAACGTACTGGTCACCGGGCGCGGCGCCGGCCACGGCATCGAGCATCGCAGCCGAGTCCCTGACACTTCGACTCACGGAGAGCTCCACAGACAGGTAGTCGGAGCTCTCGGCAGGGGACCGCGGGTTGCGACCACGCGACGGTTTGAGGCCGAAGAGACCACAGTTCGAAGCAGGGATCCGGATCGAACCGCCACCATCGCTTGCCTGGGCGAGCGGCACCATGCCTGCAGCGACGGCAGCCGCGGCTCCTCCGCTCGAACCCCCCGGCGAGTGCTCGAGACTCCACGGGTTCTTCGTGGGGCCGGTGAGTACCGGTTCTGTGATCGGGAGGAGCCCGAACTCAGGTGTGTTCGTCCGGCCCAGTTCGATGAACCCGGCGCCCCGCACCCTTTCCATGAAGGTCGAGGTCGTCTCTCCAACGAAATCACGCAGGAGCACGGAGCCGAAGCTGACGGGCTCCCCCTCCTCAATGATCAGATCCTTGATCAGGATCGGCACCCCCGAGAAAGCACCGGCGGGCGGCTCGGCGGCCCGGGTGCGCGCTTGTTCGAATCGGGTGCGGATCACGGCGTTGATCACATCGTTCGTCGCGTCGATCTGAGCGATCGCAGCTTCGACCAACTCGCAAGACCGCACCTCCCGGGAGGTGACCAGTTCTGCGAGCCCGACGGCGTCGTACTCGGTGTAGTCGGGAAAGGCATCCATGTGGCGAAGCGTAGACGGCCGGTGCTGAAGGGTCTACGCCGGTATGCCGCCGGTTCCAATGACGAACCAATGATCGTTGAAGGACCCGACCGTTTCGATGAGAAAACCATCGGCCAGTGCGTATGCCATGCACTGGACCGTCCGATCTCCCTGTTCGAACGCGTACGCTCCGAGCCCGACCGGGAACACCTGAAGCTCTGCAGGTCCAGGTGCGAGGCCGTCGAGGAGTGGAAGACACGCTTGTTCGAACGCGTCGTCTCCGGGATCGGGCCAGGTGTCTGCGACGATCTCGGCGTCACCGAGATACTGGTAGGCGTGGGCAGCTTCACAGTTCACGCTGTCGGCGGGAAGTCCTCCAAGGATGCAGGAGCCGACCTCCGGTTGCCAGGCGAGGCCGTCGAGATCACCCATCGCCCCGGTGAAGAGCTCGCGACCATCGTTGCGATCGATCAGCACCACGCACGCAAGGTATCGGTCGCCACGGTTCCACTCAGCCTCGTCCGGCATGTAGGTGATGAGGCTCGGCGCGTTCGTTCTCTGGCTGCCGAACACCGCCGTGTAGGCCTCGTCGCACACATAGTCACGCTCGTAGGTGATCGCATCGTCGTCGAACGCCGCGAGATCGGTTCCGATCTTGTTCCCGACGAGCACCTCGGCGTTGTGGGCACCGTCACACGGCACGACGACGTCGGGAGGGAACGGTGCATAGGGAAGGTCCTCGTCCTCCTCGAGATAGAGACAGGAGCCCTCGGCCCATACGTCGTTGGGACCGTCCGTCTTCTTGAGTGCCCCGAGGTAGTTGATCGATACTGCGTCGTCGGGGCTGGACACGATGACGAACCCGTCACCCGTCGACCACAGCTTCATCTCGAAGCCACTGGCAGTGAACGCTGTGTAGATGTCACCGTCGAAGGGGTCCGGGGGCACCATCCCTGTCAGTGCCCTGATAAGAGACGGGACGAGGTCGGGGTCGCCTCGCAACGACAGCGACGGGATCACCGAGACGGCGGCGACCGGCGCCCCGTCCGCGTTGTCATACACCACACTTGCCGTGCCGAGGAGGAACTCCTCGGGAACCCAGCCCTCCATGGCCGAGACGAGATCGGTGGCATGTTGTGGGGGCTCGTCGATGGGTTCGAATCCGGGGATCGGAACGAGAACGGCGCCCGCGACGACCGATGCGTCCCCTCGCTGTGGCGGGACGAGGTTCCCTTCGACGTCCGTTGGCGGGACGGTTGACGACGTCGATGAAGTCGACGACTCCTCCGTCGCCGGTGGAGCGTCGCCGACCTTACTCACCGGCGTGCATGCTGCCGCCAGGATGGAGAACACCACTGCAGCGACCACGACGCGAGCGGTTGGGTACCTCATCGAATCGTTTCCTCCCCCCGAGCCACTGTGTCTACCTCCGGGCCAACGCCACGCGGTCGAGCAGGTACTGATCGAGGTTGTGCAGCACGCTCGTCAACGGGTTGTCGGGGATCCGCTGTGCGGCCCTCTCCGCCACGCGTACCCTCTCGATCGCTTCGTCAAGGACGACGTCGATGTAGCCCCCGCTGTTGGTCAGCTCGATGACTTGCTCGATCGTCGATGATGAGTACGGCTTGCCGTCGGCAAGGAGCGCTCTGATCGTCGGCCCATCCGGCCCGTCGGCAGCAAGGAGAACCGGTAGCGTGAACGTGCCTTCGCCGATGTCACTACCGGCAGGCTTGCCGAGGAACGACTCGTCGGCGATCAGGTCGAGGACATCGTCGGTGATCTGGAACACCATGCCCATCTCCCACGCCCACTCCGAGATCGCATCGACGGTGTTGCGGTCGGCGCCCCCCGTGATCGCACCGAGTCTCGCAGACGTCCTGATCAGCGATGCCGTCTTGCCACCGATCACCGTGTGGTACTCAGCGGGCCCATGTGCGAGGTCGTGCGAGTAGACGAGTTCCGAAACCTGGCCTTCACACAGAGTTGCGTAGGTGCGGGCGATCAACGCCACAGCTTCCTCACCGAGCGGCGCAGCGACCTCGGAAGCACGTGCGAGGAGGAAGTCGCCTGCGAGGATCGCAACGGTGTTCGTCCAGTTCGCATTCACGCTTGTCTTTCCCCGACGCGAATCTGCTTCGTCGATGACGTCGTCGTGGTAGAGGGAGCCGAGGTGGACGAGCTCTACGGCGACACCGGCCTCGACGGGGTTGCCTCCACCGTCGGGTCCGAGCTCGGCAGCGACGAGCGCAAGGAGTGGGCGGTACCGCTTGCCGCCGGCGGTGAGGAGGTGCTGGGCGATCTTGGTGAGGAACGCGGTGTCGGCGACGGTTACCTCGGTGAGGCGCTGCTCAACCTGCTGCATCCGTTCCCATACCCTGGGGATGGGAACGAGTTCTTGAAAGATCGGGCGGTCCACCGGGGCTCCGTTTGCGGGGAATGCGGATGCTAGCTGCAGGGTTCCGGGTATTGAACACACACAACGAGGTGGCCAAACCGCCCATCATGCGCCCCGGGTATCACTTCTGTATCGAGTCTGGATACCTATACTCTGCGGGGCGCACCGATTCTCGGGGCGCCACATATGTATACGAGGTGAAGAGCGTTGTTCGAGCGTTTTACAGATAGGGCCCGGAGGGTTGTCGTACTCGCCCAGGAAGAAGCGCGTCTTCTCAACCACAACTACATCGGGACCGAGCACATCCTCCTCGGACTCATCCACGAAGGTGAAGGCGTTGCGGCTCGTGCCCTCGAGAGCATGGACATCAACCTCGAGTCCGTGCGCAACCAGGTCGTCGAGATTATCGGGCAGGGATCACAGGCACCGTCCGGGCACATCCCGTTCACCCCACGGGCCAAGAAGGTGCTCGAACTGTCCTTGCGTGAAGCCCTCCAGCTCGGCCACAACTACATCGGGACCGAGCACATCCTCCTCGGTCTCATCCGTGAGGGTGAGGGCGTCGCAGCCCAGGTGCTCGTCAAGCTCGGAGCAGAACTGACCAAGGTCCGCCAGACCGTCATCCAGCTCCTCTCCGGTGTACAAGGCGAGGAAGGATCGTCCAGTTCACACCCCGGCGGCGGAACGGGCAGCTCACGCGGTGAGGGTGGCTCGACGGGTTCCACGGTGCTCGACCAGTTCGGGCGCAACCTGACACAGCTTGCCCGCGAGCAGCAACTCGATCCTGTCATCGGACGGTCGAATGAGATTCAGCGTGTCATGCAGGTCCTGTCCCGCCGTACGAAGAACAACCCGGTCCTCATCGGGGAGCCCGGCGTCGGCAAGACGGCGATCGTCGAAGGCCTTGCCCAAAAGATCGTCGACGGCACGGTGCCGGACACGATCACTGACAAGCAGATCTACACGCTCGACCTCGGCGCCCTCGTCGCCGGATCACGGTACAGGGGTGACTTCGAGGAACGTCTCAAGAAGGTCCTGAAAGAGATCCGCACCCGTGGCGACATCATCCTGTTCATCGACGAGATCCACACCCTCGTCGGTGCGGGCGCTGCCGAGGGGGCGATCGATGCTGCGAGCATCCTCAAGCCGATGCTGGCACGAGGGGAGCTTCAGACGATCGGGGCGACGACCCTCGAGGAGTACCGCAAGTACCTCGAGAAGGACTCCGCCCTCGAGCGCCGCTTCCAGCCGATCCAGGTCGAGGAGCCTTCTGTTGCAGACACGATCAAGATCCTCGAAGGGCTTCGCGAATCCTACGAGGAGCATCACAAGGTCGAGTTCACCGAACAGGCCCTCGTGAACGCGGCGAACCTCGCCGACCGCTACATCGCCGACAGGTTCCTCCCGGACAAAGCGATCGACCTGATCGACGAAGCCGGGAGCCGTATGCGTCTCCGTCGCTCGAACCTGCCCGCCGAGGTCAAAGAGATCGACGATCAGATCGGCAAGCTCCGCTCAGACAAGCGCGAAGCAGTCCACGCCCAACAGTACGAGCGTGCGGCACAGCTTCGGGACCGCGAACGCGAGCTGATCACCGAGCGCACCGACGCAGAAGAACGTGCACGTGAAGACGGGCCGACCTACTCGGCCACGATCGACGAGGAAGAGATCGCCGAGGTGCTCGCCCAGTGGACCGGGATTCCCGTTCACCGCCTCACCGAGGAGGAGACGGCGAAGCTCATCAACATGGAAGGTGAGCTCCACAAGCGGATCATCGGCCAGAGCGACGGGATCAAGGCCGTGTCGAAGGCGATCCGCCGAACCCGCGCCGGTCTCAAGGATCCGAAGCGCCCCGCAGGGTCGTTCATCTTTCTCGGCCCGTCGGGTGTAGGGAAGACGGAGACCGCCAAGGCACTGACCGAGTTCCTCTTCGGCGACGAGTCTGCGCTCATCCAGATCGACATGTCCGAGTACATGGAGAAGCACGCCGTCAGCAGACTCGTTGGATCACCCCCCGGGTACGTCGGGTACGACGAGGGCGGGCAACTCACCGAGGCGGTACGACGCAAGCCGTTCTCCGTGGTCCTGTTCGATGAGATCGAGAAGGCCCACCCGGACGTCTTCAACATCCTGCTCCAGATCCTCGAAGATGGGCACCTCACAGACTCACAGGGCAGGACGGTCGACTTCAAGAACACCGTCATCATCATGACGTCGAACCTCGGAACCGCAGACCTTCGCAAGACGAAGATCGGGTTCGCCGAGGCGAGCAATGAGTTGAACTACGACAAGATGCGCGAGAAGGTGATGGACGCCCTCAAGCTGCACTTCCGGCCTGAGTTCCTCAACCGTATCGACGAGGTCATCGTCTTCCACGAACTGACCGTCGATGAAGTCAAGACGATCGTCGACCTGCTCCTGGCAAGGGTGCGTGAGCAACTCGAGAGCCAGGCGCTCGACCTCGTGCTCACCGACGATGCAAAGGAACTCCTCGCGAAGAAGGGGTACGACCCGCAACTCGGCGCACGTCCGTTGCGCAGGGCGATCCAGCGTCTGCTCGAGGACCCCCTCTCGGAGAAGCTGCTGTTCAAGGAGTTCTCTGCCGGGAGCACGATCCTCGTCACCGTGGATCCGGACGATCCGGAAGGCCTCGCCTTCGATCCGATCGAGACCCCGGACAAGCCTCTGGTGGATTTCGCGGAGAATCAGTAGGTAGGTACCTGGTATTTGGTACCTGGTATTTGGAGGGTCTGCGAGTAGGCGGATTCGG
>CAYLVM010000054.1:10013-15511 GCA_964387145.1 uncultured Acidimicrobiaceae bacterium
GGTACCTGGTATTTGGTACCTGGTATTTGGAGGGTCTGCGAGTAGGCGGATTCGGTTGCTGAGTCGACGGTTCACAGTTCACAGTTCACAGCCAGAAACCCGGGGTATCTCCGGGTGCTTGCGCTTCGTCGGTGAACGGAGAACGGAGAACGACTGATCCCTATCCGCTAATCTTCTTGGTGCTGGTAGGAGTACTGCGACCTGGACGACGGGAACGTTCTGACGCATTCCGCACTACCATTCTGGGGTTCCCCACACACCTTCGTGATGGGGTTCAAGTACACGACGAATGAAAGGGTGCGTATGCGCTCAATACTCAAGAAACGAGGAGCACTGTTCGCACTGCTTCTCGTTGTGGCACTCGTTGCAGCAGCCTGTTCGAGCAGCACCGAAGAGACCACGACGACCGCAGCAAGCGGCGATACCGAGACCACGACGACCGCAGCAGCCCTCCCCGGCGAAGGCATGAAGGTCGGCATGGCGTTCGACATCGGCGGCCGTGGTGACCAGTCCTTCAACGACTCGGCGGCCGCAGGCCTCGAGAAGGCGATCGAGGACTTCGGTATCGACACCAAGGAACTCGAAGCAGATGCAGGTGGTGAGAACCGTGAAGAGAACCTTCGCCTCCTCGCCGAAGACGGCAGCGAGCTGATCATCGCAGTCGGCTTTGCGTTCGCTGAGGGTGTGACCAACGTCGCAACCGACTTCCCCGACACGAACTTCGCCGTCATCGACGACGCAAGTGTCGATCTTCCGAACGTCGCGGGCCTCGTCTTTGCAGAGCACGAGGGTTCGGCACTCGTTGGTGCCGCCGCTGCTCTCAAGACCGAGACCGGTACGATCGGGTTCATCGGTGGTGTCTCCGGATTCGGTCTCATCGAGAAGTTCGAGGCAGGCTACGAGTTCGGTGCCCGTCAGATCAACCCTGACATCAACATCCTCGTCACCTACCTCAGTGCCGCTCCCGACTTCGCCGGATTCAACGATCCAGCGAAGGCGAACGAGTCCGCTCTTGGAATGTATGACGAAGGCGCCGACGTGATCTATCACGCTGCAGGCGGTTCCGGTGCAGGCCTCTTCGAGGCTGCCAAGTCCTACTCCGAGGCCAATGACACGAAGGTGTGGGCCATCGGTGTCGACTCCGACCAGTACAACACTGCCGACGAGGCCGTCAGGGAGTACATCCTGACCTCGATGCTCAAGCGAGTCGACGTTTCCGTCTACTCCGCAGTCTCGAGCTTCGTCAATGGCAAGCCGCTCGTCGGCCCTCAGGTCTTCGACCTGGCCGTCAACGGTGTTGGCTACTCGGTCTCGGGTGGGTTCATCGATGACATCACCGGCGAACTCGATGCTCTGCGCACGAAGATCGTTGATGGCACGCTTGTTGTCCCGACCGAGCCCCAGGGCTAGATCCGTACCCTCTAGACGAAAAGGCCCGGGGAGTCGATCCCCGGGCCTTTTCGCGTCCGGGGAGCGTTGCACATAGGTCGACCCGACACCACTACGATGGCGTTTCGCGGCGCCGACCGTGCTGCACATCGCGAACGAGGAGCAAGTTGGTGACCGACAACGATCGGGCCGTGGAACTCATCGACATCACGAAGACCTTCCCCGGTGTCCTCGCGAACGATCGGGTGAACCTCTCCGTCGGACTCGGTGAAATCCACGCGATCGTCGGGGAGAACGGCGCAGGCAAATCGACCCTCATGAACATGCTCTACGGCATGATCGCCCCCGACTCGGGTGAGATTCGGGTTCGCGGTGAGGTGGAGCACTTCCGCTCACCAAAGGACGCCATCGGGCACGGGATCGGCATGGTGCACCAGCACTTCATGCTTGCGGACAACCTCACCGTCCTCGAGAACATCGTGCTCGGGTTCGAGCCGAAGTCCGGCGTCCAGATCGACTTCTCTGGCGCCACCGCAAAGATCACCGAACTCGGTGCCCGGTACGGGATGACAATCGACCCGAACACGCTCGTTGAGCATCTCTCCGTCGGACAACGTCAGCGTGTCGAGATCCTCAAGGTCCTGTTTCGGGGAGCGAACATCCTCATCCTCGACGAGCCGACCGCCGTCCTCGTCCCCCAGGAAGTCGACGAGCTCTTCGAGAACCTCAAGATCCTGCGTGACGACGGTGTGACACTCATCTTCATCTCCCACAAGCTCGACGAGGTCCTCTCGGTGGCCGATGCCATCACCGTGATGCGTGGAGGACGCACTGTTGCCAGCGTGACACCGGACGAGGTCGACGCAAAGCAACTCGCCGAGCTGATGGTCGGCAGCGAACTCCCGACACCCGAGACCTCGTCCTCGACCGTTACGGACATGGTCGCGATGCAGGTCGAGAACCTCACGTACACGGGCCGCGACGGGAGGGTCCTCCTCGACGACATCACCTTCCAGATTCGAAACGGCGAGATCGTCGGCATCGCCGGCGTCGAAGGCAACGGCCAGTCCGAGCTCATCGATGCACTCATGGGAGTCATCCAGCCCGACTCGGGAACGATCGAACTCGCCGGGCAGGACATCTCGCACTACGGCACGATGCAGCGCCATGAGGCGGGAATCGGCATCATCCCCGAAGACCGGCACCGTCAGGGGCTTCTCCTCAGTGCGCCCCTGTGGGAGAACGTGATGCTCGGCCACCAATCCCAACCACCGTTCGTCAAGGGCCCGTTCATCGACATGAAGGGAGCCCGATCCGCGACGGAAGCTGTCGTCGATCGTTTCAACGTCAAGACACCGAACATCAACGTTCCCGCACTCGCCCTCTCCGGGGGGAACCAGCAGAAGCTGATCGTGGGCAAAGAGATGATGGCAGAGCCGAACGTGCTGATCGCCGCTCACCCCACGCGGGGCATAGACGTCGGGGCCCAGGCTGCCATCTGGGACGAACTTCGCGATGCGCGACGCGATGGCCTCGCCACCTTGCTGATCTCAGCCGACCTCGACGAGCTCATCGGCCTGTCCGACACGCTGCTCGTGATGTTCGAAGGCGAGATCGTGGCATCACTCGATCCGTCAGAGGTGACCCCTGAGATTCTCGGCTCGTATATGACCGGTGTGGCCGTAGAGGAGAAGGCATCATGAAGATCCAAAGGTTCCTTCTCTCGCTCCTTGCCCCGGTCTCGGCGATCGTTTTCAGTCTCGGTGTCGGGGCAATCGTTCTGATGGTCGTGGGTATCAACCCGATCGAAGCGTACGGCCACATGGTGTCGTTCTCCACAGACTCGACGTCGTTCGCGTCGGCGATCAACAAGGCGGTCCCGCTGTACGTGTCGGCCGTTGCGGTCGCCATCGGGTTCCAGATGAACCTGTTCAACATCGGCGTCGAAGGCCAGTATCTGATCGCCGCCATGTTCGCAGGGTGGGTTGGGACGAACGTCGTGCTGTGGGGCCCGCTGCACATCGTCGTCATCATCCTCACGGCCGTCATCGTCGGGGCGATCTGGGCAGGGATCGCCGGTTTGTTGAAGGTGACACGGGGTGTCAACGAAGTCATCTCGACGATCATGTTGAACTTCATAGCGTTCTCGGCGATCGCGTACCTGCTTGCGAACGTCTTCTCCGTCAAGAGCACCAGTCTGAACATGTCGACGGGGAAGCTTCCACCGTCGGGGCGACTGCCCGATCTGAACTTCCTGATCACGATGCTGGGGTTCGAGGAGCCACGTGGGATCGCGATCCCGGGGTTCCTCATCATCGCGATCCTTCTCGGAATCGGCTACTACATCCTCGTGTGGCGCACCCGCTTCGGATTCGATCTGCGGATCTCGGGCATGAACCCGGGTTCGGCACGGATGTCGGGTGTCAACCCCAAGAAGATGATCTTCTACACGATGGTGATCTCCGGTGGGGCCGCTGGACTCGTCGGGATGTCGACGATGCTCGGCAAGCTCGGTGCCTACACCCAGGATTTCCCTCGCGGTATCGGATTCGCAGGCATCGCGGTGGCCTTACTTGGACGCAACCACCCCGTCGGTATGGCGCTCGGCGCGTTGCTGTTCGGGATCATGGACAGGGCGGCACTGGTGCTCAAGCTCGAGGGCATCCCCGAGGAGATCGTCGTGATCATCCAGGGGGTCATCGTGCTCGCCGTCGTCATTGCCTATGAGATCGTCGGACGCTGGATCGCCAAGCGAGAGGTCAGGGCTGCAGCTGAGGCTCTCGAACACCTTGAAGGCGGAGCGGGGGTGACGGCATGACCACCGACACGCGCGAACCGATGGTCGAGATGAAGAACGGATCGGTGAACTGGTCACGGTGGGGCAGGATCATCGCCATCTTCGTTGTCGTCATGATCGCGCTGTCGGCCATCCAGGAGCTTTCGGGGACAACCCAACTCACGTCGAGCGGTACCTGGGGTGCCGCTCTGCGACTGACTGTCCCGATCCTCCTTGCAGGTCTCGGTGGCCTCTACTCAGAACGTGCAGGCATCGTCAACATCGGCCTCGAAGGCATGATGATCGCAGGTACCTGGTTCGGTGCGTGGGCGGGGTGGATGTACGGCCCATGGTGGGGTGTTGCCTTCGGTGTTGCCGGAGGGCTGTTCTTCGGTCTGATCCACGCGATCGCGACCGTCACGTTCGGTGTCGATCAGATCATTTCGGGTGTCGCGATCAACCTTCTTGCGGCAGGTGCCATGCGTTTCCTCTCGGTCGTGACGTTCACGATCGGGACCGGGGGAGGAGCGACCCAGTCACCGCGGATCCAGGGATTCATCCCGACGTTCAACGTTCCGCTCCTGTCGCCGTTCCTGGAATCTGTCGAGGAGAAGGGATGGTTCTTCTTCTCTGACATTGCAGGCATCCTTGGAGGGTTCACGACGACGGTGTCGTGGCTGACGGTCATTGGACTGCTCGCTGTACCCATCTCGGCCTGGTTGTTGTGGAAGACTGCCTGGGGCCTCCGTTTGCGCTCTGTTGGTGAGAACCCGTGGGCAGCGGAGTCGCTCGGCGTCCCGGTCTTGCGCATGAAGTACTGGGGGGTTCTGATCTCTGGTGCCCTTTCGGGCCTCGGAGGTGCGTACCTCGTGCTCGTCCAGGCAGGAATCTACCGCGAGGGTCAGACCGGTGGTCGTGGTTTCATCGGCCTTGGTGCGTTGATCTTCGGCAACTGGATCCCCGCCGGCGTACTCGCCGGTGCAGGGTTGTTCGGCTACGCGGACGCGCTTCGGCTTCGCCAGGCATCCGCCGTTCACGCACTCCTGCTCCTCATCGCCGTAGGCCTTGCCGCGTTCGCTCTGTGGAAGGTCTGGAAGAAGAGTTACGGTGCAGCGGCGTCGATGGCGGTGTTCGCTGTGTTGTTCTTCCTCTGGTGGGTGACGACCGACGAGGTAGCGACCGAGATCGTCACCGCAACACCGTACATAGCGACCCTGCTGGTTCTCTCGCTTGCAAGCCAGCGTCTCCGCATGCCTGCAGCAGACGGCATCCCGTACCGCAAAGGCGAGGCGCACTAGCTGCCGCTTCGCGGCAGCGTATTTGGTATTTGGTA
>CAYLVM010000055.1:0-15300 GCA_964387145.1 uncultured Acidimicrobiaceae bacterium
GTGGGCCTACCTGGATTTGAACCAGGGACCTCATCCTTATCAGGGATGCGCTCTAACCAGGCTGAGCTACAGGCCCATCGGGAGGGCAAGGTTACCAACCTCGAACCTCAATCGGCATGCGTCTGTGAAACGTCGACGACCCAATCCTGGCGCGTTCTCTGCCACGCCGGGCGCCGTGGTTGGAGCCCAGTGTGGCTGCTTCGAGTCTCGGACGGTTCAGACAACTAGTGTTGCGCTGACAACGCAAGGGTCATCAGCCGACATGAACGTGCAGGATCGAAAGTCGACCGACACGACGAGAGAGACGCTCGAGGCGTCGGATCAGATTACGGCCGCCGTCGAAGCATCGATGAGGATGCTGGTCGCCATCGCTCGCGTCGTGGGGTGGGCGTGGATGCTGATGCTCGTCGTGGCGACACTCAAGGTCGATGACGGCGCCGACCACCTGATCGTCGTTTCTTCCATGGTGCTTGCCACGGTGTGGACCGGAGTGACGTTGTGGGCGGCGAGACGGCGGCGACGCATGGGCTCGACGTGGTTCGTCATCACCGACCTGATCGTGGTGCTGCTCGTCGGCGGAGCATCCTGGGCCTCAGGTGCAGACAACCTGTTCCACGGTGGGTACCTCATCCCGACGCTCATCGTGGCAGCGTACGGTGCAAACCTCTACGGGGTGGCGCTCGTGGCGTCGCTCATCGCGGTCGAGCAGGCCGCGGTGCTCATCAGTTGGGGAAAGGGCCCGGTGCCTACGCTCTCATCGATCGCGTTCATCGTCTGGGGACTCGTGTTCGGGTGGCTGTTCGCAACGATCCGCAAGACAGATGCGTACCGGCGTGACACCGTCGACGAACTCACGCGGGAACGCGAGGAGAGTGCGCGCCGGATGGAGCGCCTCAGCCTGGCGAACCGGTTGCACGACTCGGCGCTCCAGACACTTCAGGTCATCGCGAACGAGGCAGAGGACGCGGACCGGGTACGGGCTCTCGCTCGCCGACAGTCTCGTGAGTTGCGCGACCTCGTCGAGAGTTACTCGTCTACCCGTCGGGGGATGTTCAAGGAGGCTCTGATGGAGGCCGCCTGTGACGTTGAAGAACTTTTCGCCGTAGAGATCAGCCTCGTCGTACGTATCGACGGGAAGATGGACGATCGACTCGAGGCGTTGGTCGATGCGGCCCGCGAGGCCATGACCAACGCCGCCAAGCACTCAGGAACCAATCGGATTGATGTATACGCGGCGATCGAGGATGGGGATGCTCACGTGTACGTGCGTGACCTCGGGAGAGGATTCGATGCAGACACCTCGGATCTGGGTCACGGTATCGAGCGATCGATCCGTGGTCGCCTCGAGTCGGTCGGGGGAGAGGTACGTTTTCAGTCCGACAGGAACGAAGGAACCGAGGTTCTCATGTCCGTCTCGATGGGGAAGGTAGCGGTGTGACCATGGCGACGCTGGTGCTGATCGACGACCATGAGATCGTGCGCGCCGGGGCGATGAAGTTCCTCGACACACATTACGAGATCGTTGGTGAAGCAGACGACGTGCAGGCAGCGATCGATCTTCTATCGAAGACGAAACCTGATGGAGCCCTCATCGATGTGCAGCTGCGTTCGGGTACCGGCGATCAGGTTGTGATCGCGATCAAGAAGGCGGGCATATCGACGAAGTTCCTTGCTCTGTCCGTGTCGGCGGAACGTATCGACGTTGCCCGGATGCTGCGGGCCGGTGTCGATGGGTATGTCCTCAAGGACACGCTTGGGGCGGAACTGCCGGGCCTCGTCCAGGAGATGCTCGACGGTGGGCGGCCCGTCTCGCCCCAGATCGCGGGTTTCATGCTCGACATCGACGAGACGGCAGAACAGTCATCCGAGATAGAGGCTCTTACGACGAGGGAACGTGAGGTGGTTCGTTTCATCGCCCGCGGATACTCGTATCGGAGAACTGCCTCTGCGATGTTCGTCTCCCCCAAGACCATCGAGGCGCATATGAGCAACATCTTCAAGAAGCTTGGCATCGCGTCACGCCACGAGCTGTCCCTCGAGGCGTACCGCTCCGGATGGGTGCCCCAGGCCGAGGGCGAGACCCCTTGAGGAAATAGGGGAAAGTCCCTATATGCCGGAGCACACAGTTGGTTGAAACTGTTGTGGACAGAGCCTGACGGGTCCGGTCCGCAACCGACACCTCAGATCTACGGTTGCCGTATGTGTGTACGGGTTCCGTGTCCGGCTTACGCCGGCGACTCCAGCACTGGTTGCGGACCTTCAGGGGGACCCGGCAGGTTCTTTCATTTCTACTCCTCGACGGATTCGCGCCAGTCGAGCCATCGCCGCGATCCCCACCAACGGGCCGAGAGCAAGCCACGGGAACGCCCACTGCCATCCGACGGAGGCAACGATCGCAGGAATCCCTCTGATCGTCACGAGCGTCAGCAGGAACCCCACGGCGGTTTGCAGCGTGAGAGCAGTTCCTCTGAACCGGTCCTCTGCGGTTTCGGTGACGAGTGCTGAGAACTGTGCCGAGTCGGCGACCACCGTCAAGCCCCACACGAGGAAGAGAGTGACCACGATCCAGGGTGTCCTGCCGAAGACGAGTGGGGAGACAACGGCGCTCGCCCCTGAGATCACCATCGCCCCACCCGCGATCCGCTCCCTACCGAAGCGGTCGGCCAGGGAACCGGCCAACCACGACCCGAGACCGCCGATAGCGATGACGAAGAACGTGGCCGTCGAGACCCAACCGGTCCCATACCCACCGGCCTGAGCGCTCGCGTAGAGAAACGCAGCGGTCCAGGCCCACATTGCATAGAGCTCCCACATGTGACCGAGATACCCGTACGTCGAGAGGCGGACACCCTCGTTGCGAACAACGGCGCCGATGAGCTTGAACGAGAACGGGCTCGCAACGGTATCGAAGGGACCGTCCTCGACGAGGCGCCACATCAACGCCCCACCGATGAGAGCCAGTGCGCTCGAGACGAGGATCACCGGTCTCCAATCCAACCCTGTGCCGCGGATCAGGTGGGGAAGTGCCGAGCCAACGGTGAGTGCACCCACGAGCACGCCGAGCGCCATCCCACGCCGCTTCGTGAACCAACCCGAGATCACCTTCAGCCCTGCCGGGTAGACACCCGCCAGAGCGATCCCGACGATGAGCCGCAGAACGGTTGCCTGTGCCAGAGGTGACCCATCGAGAGTGACGAGCAGAGCGTTTGCACCGGCTGCGACGATGGCAGACAAGACGAACAGCAGGCGAGCGGGGACGAGGTCGGCGAGGTTCATCAGGGAAGACACGAGAGCGCCGATAACGAAACCGAGCTGGACAGCGAGCGTGAGCAGAGTGGTCTGGGCGGTCGTGAGGCCCCATTCGGAACCGAGTTGTGGAGCGACGGCCGACGCCGAGAACCACAATGTCAGTACGAGTAGCTGGCTTGCCGCGACGACGACGAGTGCCTTGCGCTGTGCCACCCTGTCGATCCTGCCATCGGCTGCCACGCTTCCTCCTCTCGGTTGTCCAACCCGCGTACGTGGGTTTTGTTCTCGGTTCTCCGACGATCGTGGGTGTGGTCTCGCGGCGGGACGGGTACGCTCGCCGCATCCACTGTCAGGAGAGGGCGACATGTCAGATCTGATCCAACTGCTCCATGTCATGACTGCTGCGATCTGGTTCGGAGGACAGGTATACGTCGAAGGCATCATGGCCACGGCGGCTCGAACGAGGGACCCTGTCGTCATCATGACCGTTGGCGGGAAGGTGGGCCAGACCAGTCTGAGACTCTTCACGATCGTCGGTGTCCTGGTGTTCCTCTCGGGGATAGCCCTGGTCCTCGACTCGTCGAGAGCATGGGAGTTCGAGACGCTATTCGTGGTTTTCGGATTCGTCCTGGCCGTCCTCGTGATGACGCTCGGCGTTTTCTACTTCAAGCCGAAAGGCTTGGAACTAAGAGAGATCATCCAGGAGCACGGTCTCACGAGTGACCTCGCGATGGCGAAAGCGAAACAGGTCGGCACCATCAGTCACGCAGCGACGCTGCTACTGACGATCGCGCTGATCGTGATGGTTCTCAAGCCGGGCGTCTGAGCAGCCGGCTGCTCGAGGGAGATCGTCCTCGGGGCGTCGGTCCTGAGCCCCGGGTGCCACCGCGATAGGGAACTGCGTGTCGTCCCGCCTGCCCTAGACTTGCTCCATCCGAGGGGACGTAGCTCAGTTGGCAGAGCACCTGGTTTGCAACCAGGGGGTCGTCGGTTCGAGTCCGATCGTCTCCACCACCGAACAAGGAGCGCTCCGTGGCAGACGCCGTGATCGTCGATGCAGTCCGTACACCTCTGGGAAGGCGCAACGGCGCACTCTCGGAGTGGCACCCGGCGGACCTCGCTGCCGAGGTGCTGAAGGCTCTCGCCGAGCGCAACAGCCTCGATCCTGGCCTCGTCGAGGACGTCATCATGGGGTGTGTCTCTCAGGTCGGTGAGCAGACGTACAACATCGGCCGGAACGCCGTACTCGGTGCCGGCTGGCCCGAGTCCGTACCCGGTGTGACCATCGACCGGCAGTGCGGGTCATCACAACAAAGCGTGCACTTCGCCGCCCAGGGCGTCATGGCAGGGGCGTACGACGTTGTTGTCGCTGCAGGCACGGAGTCGATGACCAGGGTCCCGATGGGCTCATCGTCGGCGTCGGGGAAGCCGTTCGGCAACAAGATGCGTGAGCGGTACCACCACAGTCTGATCCCTCAGGGCCTCTCGGCAGAGATGATTGCCGAGCGGTGGAAGATCAGCCGTGAGGAAGTCGACGGGTACGGGCTCGACTCACAGATGCGGGCGCTCAAGGCAACCGAGGAAGGCCGGTTCGAGAACGAGATCGTCCCGATCGAGGTGAAGGTCGACGGTGTTGCGACACCGTTCACGCGAGACGAAGGTATTCGCCCAACGACGTCCGCTGAAGCGCTTGCATCCCTCAAGCCTGCGTTCAAAGAGGATGGCGTCGTCACTGCAGGGAACTCGTCCCAGATCACCGACGGTTCGGCGGCGCTCCTCATCATGTCCGAAGACAAGGCGAAGGAACTCGGTCTCAAGCCAAGAGCGCGATTCACGTCGTTCAGCGTCGTCGGCACCGATCCGGTGGCGATGCTGACCGGGCCGATCCCCGCCACAGAGAAGGCTCTCGCCAAGGCGGGCCTGTCGATCGGCGACATCGACCTGTTCGAGGTCAACGAGGCGTTCGCCGCCGTCATCGGTGCGTGGTTGAGAGAGACCGGTGCGGACTGGGGCAAGGTCAACGTCAACGGTGGAGCGATCGCCCTCGGTCACCCCCTCGGCGCGTCGGGTGCACGGCTGATGACGACACTCCTCAACGAACTCGAACGCTCCGGCGGCCGGTACGGGCTCCAGACCATGTGTGAGGGCGGGGGACTCGCGAACGGCACCATCATCGAGTTGGTTGCATGACCGTTGCGATCGCGATCGCTATCGGGATCGCGATCGTTGCCGGCACGCTCTGGAGCATCAAGTTCATCGCATCTGGTCCGCCACCTGATCCGAACCTGTCGGACGTTCGAGAGGTCGACATCCCCTACGTATGCACTGTGTGTGGGATGAGTCTGACGGTCACCCAGTCCCACGGTGTCGATGGTGAACCACCGAGACACTGCCGAGAGGACATGGTCGAGGCGTAGGCGAAGCCGGGGCTTCGCCGTACCAGGTACCTGGTACTCAATACGTGGTACCAGGTGAGGCTGCTTGCAGCGTTACCTGTAGTTCATCGTCATGGCGAAGCCGATGCCGATACCTGCGAGTCCGGTCAGGAGGTACTTGTTGCTTGTACCTCCGGGCAGGATCCCTGTGTAGTTCACCAGGATCAGCACGATCCCCACAGCCATCAAGCCGAACATCGTCGCCACGTACCAGGCGGGGGACGGCCCCTTGTCATCGATAGCCTTCGGCTTGTGTGAGGGGGGCGTTGGTCGAGTGTTGGCCTTCTTGCGGCCCTTTGAAACTGGCATGGCGCCAAGCGTAGCGCTTCGACGTCGAAGAACGCGCCGTTGGACGGGCTGTTGACACTGTGCGAACACATGTGCTCACGCCGGGTAGCCTTGTGCGGGCATGAGTAACGCGACCGAGCACGAAGTGATCACAGACCGGCCCCCTGCGCCGAAAACGGGTCGCGTTACGAAGATCATCAGGACGATCGGATGGACGAGTATCGGCCTCGGCCTCTTCCTGGTCGGCTTCGTCGTCCATCAACTGTTCATCACGACGTACTTCGCTCAACAGAACAACGAGACACTCAAGGTCGAAGCAGCCGAGTACTTCGAGGAAGTCACGATCTCCGAAGTCGAGTACGTAGCGCCGGGTGCACCCGACGTCACCGACCCACAAGACCCCACTGCTCCGGTCGAGCCGACGGTTCCCGAAGAGCCCAAGACGTTGCTCGTCGAAGAGGCGCCCCAGCAAGGTGAAGCGTTCGCCATCATCCGGATCCCGTCGATCGAGAGGCTCGCTGAAGGCTGGACCGTTGTCGAGGGCGTCTCGAGGGCCGACCTCAAGAACGGTGTCGGGCACATGCCCTCGACTCCGTTGCCCGGTCAGCCCGGCAACGCCGTGCTTCCGGGGCACCGAACGACGTACGGTGCCCCGTTCCACGAACTCGATGAGCTCGAGGTCGGCGACATCATCGAGGTCGAAACTGCCATCGGCCTCAACATCTATGAGGTCAGGGAGTCGATCATCGTGCGCCCGACCGAGATATGGGTCACGAACCCGCGTCCGGGATCGTGGATCACCCTCTCTACCTGCAATCCAAGGTTCTCATCGAGGGAGAGACTCATCATCTTTGCGGAACTCGTCTCAGGCCCTAACTACGACGTGATCTACAACTCATGAAACAGGCATTCCTGAAACTTCCCGGCCCGATACCTGTGAAGGTCGTTCTCGCGGTCATCATCGTGGTCGTCGCACTCTTCGTGCTCAACGCCGTCTATAACTGGATGGGGAATTTCCTGGATTCGGGTGGCACCATCTCGTGAGGGTGCTGATCATCGACAACTACGACTCGTTCACGTACAACCTCGCGCAGTACCTCGGGGAGCTCGGAGCCGAGCCGCTCGTGTACCGAAATGATGTACTTCCGCCATCGGAGGCCGCGAGTCTGACTCCAACACACCTCGTGATCTCTCCTGGTCCTGGTCGTCCAGAGTCTTCGGGCTACTCGGTCGAGTACCTCGAGACGCTCGGATCGGAGATCCCGACGCTCGGTGTATGCCTCGGCCTCCAGGCAGCCGTCGTCGCGTTCGGAGGGTCGGTCGGTCATGCTCCAGAACCGAGACATGGCAAGACATCACCCATCGCCCATGACGGCCGCGGGATCTTCGATGGCCTCGACAACCCGTTCGATGCGACCCGATATCACTCGCTTGCCGCGATAGATGTGCCCGCGGTCCTCCTCGAAACGGCGCACTCGGACGACGGTGTCCTCCAGGGTGTTCGGCACAAGGAACTTCCCATCGAAGCGGTGCAGTTCCATCCCGAGAGCATCATGACGACCCAGGGCAAGGCGTTGCTCGCGAACTTCCTTGCGATGTGACGGACGTCTCACGGAGTAGAAAGAACGACGATCAGCCCCTCTTCGGCGAGCGTCTCGAGCACCGTCGAGATCTCTTCGTCGGTGCGGCCCAGTGAACGGCCCATGGTCCAGAGATCGTCACCCCGGACATGGGCGCGAACGAGAGCTCCGCGGAGTTCACGGTTGGATCCCTTGAAGGTGCCCTGTTTCGGTGGGGCCAGGTAGGCGCTGGGGTCCGTGCACCACGGAGCGACGGGGCATCCATCACACGTCGGGTTGCGGGGGCGGCAGATCGTTGCGCCCAGGTCCATCATCGCCTGGTTCCAGTCACCTGCCGGACGGCCAACGAGGCTGTTCGCTACCTCGATGAGGTTATCTCCTTCGAGTATCGTCCCGGTCCAGCGGCTCAAGACGCGCCGGACGTTCGTATCGATCGCCGGGGTGTCGTAGCCGAAGGCGATCGAGGAGATAGCTGCACTCGTATAGGGCCCGATGCCGGGGAGCTGTCGAAGCTCCGCTGGTGTGGTCGGCCATCCAGACTCCACGATGATCCGGGCCGATTCGACGAGGCGGATCGCCCGAGCGTTGTAGCCGAGGCCCGACCACGCCTCGACGACGTCCACAGTGTCTGCCTCTGCAAGGTGTTCGATCGTCGGCCACTGATCGATGAAGTGCTCGAACTTCGGGATGACACGATCCACCTGGGTCTGTTGGAGCATCACCTCCGATATGAGCGTGACGTAGGGGCCACCTACATCCCTCCACGGCAGCCGACGACCATGGTCGCCGTACCAGGAGAGGAGCGACGCGTTTCGCGAAGATGTCGACGTGTCAGGCGTCACGGAGCGACGTAGACGACGACGCCAACGTCGGTGCCCTGAGGAACCGAGGTACCTGCAGCAGGGTCTTGCGACGCGATCGTGTCGATGAGCGCTGCCTCGGTGGTCTCGATCGTCCCGGTCTGGGTGACCGCCCCGAGACCGATGCTCGTTGCCAACGCCTGTGCATCGGTGACGGTCATCCCGCTGAAGTCGGGTACATCGGGTTGGTAGAGATAGATCGTCACCTGGACGAAGCTGCCTTCGTCCACGACTGTCTCGGCGACAGGGTCTTGCGATGCAACCGTTCCATCGAGACTCTGATCGTTCGTCACCGTCGTACCAAGGAGGTCGACGTTGAGCCCAACTGCTGCTGTGGTGTCCTGGGCTTGTGTGATCGTCATCGAGGTGAGATCCGGCACCGTGACCTGCTGAACGACTCCTAGTTTCACGGTCACCTCGGAACCCACTTCCACGGTGGTGCCCGTAGCCGGTGCTTGCTCGGCGACCTTGCCGATGAGGCCCGAACTGATCGGGACCTCGACGGTGTCCGGGCTCACGACGATGAGGAGACCGAGATCGCCGAGGGCGCGGCGGGCCTGCTCTACCGACATGCCACTCAGATCGGGGACATCGACTGGTTCTGGACCCTTGCTCACGATCACGAAGATCGTGGCATCTCTTGGCACCGTCTGGCCGGCCGCCGGGTTGGTTTCGATCACAAAGCCCGTCAGGACATCGAGGGAGAACTCCTCTTGCGTCTCGATGTTGGTGAACCCTGCCCTGGTGAGTTCGAGGACGGCGGTATCGGCAGTCTTGCCGGAAACGCTTGGCACCTGTATCGACGACGGACCGCTCGAGACAACGAGATCGACTGCGGTCTCGGGGGGTGCGGTGGTTCCACCCGACGGTGTCTGTGCGATGACGATGTTCTCATCGGTGTCTTCGGTGAAGACATACTCGATCTTGCCTATCACGAAGCCCTGCGACTCGATACGGGTTATGGCGACGTCCCTGTTCTCTCCGATGAGGTTCGGGATCCCGAACGTCTCGGGTCCTGTGGAGACGACGACGGTGACGAAGCTCCCCGGTTCGAGTTCGGTGTCGGCCGGTGGCTCGGTACGGATGACGAATCCGGTTTGGATCTCTTCGTGGGCCTCCCTGAGCTCCTTCACCTTGAGGTCGAGTTCCTGAAGATTGACGAAAGCATCCTGAGAAGGAAGGCCGGCAAGATCGGGGACGCTGACCGTGGACGCAACGGCATCTCCCCCGGAAAGGAGGCGGAGGAGCAGCCACAACCCAATGAGGAGTATGACTACCAGGCCTCCAACGGCGAACCAGTACGACGTCTGAGATCGCTCATCTGCGGGAGCCTCGAACGTCTGGGTCGGTTGCACGCCACCCATCTGGGCCGGTACCGCTGCGGCCGGTGGGGGGATCATCGCTGTGGCGGCACCGGCCATGACCGCGGCCGCGGCGATCGGCTCGGACCCACCGAGGTATCGCATGAGATCGTCCCGGAACGCGTCGGCCGTCTGGTACCGGTTCGCTGGATCTTTCGCCATGGCGTGGGCAACGATCGCCGAGATCTCCGGTGGAACGTCGGGGTTCACTTGATCTGCAGTGGCAGCAGTCTCTGAAACGTGTTGATAGGCGACGGCGACGGGGCTGTCGCCGGTAAAAGGAGGTTTTCCGGCAAGGCTCTCGTACAGGACGATGCCGAGCGAGTACACGTCGGAGCGTTCATCTGCGGGGAGGCCCTGTGCCTGTTCGGGGGAGAAGTATGTCGCTGTGCCGATGACGGCACCGGTTCGGGTCAGTTCCTCGGAGTCGTCGAGGGCACGCGCGATGCCGAAGTCGGTGACCTTCACTGCCCCGTCGGCAGTGATCATGATGTTCCCCGGCTTGACGTCTCGGTGGTAGACACCGTGCTGGTGAGCAATAGAGAGGGCAGCCGCTGTCTCAGCCGCTATCTCGGCAGCTCGACGGGGGAGAAGAGCGCCTTCGCTCTTGAGGATCTGGCGGAGGGTGCGGCCCCGGATGAGCTCCATGACCATGAAGTAGGTGCCGTTGTCCTTCCCCCAGTCGTAGATGGCAACGATGTTGGGGTGTGAGAGGTTTGCTGCCGCCTGAGCTTCTCTCCGGAACCGTGCAACGAACGCCTCATCCGACGCGAAGTTGGCATGCAGGACCTTGACGGCAACGGCGCGATTCAACAGAGTGTCTTCGGCCTCGAAGACGTCAGCCATCCCGCCTCGGGCGAGATGCTTGATGATCCGGTATCTGTCGGAGAGGACGCGATTTTCCACGTATCGGAGGGTACTTCCCACTGAGGGATAGCCATGGGAACTCGAGCAGATACCAGATCACAGAACACAGACCATCGTCTGGCATCTGACGTCTGAGGCCTTATCTGTCGAAGAACTCGGCAAGGACCTTCTGTGCAATCGGGGCAGCGACGCTTCCGCCCGTTGCCGTCTCACCGAAGTCGCCTCCGGACTCCACGACGACGGCGATCGCGATGGATGCGTCGTCCGGCCCGGCCTCGACGGGTCCGAACCCGATGAACCACGCATGGGGTGGTCGTTCGCTCATTTCAGCGGTGCCCGTCTTGCCAGCGATTCGTACACCGGGAACGGCAGCGTTCGTAGCGGTTCCCGAGATCACGACCTGTTCCATCATGTCCGCGAGGACGGCGGCGGTCGCTGGACTCATGGCTCGCTTCCAGCGTTCAGGTGCCGTCACCTGCTCGATCGTTCCATCTGAAGTAAAGACGTCCGTGACCAGGTATGGCTTCATGATCGTTCCACCATTGGCTACGGCGGCGGCCGACAGGGCCATGAGGAGGGGGGTTGCCTGTACATCGCGCTGGCCGATGGCGCTCTGTGCCGTGGCGGGAGGATTGTTCTCGATCGATCCCTGGCCGGGAAAGAACGATGTCAGTACCCCAAGATCGAACGGCACCTCTCTGTTGAAGCCGAACTTGGTGGCGGTCGTCCCCAGGTCGTCCCCACCGATATCCATGCCGAGCTGGCCGAAGACCGTGTTACACGACCTGATGAACCCGATCTTGAGGGTGACGGAGTTCCCGTCGTTGCACACCTTTCCATCGAAGTTCGCAATGGTGGAGGTGCTGCCGGGCAAGATGAGTTCCACGGGGTCGTCGAACGCGGTCGAGGGGCTCACGACACCGAAATCGAGGCCACTCGCCGCCGTGATCACCTTGAAAACGGATCCTGGTGCGTACGTCTCGTCGATCGCCCGATTCCGGAGTGGTTCGTCGGGGTCGGCCTCGAGGGCGTTGCCCGCCTCACCGGCATCGGAGCTGATCAACGTGTTCGGATCGAAGCTCGGGTAGCTCACCATGGCGAGGATCGCCCCGGTAGCAGGATCGATGACGACGATCGCCCCGTTCTGGTCGCCCAGGGCATCTGCCGCAACGCTCTGGAGTTGGTGGTCGATCGTCACGGTGATCCCACGAGGCCTGGTGTCACCACCGAGGAGACCGTTCAGGACCCCTGAGATCGTTGCGTCGCGATCAGAGACGAGTTCGTTGGACCACACCGATTCGAGGCCACGGGTACCGAAGAGGACCGATGTGTAGCCGACGGTGTGTGCGTACAGGTCTCCCTGTGGGTAGGTGCGCTCATAGAGCTTCGGATCGTCCGGTGAGGGTGTCGACACGGCGAGGAGGACCTGGTCGGATGTCACGATCGGTCCGCGTTCTCGGCCGGTCCGCGACGCAGCGACACGGGTGTTGCGGGCATCGTCACGGTACTGGGGGCCTTTGACAACCTGGATGTAGGTCACGGCTACAACGAGGAGGAGAAACGCCCCGAAGATGGCGTACGCCGCGCGACGCAGAGCGGTGTTCACGCTCTCTCCTCATGGGAGATGCGGAGGAGAAGCGCAAGAATCGTCATGCTCGCGAGGAGCGAAGAACCACCGTAGGACATGAACGGCAGGGTGATGCCGGTGACGGGGAGCAGTCGAACGACACCTCCGATGATGATGATGGCCTGGAGGGCCATCACGATCGCAAGTCCTCCGGCAAGGTACTTTCGGAACCGGTCACGAGCACGAATCGCGATGCCGAACGCGGCGGCGATGAGGAGGGCGAAACCAGCGATGATCGCAAGGGACCCTGCGAATCCCATCTCCTCTGCGATCGCAGCGAAGATGAAATCGGTCGTTGCTGCAGGTATGAGATCGGGGCGGCCGAGACCGATCCCCGATCCGGTCAGGCTTCCCGAACCCATGGCGAAGAGCCCCTGGACCGTCTGGTACCCCGCATCTGAGAAGTACTCGAACGGGTTGATCCACGCCTGGATACGGCGCTGGACGTGACCGAACACGTTGTACGCAAGGACGCCTGCGGCCAGAGTCATCACCGCACCGGCGATCACGTAGAACGAGCGGCTGGTGGCGATGTAGAGCATGCCGATGAACAACGCGAACAGCAACAGAGACGCCCCGAGGTCACGTTGATAGATGAGCACGACGAAAGCGACGGCGGCAGCGATCATGACGGGCCCGAGGTGGCGCGGCTCTGGGATCTTGAACGGTCCGATCTTACGATCGACCACCGACATCGCATTGGCGTTCTCGGCGAGATACGACGCAAGGAAGACGGTGATCAGCACCTTGGCGATCTCTCCCGGCTGGAAACTCAGCGTACGAGCGGTGCCGGGCACGACGACTTGAACCCACAGGCGGGAGCCGTTGATGGTTGCCCCGTGCAGGATCCAGGAGTCCGGGAGCAAGGGGAGGAGGAGGAGAGCGACACCCACAGCGAGGGCCAGATATCGGTACTTGCGAAGCACTTCGACACCGGTGTCTGCGAGAAGGAGGAGGGTCCCCGCAGCGGCAGCTGCTGCGATGAGGAGCGACCATCTTTGGATAGCTGCGAGGTCGCCGTTGATGCGATAGATCTCCGTGAATCCAACGGCGGACAGGAAGGCAGCGGTCGGTATCAACAGGCTTGATGCACCCGGGGCCCAGCGACGAACAGCGAGGTGGACGCCACCGAAGGAAGCGAGGAACGTGAGGAGCGTGACCGCAACCTGTGCGTCGAGCCAGTTCCCCCGGGTGAACTCGACGATGGCGACGCCGAGCGCGGCCAAGATGGATGCTGCGATGATGAGGCCAGCTTCGGCCCGCCGCGTCATGCGATGACGTCGATCACCACGACGGTCGTGTTGTCGACGCCTCCTGCCATGTTCGCCTGTTCGATCAGGGCCCACGACGTCGGCTCGACCCCTTCCCCCGCTTTGAGGATTTGCTCGATCGTGAAGTCGGTCACCATCGTGGTCAGGCCGTCGGAGCAGAGCAGGATCCTGTCACCCTCACGGAGTTGGAGAGAGAAGGCATCGACGTCGACCTGGCCGAGACCGAGGACGCGGGTGAGGAGGTGGCGGTGAGGGTGGTGCTCGGCCTCGTCCTTCGTGATCTTGCCGAGTTCGAGCAGGCTGTTGACGAGTGTGTGGTCCGTGGTCAACAGTTCGAGTGCTTCGTCTCGCAGGAGGTATGCCCGCGAGTCTCCAACGTGGGCGAAGTTCGCCATGCCGTTGGGGTGAAGCTCGACGAGAGTCATGGTCGTGCCCATGCCACTCAGGCTCGGATCTTGCAACGATGCCTCCAAGACGGCATCGTTGCCGGCAAGGACACGCGCCGATGGATCGATCGGGTCACCGGCTTCGGGTTCAGAGGCTGCTTCGACGGCGAGTCGCGACGCGACCTCCCCGGCTACGGCTCCACCCATGCCGTCTGCCACCATGAGTACAGCGGGACCAGAGGATCTGCCAGACGTTGTCGGATAGAGGGAATCCTCGTTGCCTGTTCGCACCTTGCCGGTGTCGGTACCGGTACCCCATACGTAGTTCATCGCACCTCGAGGATCGTCTTGCCGATCTGCACGGTATCGCCTTTCGAGACTGTTGTCGGTGTGGTGACTCGTCGCCCGTTCACATATGTTCCGTTCGTGCTGCCGAGATCGTGGACCACGACTCCGTCATCCTGGAGTCCGACTCTGGCGTGGAACTCCGAAGAGTACGGGTCGTCGATGTGAATGTCGGCATCAGAGGATCGCCCAATCACATGTCCCTGAGGTCGCAACCTGACCCGGTCCTTGTCTGCGTTGCCGGTGAGCACGATGAGCTCTGCAGGGTATCCACTCACACGAGTCCCCGGGTTGGATCCGATGTGGCTGCGGACGGACCGGGCGACCTGCCAGAGGAAGAGGAACAGCAGAGCGAGGAACAGGACCTTGATGATGCTCAGGAAGAGGGCAGGCATTCAGCTCACCGCTCGGAAGGTGAACGACAGGTTGCCGAGCATCACGTTGTCGCCGACGACGATGGGCTCGGGGCGGCTTGGAAGCCGAAGGCCGTTGATGAACGTTCCGTTGGACGAATCGCGATCCTGGAGGAACGCGCCGGTGCCTTCGCGGTAGATCAGGCAGTGATGTCGAGAGACTTCCTGGTTGGCGATCCGGATGTCACAGTCGAGAGCTCGGCCGATGATCGCCCGATTCAGAGAGATTTCCAGAACGGCAGATCCGTCATCCGCAATGAGCTGGCACCAGGGCGAAAGAGAGGAACGTTGGACCTCGCCGCGGCACTCAACGATGCCCCGGGGCGTTTCACCGTCGGTTCGTAGATGGACGGCTGCCGCTCCGAGAAGTCGCCACCCCTTCTCGAGAGAGGTTTCGGTCACAGCGTTCTCGAGCTCCTGGGTGAGATGTGACCTGTCGACGGCAGGATCGATGTCGGATGGGTTCATGTACACGACGAGATCATTCGGTATCTGGGGTCCAGCGGCTGTGTCCGTCGCCATGAACTCGAGTTGTCGGATGAGGCGGGTTGCGATCGCCACCGGATGCATGCGACCGCGAAACAGTGAGGCGCTGGCACCGTCGGCGAGGTTCTCCAG
>CAYLVM010000056.1:0-15272 GCA_964387145.1 uncultured Acidimicrobiaceae bacterium
ACGGCGTCGTCAGCGAGCTCTCGAAGAAGACTCCCTCCATGGATGGGTGATCCTCGGACCAGAAGGGGAAAAGCATCAGTGCCATCGGGGTGCCGTACTTGTTCTGATCCGAGTTCACCTCCCACATGACACGACCGGGGGGAAGTGCATCGACCGTCTTGAGAAGGTTCTCGTACTCGGGCCACACCGCTTTGCCCTCATAACCTTCGTAGTTCCACTTGACCCATCCTGGAAGGTCGTGCATCGAGAGTCCCGCTCCGCCCACCATGAGCATCACCGCAACGACGCCGGCGACGAGAGCAGCCCGCCGGGTATCGGCGAGACGTCTCGAGAACGCAGCTGCAGCGAAGGCCACGGCGATGCCGGCGAACACGTACATCCCGAAGAACCAGTACGGGAGGAGTCGGGCGTTGTAGAGCACCGTGAACTCGAAGTACGCGATGAAGAAGTACCCGGCAAGCGGAAACAACGTCATCCAGATGGCGATGCCGACGTTGTCCCGGCGAAGGAGCGTCCACACCATGCCAACCAGGCCGAGGGCGAGGATGGGTACGAACTCACCCGGAATCGGGGAGCCGGGATTCTGGTAGTTGCCAACGATGGTCTTGACAGGAGACCACCCCATGTCGGTCGTCATCCCACCGAGGATGTTCACTCCCAGCGCTATCGACCAGAAGGCTGTGATGCCGAAGCCGATCACATAGGTCCACAGGACACCGAGAGAGCCTCGCAACGACTGCGAGAGCTTCTCCCTTCCGCCGAACACGGCGGTGAGCGGTGCAAGGACAAGGGGAAGGGTCGCTACCACCACGACGATGGTCGTGATGATGTGTGCCAATGCAGTGAATCCGAGCACGATGCCCGCCCACGGATCGAACGCCTTCCCATGCCGATAGTTGTTCACGACGAGCCCGACGTAGAGGATCGAGAGTGCAAAGGACCATGAGAACGAGAACTCGCCTGCGAGCGTCGACTTGATGTTCGCACCGAAGATGGAGTAGCTCTCCATGAACACGAACAGGGAGCCGGCGACACCGGCAACAGCCGCCACGTACTTCGTGAACCCGAGATGCTTGACGAAGAAGTACGAAGCCGTTGGAAGGACGACGAGTCCAGCGATCGTCACGAGCTTGAACGCCACACCGTAGGGCAGAACCACATCGAGCAGCACCGTCGCGAGTGCAGGAAGGGGGAAGTAGAAGTACATCACGGGGAACCCCGCGTACCAGTCCATGCTCCATCCCAGGAGTCGACCCGACGGCAGGAGGTCCTCCATCAACACCTTGGGAAGGAGCACGTGTGCTCCCATATCTCCACCGGTCGGCGTGTTGGCGAGGAACAGGTACGGAACACGCAACAGGGACTGTCCATCCCGCAGAATCGGCCCAAGGATGCCCGACATCGTGAGGAAGATCAACACCGTTGGGGCCGCGAGCAGCCCGAAGATGTACCACTTCGAAAGGGACCGCTTCGGCGCGTCGCCGTCCGACGGTGGAGGGGGCGCCTCGGCGACCTCAGGGGCGTTGGGGGGTGCGGCCGTGGTCACACGGCAATCCTACCGATTCGCCGTCGATGACGGACAGGCAGTGATGCGTCCGTGTACACCGTGTCGAGGATCGGCTACTCACTCACCAGGTCGATGATGCCGTCGATGGAGACCGATTCGCCTTCTTTGTCCCACCACTTCGCCTCACAGACGTGGCATGAGCAGAAGATGACCTCACTGCCGTCTGGCAGCTTCATCTCGATCTGTATCACCGATGACTGGCCACATGATGTGCACACGAGTCCCTCAGCTTCTGCCTTTCTCACGTTGCCTCCCTATCGTTGGCCGCCCAACGGCCACTATCAGTATTGCATTGCGCGCCCAACGCGTCTAGTCGTTCTCCGTCTCGGGGAGGTCGTCGTACCTCCCGAGATACTTCGTTCGTTGTCTGCCATCTTCGGTCCAGTACGCATACACGTACGGGCCGTGTGGACATGACGAGCAGGACTCCTTCCCACAACGAACCATCTGCTTGCGAACCTTGACGCCGGGGCCGAGTTCAGGGAACTCGTGGCCACGTTGCTCGAGACGCGCCCTCGTCAGCATGAACAACCGCCGGAGCTCCGGCTCCTCCATCTCACGAACAGCTTCGATGACGTCGCGGTCGATGGACATCAGTCCTGGCTCCCTTCCGTGAACAGGCGTGGAGTGTTCCCCCGCCGATCGATCGTCTCCCATCCCCGCGGAGCGCTGAACCGACCTGCATGCGTCTCACAGAGCAGCATCCCGTCGTAGACGCGCTCGTCACCTCGCACGTCGTCGAGGTACGCCTCGGCGATCTTGTGATCGTACGTCAACACGGTCGTTGCGCGACCGGTGCACCGGATACAGGGAACCATCATGGACACCTCACGCTACGCATGGCGTTGCGCGGAACCAAGGATCTCACGCGCGTACCTCGATCCCTGCCCGGGCGGCACTCCGACGGATCTGGTTGGCCGACGGCACCCCCGAGAGCACGGACACGACGTTCGCATCGGTATCGAGGACGATCGTCAGCGGTACGGCGCCGACCTGCCACGTGTCGAAGCGTTGAGGCTCGAGTTCGTACGTCACCTCTCTGAACGGCACTCCGAGATCCTCGAGGCGACGGATTGCATCCTTACACGTCGAGCAGTCGGTCGATGTGAATATGACAACCCCAGGCCGATCACCAACCTCCCCAACGATCACATCGGGGTGCGAGGGGCGTGTGAAACGTCGGAAAGCCATCGCGACGAGCCATGCAGCACCGAGTACCACGACCACCGCAGCGATCCTGAAGACGACGTCACTCATTCGGCGTGGATCCCTGCGATCAGAGCAACACCTCGGTCACCGACGATCTCCCAGGCGGCGGTGATCGGTTCACTCGACGACACCTGGTAGCCGTAGGTTCCCACGCCAACATCGACGGGGATACCCAGGACGGAGCCCGGCGGCACCTCGACGGCTTCCTCGGTGAGGAACTCGGACTCCCCGAGCGGGAGGATCTCAACCAACGCAGCGTTGTCGCCGGTGTTCATCAGCCAGAGCGTCGTCTCGGACCCGGGGAGCGTGTCGAGCGGGATGATCCACGACGTATCGGCGGTAGCACTTCCGGTGGTTCCAGCAAGACCCCTGACGAAGTCTTCTTCGACCGGCACCGTCGTATCGGTTCCGCCTGACTCCCCGGGGATCGTGGTCGTCGTGTCGGGAACACCGCCCTCACCACCGACCTCCTCTTCGGGTCCTGGCACGAACTCGGGAACGACGGCGACCACTGTGGCGGAGATCGGAGCCGTCGATCTGACGCGAACACCGTACGGCGGTGCAGCAAGGTCCCCGAGCGGGATCGCCGCTGGGACGGAGGATTCGAGCGTGATCGTCCTCGCGTCGAGCATCGTCCCATCTTCGGTCACGATGTCGACAGAAACGACGACGTCGTTCTTCCCCCCGGACATCACAGCAATGAACGGTTCGAGCCCGCCGGGGGCGGCGACGGGGAACTCCCAGTTCTCCGACAGCGCCGTGCCGTTCCATACAGCCTCGCCATGTTCGTCGGTACGCACGAGGACCGGGATGATGAAACCCGATGTCGTGGTGACCCGGAGAGCCAGCTCATCTCGGAAAGGCAGGTACGGCTCGAAGTCGATCGTTGTCCACGATCGCCCGCCTACGTCGATCGTGTCGAGGTCGGGGATCAGGTCGAGGTTGAACTCTGAGTACACGGCGATGGAGACTTCGGCGTTGTCGGCGAACGGGTTGAAGAGACGAAGTTGGGTGAACGTTCCCGTCTTGGTGGCACCGCCGGTGAGGTACCACTCGTTCGGAACCGACACGACACAGCGATCCGCGGCGATCTGACCGTCGGCCCAGCGCATGGAGATTCCAGCAGCCGGACCGTCGGAGAACTCGATGATCCCCGGTGACTCACCACGCCTCACGAGGTTGCCCGTCTCGATGCCTGTGGCCCCGGGACCGATCATCTCGAAGGAGAACGTCGTCGGCTCGGTGTTGGTGAGCGGGTCGAGAAGCGTCAGGTCGACCGTCGTGTCGCTTCCCGACGCGACGGAGATGGAGCTGTCGATGACATCTCCAGCTTCCACCCACGGGCAGTACCAAGCCGAGGGGACCGCCGACGCGCCATCGGGGTGGTCCCCGGCGCCAAGGCTGAACTCTGGCGGTGGCGGGGTGCCGGGCGCGACCTGGAGCACCCCGATGAATCCTACGAGGGCAGCGAGGACCAGGAGGATCGTTCTTCTCACGCTCTCCTCCTTCCGACGATCGCCATGCCGAGCAACACGACGACACCAAGGGCGACCGCAACCGCCTGCCGACGACGTGAAGCGTCGGCATCGTAGGTCGCAATACCGAGATTGGCGGACACCTCGTTCGAGAACTCGGTCGTGAAGCGCGGACCAGGACCCCAAGCCTCATCGGGGTTCTCTGCAATGAACACCCGTTTGTTCGGCGCTGGTTCACCCTCGTACTTCCATCCAACCCTGGCCCAAGAGTCCGCAGCAGAGGTGAGAGCACGCCCGACCGGTCGAACATCGTTGACGAACACGGTGTTCGTTGCGCCTGCACTGAGCGGAAGCAGATCGAGTTGTCCTGCAAACACCTCGCGCCACGCGGTGGAGGCATCTCGGGCGTCAGTGCCCGAGCTCTCCCCCATCACGACGATCCACTTGATCCCGAAAATCGCAAGCTCATCACCGGCACGCCGCGTTTCGCCCGAGGTGATGAGTTCGAGCTTGTCGTACAGGTAGTCGTCGAACGGCAAACGATCGGCGAGCCGGGCCTCCCCGAGGTCGGGAATCGTCCCAGACACGACGCGGTAGGCCCCTCCCGCAATCGTGCGTACGTCACCGGGCAGGAGCTCTGCAGGCCCGACCAGGAGGACACGTGATCGCTCCGCCTCACCCTCACGCGCCATCGTGAACCCAAGGGCAGATTCGTAGCGGTCCGCCGGCAGCCCGATGCGGCCACCGAGCACGATCGTCGTAGCTGCAACGACGAGAACGATGACACCGACCGTGCCGATCCCCGCGGCGAACCGGCGCCACCGAACAGTTTCCGTCGAGGCCACCGTGGCAGCGACGATCCCAACGAGGATCGACAGACCGAGGCCGGTCACCCCAAGAGCGACCGACTCCATCTCGCTTCCCCATCCGAACGATCCTGATCGGGCGAGCAGGAATCCAGCACCGGTGACCAGGCCAGCCCAGCCGGCGACAACACCGAGGCCACGACTCGCGCTCACAACTCCGCCGACGACGACAACGGCGCCTGCAACGGCGAGGATGGGCGAAACGTTCCAGAAGGCGTACCCGTCTCTGGCGATCCCGAGCAGCCCGGCACTCCAGATCCATGGACTCAACAGGAGGTACCCGCCTGCAGTTCCCACGAGGGCGATGATCAACCCCCGCCAGGCGTTGCCGTCTGTGAAGGTGAACAACGCATACACGGCAATCAACGGGATCGGGACGACGAGCATCAGCGGAGAGAGCGCACCGAGCATCCCGAACATCAGGATCGCCGCCGCGACTCTGCCAAGCCCGGGGAGTAGCCCGTCGCGCACCGGTGCCAGGGACACACGCAGTGCCCACGGCAGGATGCCGAGGGCCAGCAACGTACCGAGGTGAGTGTTCCCCGCGATCCCATTCGCGGTCGGTCCCGCAACGTACACGATGCCTGCGATGAGGGCCGGGGCGGCAGGAACGGACCAGGTGCGCAGAAGGCGTGTCATGCCCCAGATCCCGGCGAGCAGAGCACCGGCTCCAAGGATGTACTCGCTCAGCGAAGCGGCATGCAACGTCGCGATCTTCGCGACGCCTGCCACGGCAAGGAGTGGACGCAACGGTTCCGGACTGCCAAGACCTGCAGGATTCCACCCTCCTGCGTACGCCGTCAACGCGTCCCAACCGTCTGTCGGGAACGGCAGCGAGTAGCCGATCGCAGGAAACCCGTCGGACCAGATATTTCGTGCCGACAACAGCACGAAGATGACGGCGAGAACACCGACGACGAAGGCTGGCTGACGAACATCGCTTCCGAGCGTCTCGAGCGAGAGCCTGTCATCTCCGGGCAGGCGGCGGCGGAGGGCAGCCATCGTCGCAGCAGTCAGCCGCGAGATCTTGACGCTGCCACGTCGCTGGAACCGGAACAGTTCGGCATCCGACGCGACATCACCCTTTCGGGCGTGCCTGCGAGCAGTGATGGTGCCGGGGAGGTGAACGATGTTCCACCCCCACGACAACACCCAGTCGAACACGAGCCATCGACCGAGGAAGATCGAGAGGGTCATCTCGAGGAAACCGGTGAGGAAGTCGACAAGCAGCACCCAGGCGAGCGTCATCAGGCTGTACGCCTTGAGCATGGATCGGATGCGGCTTGCCTCGGCTCGCCATCGCGGCAGATCCGTGATGTCGCTGTCGTAGACGACTTCACTCGCCGGGGTGATTGCGACGACGGCCCCCTTGAGCCTGGCTCGCTGGCCGAGGTCGATGGCTGCAGCAAGTGGCGTCATCGTCTCGTCAACGCCGCCGAGGCCGTGGAGAAGGTCCCTGCGCACGAGCATCGAGATACCCGAGACGCCGGCCACCTCGCGCACGACGTCGTACTGGCCCTGATCACGCTCGGACTGATCGAGCCCCGTGTAGGGAACGTCGAAGACGTCGGTGACGAGACCGATCGACTTCAGGACTTCGTCGTTCTGCCCGATGACCTTGGACCCGATGATGCCTGCACCCATTCGGTCGGCATCTGAGAGCAACGCCATCAACGCGTCGGGTGCCGGGGCCGCTCCCTCGCGCAGGATCCACAGGTACTGAACCGCTGGATCGAGCGACTTCATCAGTTCGGAGAGTGACGCGACCCGTGTCACGGAGTTCGAGGGTGCCCGCGTGCGCTCGCCTCCGACGATGACGATGCTCGTCGGCTCGTACACTTGCCGGGCAAGAGCCGAGAACGATACGTCGATCCCGCCGGAGTCGTCGGCGATGAGTGCAACTGTGACCGTTGCCTGGCGGGTTGGCATCATTGACATGTGAGGTGCATTCTGGGGTCATATCGGCGTTACAGCAATCATCGGGTGACGCTGCTCGCCGGGGGGGTCGGCGGAGCCAGAATGGCCCGCGCACTTCGCGCGGTGCTCGATCCTGGCCGTCTCACCATCGTGGTGAACGTCGGTGACGATACCGAACGATACGGCATTCGCGTGTCTCCTGACCCCGATACGGTGCTCTACACGCTTGCAGGGCTCGAAGGCCCTGCCGGCTGGGGCAGGCGTGACGACACGACCATGGTGATGGATCAGCTTCGAGCGTTCGGTATCGACACGTCGTTCACACTCGGAGATGCAGACCTTGCCATGTGCCTGACGAGGACGATGATGCTCGCCGAAGGTATTCCACTCTCGTCGATCACCGCCAACCTCGCGAGACACCTCGGGGTGACCGATGTCGAGATCCTTCCAGGGACCGACGATCTGCTGCGTACGTTCATCCAGATATCCGACGGTCGTTGGTTGGAGTTCCAGGAGTACTTCGTCGAGCGGCGCCACACCGACGAGGTGCAAGCCGTCGCGTACCACGGGTCGGTCGAAGCAGTCCCTGCACCGGGCGTCATCGAGGCGATCGCGTCGGCCGACACACTGGTGATCGCCCCGTCCAACCCTCCCCTGTCCATCTGGCCCATCCTGGCAGTCGAGGGTGTGACCGACGCCGTGCGAGAGCACGCCAACACGGTCGCAGTCAGCCCGCTCTTCGGTGGTGCTCCGCTGAAAGGCCCAGCCGACGCGGTGATGCACGGTGTCGGGTTGTCGCGCGGAACACGGGGGGTCCTCGAAGCGTACGCCGGGTGCATCGATCGGTTGTTCATCGACGAGCAGGACCGCCGGGATGTCGCCATGGGACCCGAGTTCGGGGTGGCGGTGGTCGCTGCCAACACGCGTCTGGGAGGGACAGACCGCGGAACCGATCTTGCGGTCCGGCTGCTCGAGGAGACGGGACGATGACCAGGATCGAGATCTTCGGTGTCGAAGGCCTCCCGGATATCGAACCCGGCGATGACCTCGTCGGGATGATCCTCACTGCACTCGACGATCGCGGCCTGGCGATCGAGGCGCGCGACGTCGTCGTCGTCACGCACAAGGTCGTATCGAAGCAGGAAGGTCGCCTCGTCGAGATCCTCACAGAGGATGCGTACCGCACGCTCGTCGAGGACGAGTCGGTGAGCGTTCTGCGGAGGCGCGGCGACCTCGTCATCGCCAGAACCCGGCACGGATTCATCTGCGCCAACGCGGCCGTCGACCGGTCCAACGTCGCCGACGGGTACGCCTTGCTGCTCCCCGTCGACCCTGACCGTTCTGCACATCGGATACGGATGCTCATCTCGAGATCCACCGGTGTCGACGTCGGCGTCGTCATCACCGACACGTTCGGGCGCGTGTGGAGGCGTGGGCTCGTGGACGTCGCCATCGGGGTGAGTGGCATCTCTCCGATCCTCGACCTCATCGGAACGACCGACACCCACGGCAACGTGCTCAACGTCACCCAGGTAGCGGTCGTCGATGAGATCGCTGCTGCAGCCGACCTCGTGATGGGCAAGGCCTCCGCGATACCGGTCGCGATCGTGCGCGGCCTGTCCCTTGCTGGAGAGGGACGCGCCGTCGACCTGGTCCGGCCGGCAGGTGAGGATCTGTTCCGTTGACCTACCGTGCCTGAGCTTTCCGAGATCGAATGGCTCTACGACGCAAGCCGGATCAACGATCTGTGGGCCGAGTACCAAATACCGAGTACCAGGTACCGGCGAGCGCAGCGAGCCCCTTACCTGAACCAGTCCACGGTCAGGGCCAGGCCCTCTTCGAGAGGGGTCCAGGGCTCCCAACCGAGATGCTCCCTGGCAGCGGATGCATCCAGGCACGACCGAAGCTGTTCGCCCCGCCGCGCTGCGGCCATCAGCGGCGCCACGTCGGTGCCGGTCGCCTCCACGATGAGCTCGTACAGCTTCAGGACCGATGTCTCGAGTCCCGTTCCGATGTTGAGATACCGGGACCCACCGATGCGTGCAGCCCGCACCAGTGCGTCTGCAATATCCTCGACGAACACGAAATCCCGGGTCTGGGTCCCGTCACCGAAGATGGTCGGCGTTCGCCCTGCGAGGAGATCGCCGATGAAGATCGACACCACCCCCGCCTCACCGTGCGGGTCCTGGCGAGGCCCGAACACGTTGGCGAAGCCGAGCGATACGTAGTCGAGGTCGTACGTGTCGCCGTAGTAGCGGAAGTACTCCTCGACGACGTACTTGGACACGCCGTACGGAGATGCGGGGCGGCGCTGCTGCGTCTCGGGCGTCGGGATGTTGAACGTATCACCGAACGTCGCACCCCCCGACGAAGAGAAGACGAACCTCTCCGCGTCGCAGTGGCGGGCAGCCTCGAGCATGTTCAGCGTGCCGAGTACGTTCACCCTGGCATCCAAGACGGGATCAGCCACCGAGGCGCGCACATCGATCTGGGCCGCGAGGTGGAACACGGTCTCGGGCCTGAAGTCCCGAACGAGGCCGACCACCTCGTTCGCCGTGACATCGATCTGATGCATGGTCACGTTTCCTCGCGCCCTGGCATCCTTGAGGTTGGCGAGAGACCCTGATGAGAGCGAGTCGATGACGAGTACGTCATGTCCGTCGTCGACCAGGCGATCAACGAGGTTCGAACCGATGAAACCTGCACCACCGGTGACGACTGAGCGAGGCATGGTCACACCCTCGCCGGGAGGTGGTCGCTGAAGAACGAGATCACACGGTCGAACGTATCGGCGGCGTATGTGTCGTCGTATCCGTCGGCGTCGTCGTCCCACCAACCCGCCGGGGCATCCGGGTACACGACGAACGTCGCGAGCGGTAGGACCTCGTGGGTGTCGAGCGTTGCGCCTGGGTCGAAGTCCTCGTCGCCCCTGCTCCCGATGTACAACGTTGCGCCGGCGACCGACCGGAGGCTCTCCGTGACGATCTCATCGAAGGTCGTTGCGACCCCTGCAACGGCGGCTACGGCACCACCGGCGGCTGCGTGGGGTGCTGCATCGTAGATACCGTGACCGAACGCAAGGATGCCGTAGCCGAGTTGAGCGTTCGACCAACGTCCCGATGGATCGGAGATGAACCCAACGATCTTCGCTGCGATCATCTGGTTCACGTCACGATCGGTGGTCAGATCGGGGGCAAGCGCAGCGATGGCGTGCCGGGCGAACACCCGACAGAGGTTCTTCACGGCAGAGGTCGGGACAGGCTCGGGACCGAACACGATCACGGTCGGCCACTGCCCTATCGCGTCGGGGCGAGCGAGATAGCCACCGAACACCTCTGGTCCTGCCGGGATGCTTGTGGAGCCGTAGATGATCTCCATCGTGCCCTCGCCTGTTTGAACCGCCACAGATCCCTTTCTTGGTGCGTGCCGGGAAATCTAGCGTTTTCTGTGGGTGTGTACTTCCCCGGCAGTGAGAACGGTGCGTCCCTGGTCCGTGGCGACGACAAGACCACCGTGCTCATCGATCCCGATCCCGCGCCCGGTGCCCCCATCCCACGACACGGATCGACCCACCGTCCACGAGCGTTCGAGATACCGGTCACGGGGCCACGCCCCGGGTCCCGGCTCGAGGATCTCGAACAGTGCATCGACCCAGCCCACCGCCATCTCACGAGCGATCTCGACGCCGGGGTCGTCGTCGTACACCGACCCGGCGAAGTCGGGAGCGTTCGGCCACCACAGGTTCACGCCACAGCCGACGGTGATCGTCGATCCTGACGACTCGACCAGGATCCCTGCAACCTTCGCCCCGTCGATCAAGAGATCGTTCGGCCACTTGATGAACGGTGCCTGTTCGCACAGCGTCTCGATCGTCCCGGCAAGGGCAACCGCGGTGCACAGCGTGATCAGCGGCTGGTCCGGTTCGGGCCAGGTCGTTCGAAATGACAGCGATGAAAACAGCGCTCGATCTGGCTGCTCCCATGTCCTCCCCATCCTGCCGCGGCCTGCGGTCTGTCTCTCCGCAACGACGAGAGTCGGTCGGAGCCGCTCGAGGAACGTTGACCTGGCCACATCCTGCGTCGAGTCCGCGGATGCAACGCTCACGATGTCGTAGGGTGTAGCCAAAGTGGCTCTCCATGAGTCAGATAGAACGTAACACCGCCGAGCCTACCGGGAGGACCGGTGAGCACCGAGCAACGAATCGAACAACTCCGCGCTCTGCGCGCGCGAGCTCTCGAGCCCGACAGCCAGCGCGCCGTCGATCGTCAGCACGACTCCGGGAAGTTGACGGCGAGAGAGCGCATCGAGGTACTGCTCGACAAGGGTTCCTTCCAGGAGGTCGACCCGTTCGTCCAGCACAACGCTACGAACTTCGGGATCGACAAGAAACGACCGCTCGGCGATGCCGTCATCACCGGCTGGGGCACCATCGATGGACGGAACGTCTTCATATTCGCTGAGGACTTCACCCGCTTTGGAGGCTCCCTCGGAGAGGTCGTTGCAGACAAGATCTGCAAGGTGATGGATCTCGCTCTCGAAACCGGCACACCGCTCATCGGTCTGAAGGACTCAGGCGGAGCACGCATCCAGGAAGGAGTGCTCGGTCTCAACGGCTACGGAAGGATCTTCGAACGCAACGTCAGAGCGTCCGGAGTGATCCCACAGATCTCGGTGATCATGGGCCCGTGCGCCGGCGGCGCCGTCTACTCCCCCGTCCTCACCGACTTCATCTATCAGGTCGAGGGAACATCTCACCTTTTTATCACGGGACCCGACGTCATCAAGACCGTGACCGGCGAAGAGGTCTCCATGGACGATCTCGGCGGCGCCCACGCGCACGCCAGCCGGAGTGGCGTCACCCACTTCGTTGCAGCGGACGATCGAGCAGCTCTCGAGGAGGTCCGCTACCTGCTGTCGTTCCTCCCTTCGAACAACATGGAGGTGCCCCCGTTCTTCACCCCGCTCGACGCCTCCGACCGTATGGACGAAGAACTCACGACGATCATCCCAGACTCACCGAACCAGCCGTACAACGTCATCGATGTCATCGAGAGCCTGGTCGACGATGGGGAGTTCTACGAGGTACACGAACACTGGGCAGGCAACATCGTCGTCGGACTCGCACGCCTCGATGGCTACACGGTCGGCGTCGTTGCCAATCAACCGGCGGTCCTCGCCGGAACGCTCGACATCAACGCATCGGTCAAGGCTGCCCGGTTCGTTCGTTTCTGTGACGCCTTCAACGTGCCCCTCGTGACACTCGTCGATGTCCCCGGGTTCCTTCCGGGAGTCGACCAGGAACACAACGGGATCATCAGACATGGAGCGAAGCTGCTCTACGCGTTCTCGGAAGCCACAGTGCCGCGGATCACCGTGGTCATGCGCAAGGCGTACGGGGGCGCGTTCCTCGTCATGAACTCACGCGCGGTTCGCGCCGACGTCGTGTTCGCGTGGCCCACCGCAGAGATCGCCGTCATGGGGGCCAAGGGTGCGGTCGACGTCATCCATCGCAGAGAGCTCACCGCAGCCGACGATCCTGAACTGAAGCGGGATGAACTCGTTGCCGACTACGAGGAGCGCTTCTCCAACCCGTACGTAGCAGCACGGTACGGTCTCGTCGATGACATCATCGAGCCACGAGAGACACGACCGAAGCTGATCGGGGCGATGGAGATGCTTCGCAACAAGCGCGAGAGCCTCCCTCCCAAGAAGCACGGGAACATTCCACTCTGAACGACGATGGCTGTGACCGCGGGGTCCCGGTGACTCGGACCCGCTACTCCGACCTGCCGTCGTGCAGCTGTGGGTGCTTGATCTCAGCAAGCGGCGTCACGGCTAGCTCGTTCAAAAGGGCGTCCCTGGCCTTCACCCAAGGTGTGTGCAGTTTGCACAACTCCTCTGCAGGGTTCCGGGAATCACCGTGCATACATCGTGAGCGATCCACGGTACCTTCGACAACTTCGACGAGATCGAGCAAGCAGTGGACGCTCAGGTCGATGGCGAGGCGGTAGCCGCCTGAGGGCCCGGTCAGAGTCGTTACCCACCCCGCTCGAGCAAGCGGCGCCATCACCTTCGTCAGGTACTGCGCCGAGACGTCGAGTTGCTCTGCGATCCTCTTCCCTGAGAGGTACACGGAACCCGAGTGCTCGAGGACGTCGAGTGCCCGGTACGCCAGCTCGGTTCTTTGGTTCAGTTGCAGCCGCAACGCACACCTCGGTCTCGCAATTCCTGACTATTAAACTCCGCAATAGTACCAAGGTTTCGCCTTGACGTCACCTCAACGAACTATCCGAACCACGCGGTGTCTTGCCGACGTCGGAACCGACCCACACCCGTAACGCAAGCGTCGGCGGCGGAGTCGTATCGGCGACAAGGTGGTCGAACTCCGACCACGGCGCCGCGCTCTCCTAGGATGCACACGTGGAATCGATTCTCATCGCAAACAGAGGCGAGATCGCCGTGCGGATCATCCGGGCTGCACGCGACCTCGACCTGCGTACCATCGCCATCTACTCGGAGCTCGACAGGGATGCAGTGCACACCGGTCTGGCCGACGAGGCATGGAACGTCGGACCGGCACCTGCAGCAGAGTCCTACCTCAACGTCGAGCGCATCCTCGAGATCGCCCGCGAGTCTGGGGCAGACGCGATTCACCCTGGATACGGCTTCCTTGCCGAGAACGCCGAGTTCGCTCGCACGGTCATGGATGCCGGCTTCATCTGGATCGGCCCCCCACCCGACGCCATCGCGATGATGGGAGACAAGATCGAGTCCCGGATCGCCGCAGAACGCGCCGAGGTCCGGGGAGTTCCCGGAACTCTGGAGCCACTCACGTCCGCCGACCAGGTGGAAGTGTTCGCAGCAGAGCACGGATTCCCCGTCGCGATCAAGGCCGCTGCGGGAGGCGGGGGACGCGGCTTGAAGGTCGTACACACGGTGGATGGCCTTCAAGAGGCCTTCGAGTCGGCAGGCCGGGAGGCTGAGGCCTGGTTCGGCAACCCCGCCGTCTACGTCGAGCGCTACCTCGACAACGCACGCCACATCGAAGCACAGGTGATCTTCGACAACCACGGCAACGGCGTCTTCCTCGGAGAGCGGGACTGTTCGATGCAGCGCAGACACCAGAAGCTCATCGAGGAGTGCCCTGCCCCGAACCTGTCTGCGGACGATCGCGCGACGCTCGGTGAGCTCGCCCTCGCCCTGGGGCATGCAGCCGGATATCGATCGGCAGGGACGGTCGAGTTCCTCTTCTCCGACGGGCAGTTCTACTTCCTCGAGATGAACACGCGTATCCAGGTCGAGCACACCATCACCGAAGAGGTGTTCGGCATCGATCTCGTCACCGAACAGATCAAGGTGGCAATGGGTGAGCCGCTGTCGGTGACCGTGACTCCGGAGCCCGTTGGACACGCCATCGAGTTTCGTATCAACGCCGAGGACCCCTCACGAGGTTTCGTTCCGAACCCCGGCACACTCGTCACCTACCGCGAGCCGGGCGGTCCCGGTGTTCGCGTCGACTCGGGTGTCGTGGCAGGATCGACGATCAGTCAGTACTACGACAACCTGATCGCGAAGCTCATCGTCACCGGCAGGGACCGAGACACGACGATCGCCAGAGCCAGACGAGCGCTCGAGGAGTACGAGATCACCGGTCTCGACACCACGATCCCTGCACATCTGACGATCCTCGGGGACCCCCGGTTCCTCGCAGGTGACGTGAACACGCGTCTCGTCGAAGACACCATGGACTTCACAGGGACCGAACGCGGTACGGCTCCACAGCTCCCCGAGGGCGAGGAACTCGCCGAGCGTGCAATGACGGTCGAGGTTGGTGGGAGACGGTTCAAGGTCAAGTACTGGGCGAAGGTCATGACGGCACCCGGATCGGGAAAGCGGATCGCCCCACGTCGCAAGGCACCGAAGCTCTCGAGACAGTCCGCTGCAGGTGGGGGCGAGGGTGCTCTCGCTGCGCCGATGCAAGGAACGATCGTCAAGATCTACAAGAAGGCAGGCGAAGCCGTCGAGGCCGGCGAAGCCGTATGTGTTCTCGAGGCGATGAAGATGGAGAACGAGATCAAGGCCTCGATCACAGGGGAGATCGTCGATCTCAAGGTCCAGGTCGGCGACACCGTCACGTCCGGTGCGATCCTGATGGTGATCAAGTAAGCCGGGCAGGGCCCGGCGGTACTTGGAGGATGCGCGGATAGGAGGCAGTCGTTCTCCGTTCGCCGTCTACCG
>CAYLVM010000057.1:0-15143 GCA_964387145.1 uncultured Acidimicrobiaceae bacterium
CTTGTCCCCCCTGAAGGGGGGACGGGAGAAAGAGCCTGGTATCACGGTGCCAAACGGCGGATTGAGGTTCAAGGAGGACGGGTGAGGAGCGTCAGCGACGAGCCAGGAGGATGGGGGCTCGAGGTCGTGTCGGTGTCCCTTGGGTTCTCACCCTCCTCGCTCGGGGACTCGCTTGTCTCTGGGTTCTTCGCGTACCTCGCTCGCAGTCTCGCTTGTCCCCCCTGAAGGGGGGACGGGAGGAGGGGTCTAGCGCTTTACGAGGTCGGTGCCGGGGCGGAGTTCGATGAGGTAGGCGGTCTCGGAGCGGACGCGGTGCATGCCGACAGACTCGTAGAGGCGCGTCGCCCCAGTGAGGCTGTCGGCGTCGACGTGCAGGACAACGGATGCCATGCCTCTGCGTTGGTACTCGGCGAAGGCACCTGTGAGGAGTGCACGGGCCAGGCCTCTGCCACGCCACTCCCGGAGCACCCCGAGCGAGCCGACGTAGCCTGCCTGGGTGTTGCCCCCGTAGCTCGCCATCGCCACAAGGCACCCGACGGCACCGTCGTCGGTCTCGGCGATCCAGACGAGGTCATCGTCCCACTCGTCCATCGTGCGGTAGTTCGCCCAGCGCTCCCTCGTTCCCTCGATCGACGAGTCGACCCAGCCGTAGTGGTCTCTGAACGCGGAGGTGATGACCCCCGCGACGATCTCGAGATCCTCACCCCGCGTCATGGTCCTCACCGTGACACCGTCGGGAAGGTCGGCCACCGTGATCTGCTCACCGAGGACGAGTTCCATCTCCAACTCGTGTCGGTCGATCGTGTAACCGAGTGTCGACAGCAACGCCGCAGCCGCGACGTTCCCATCTGAGATCTGGCACCGGTTCGTCACCCTGGTATCGGGCGGAGCGAGTGGAATCATGGACCGCGAACGGTCGAGACCCCACGTGACGATGGCGGTGCCGATGCCCTTGTTCATGTCAGCGGAATGGACCCAGCCGAGTGTCACCGACTCGATGTGCGGCTCGGTGTTGAGATAGCACCCGAAGGCGACAACCTTCCCCGAATCTGGCTCTCGCACCGTGATCGTGTCGATGTGAGCGTCGATCCCTGGACTGTTGATCATCATCGTGAGGATGCTGTCGGTGATATCGGATTTGCCGTCGATGGACGTCTCGACGATCGAGATGAGCTCGGTAGCGCGTGCAAGCGGCTCAGGCGGACCGGCGACGATGTCGTAGCCCTCAACGCGGGGCAGGCTCGAAGTCACCGTGCAAGCGTATCGAAATACGGCACCTTCCATAGCTTCGCGAACACGATGGTCCCTATAATGCCGCCGGTTTCAACGTTTCCCGAAACACCATGGAGTGATTGTTGTGAATCCTGATGTGTGGCTCTACGTAGCCGTCTTGATGGGCATCGCCGCGCTGGTCGTGGCCGCCGTGTACGGTCGCCAGGTCGTCGCTGAGCCTCCCGGCAATGAGCGGATGGTTTCGCTCATGGGTGCAATACGAGAAGGCTCGATGGCGTTCATGCGTCGCGAGTACATGGCGATCGCCGTGTTCGTCGCGGTGATGGCCACGCTCATCTTCGCCCTCCTGCCGTGGGGCAGGCCATGGGGTGCGGTTGCCTACGTGTTCGGGGCATCACTGTCCGCACTTGCGGGGTTCATCGGCATGCGGATCGCCACGGCTGCCAACGCCCGTACCGCTGAGGCCGCCCGTCAGGGAGGAACCGCTCAGGCTCTCCCCGTGGCGTTCCGCGGTGGAGCGGTCATGGGATTCACCGTTGCGGGACTCGGCCTTCTCGGCTTTGCGAGCGGCGTCTACTTCTTCGGCAACGTCCTCAAAGACGACAACTGGGTCGAGATCGTCACGGCCATCGGCCTCGGCGCATCCTCGATCGCGTTGTTCGCCCGTGTCGGCGGCGGCATCTACACCAAGGCAGCCGACGTCGGCGCCGACCTCGTCGGGAAGGTCGAAGCAGGCATCCCCGAGGACGATCCGAGGAACCCTGCAACGATCGCAGACAACGTTGGCGACAACGTCGGTGACGTCGCAGGCATGGGTGCCGACCTCTTCGAGTCGTACATCGGTTCACTCATCGCCCCGATCGCGTTCGCTGCGATCGTGTTCGGTGGCCAGGCGTTCCTCCCGAACCTCATCTTCTACCCGCTCATGATCGCTTCGATCGGCATGGGCGCCTCGATCATCGGGTCGTTCCTCGTTCGGCCCAAGGGCGACAACCTCGCCAAGGCGCTCCACACGGGAACCTGGTCTGCTGCGGCCATCACCGTCGTCGGCGTCGGGATACTCACACCGGTGATGTTCAGCGGTGTTGAAGGTGTCAAGAACCCGTGGGGCTTCTTCATTGCGGTGATCGTTGGACTGGTCATCGGCATCATCGTCGGCAAGATCTCCGAGTGGTACACATCGGACGAATACAAGACCGTGAAAGAGATCGCACGCCAGTCCGAGACCGGCCCGGCAACCGTCGTCCTCGCCGGAATCGCCGAAGGGAAGAAGTCGGCAGCGTTCTCGGTCATCGTCGTTGCCCTCGGCATGGGTGCTGCCTACTGGGGTGGCGACCTGGCCATCGAGGGTGGAGGCATCTACGGCGTCGCGATCGCAGCGATCGGTGTCCTCGCCACGCTCGGCATCACCGTGTCCGTCGATGCGTATGGCCCGATCGCAGACAACGCAGGGGGAATCGCCGAGATGGCGAAACTCGATCCTGAGGTCCGTGAGGCAACCGACCAGCTCGACGCACTCGGGAACACGACCGCTGCCGTTGCGAAGGGCTTCGCCATCGCATCAGCTGCTGTCACTGCTCTCGCCCTGTTCTTCACGTTCGCGAAGGCCGTTGGCGTCGACAGCTTCAACATCCTCGACATCAAGGTCGTCATCGGACTGTTCCTCGGAGGCATGTTCCCGTACCTGTTCGCCGCACTGACGATCCAGGCAGTCGGACGTGCAGCGTTCGAGATGATCGAAGAGGTCCGGCGCCAGTTCCGTGAGATCCCAGGCCTTCGCGAAGGCAAGGAGGGTGTCGTCCCCGAGTACGCCAAGTGCGTCGACATCTCCACGAAGTCGTCCCTGCGTGAGATGATCATCCCCGGTTCGATGGCCGTGGCACTTCCGCTTCTCGTCGGCTTCATCTCCGTCGACATGCTCGGTGGGCTTCTCGCCGGTGCGTTGATCTCCGGCTTCCTGCTCGCTATCTACATGGCGAACGCCGGCGGTGCGTGGGACAACGCCAAGAAGTTCATCGAAGCGGGCGCCTTCGGCGGCAAGGGGTCCGATGCCCACAAGGCTGCGGTCGTCGGTGACACCATCGGCGATCCGTTCAAGGACACGGCGGGCCCATCGATGAACATCGTCATCAAGGTCATGACCATCGTGTCGCTGATCTTCGCCTCCGCGTTCGTCAGCTTCGGAGGGATCCTGTAGGAAGTTCACAGTTCACAGTTCACAGTTGGAAGACCGCTCACCCGACTGTGAGCTGTCGACTGTCGACTGTGAGCTGATGTGGCACCCGTCCCGCCGCATTCGCTCCTAGGCTCACCGACGTAATGCGTATCGTCATCGTGGGTGCAGGGGCCGTCGGCTCGTATCTTGCCGAGAAGTTCTCGTACGAGGGCCACGACGTCGTGGTCATCGAGTCGGATTCCGAGCGGGCCGCCGAGGCCCAGGGTGAGATCGACTGCCTCGTGATCAACGGCAACGGGGCATCGGCCGAGACGCTCAAGAAGGCCGGGCTCGGCGACGCCGACCTCCTCATCGCCGTGAGCTCATCGGATGCGGTCAACGTGCTGGCGTGTGCTGCAGGCACGAAGCTGAACATCCCCCGCAAAGTGGCGAGAGTCGAAGACCCACAGCTCAAGGCCGAGGTCGAGGCGCTCGGTGTCGATCTCGTCATCGACCCGGGCGAGGCCGCTGCCAGGGAGCTGCTCCAGCTCGCGGCGAGCGGAGAGGTCGCGGAGAAGATCGAGTTCGCAGACGGGGAACTCGTCCTCCTCGGTGCGTATGTAGATGCCGGTGCCGGGTTCGTCGACATGACACTCGCCGAGCTCAAGGACACCGTCGTGGGCTGGGACTGGCTCGTCGTTGCCGTGATCAGGAACGGGGAGACGATCATCGCCCGTGGTTCCACGAAGCTCGCCGAGCACGACCACGTGCTCATGATGGCACGAGTCGGTGCCACCGAACAGGCGTACCGCTGGCTCGGCCTCTCGAGTCGCCCTGCAGAAAAGGTGATCGTTCTCGGCGGAACACGGCTCGCGAGGTTGACGGCACAGATGCTCGCCGAACACGGCATCCGCACCACGCTCATCGAGTCCGACAGGGACCGGTGCCGCGTGATTGCCGAACAGCTGCCGGGCGTGTTGATCGTCTGTGGCGAGCCGACCGATCCGAGGCTGCTGCGTGCCGAGGGGATCGACGCCACCGACACGGTCATGGCCCTCACCGGGTGGGACGGTGAGAACGTGCTCGGTGCCCTCGCAGCTAAATCTCTCGGTGCCAGGGAGGTGATCGCCCGGTTCACGAACACGGAACTCGTCGGCCTCGTCTCGGGTGTCGGGATCGACGCCACGGTCAGTTCCCGCCTGTCTGCGGCCAACGAGATCCTTCGCTACGTCCGTCGGGGAGTCATCCACTCGGTGACGACCTTCACCGACTCAGATGCTGAGGCGATCGAGTTGGAGGTCGGCGCCGAGAGCTCCGCAGTCGGCAAGACACTCGCAGATCTCAAACTGCCACACTCGATGATCATCGGAGGTGTCCAGCGCGGCGAGAAGGCGTTCGTACCGCGTGGAAACACCACGATCGAAGTCGGGGACCATCTGATCGTCATCGCCCTACCGGAGGCGATCGCGATGGCTGAGAAGCTGTCCGGCTGAAGCCGTGTCCTGGCGTCACCTCCTCCACGTCGTCGGTGCGGTCCTTGGCGCCATCGGTGTGTCCATGTTCGCTCCGGCCGCCGTGAGCGCCGTGTACAGCGAGTGGTCCCAGCTCCCCGGGTTGCTCGGTGCTGCTGTCCTGACCACCATCGTCGGCTATCTCTTGTGGCGCGGCTTCGACCGTCCCGGGGAACTCAGCACCCGTGAGGGCTTCGCAGCCGTCGGGCTCGCGTGGATCGCGATCGCGATCGCCGGTGCCTTGCCGTACCTCTTCACAGGAGCGATTGGAAGCTTCACCGACGCCGTGTTCGAGTCTGCAGCAGGTGTCACGACGACGGGGGCTTCGATCATCCCCGATCCGGGCATCCTCCCGCACGGGATCTTGTTCTGGCGGTCCCTGACACAGTGGATCGGTGGGATGGGGATCATCGTCCTGTCGGTCGCGATCCTTCCCCTTCTCGGGATGGGTGCGGTCCAGCTCGCACGGGCGGAGTCCCCGGGGCCGACACCCGACCGTCTCACCCCTCGCTTCAAGGAGACCGCCAAGCGTTTGTGGCTCGTCTACCTCATCCTGACCGTCATCCAGGTGATCTTCCTGTGGGTCGGGGAGATGACGCTGTTCGAAGCCATCAACCACTCGTTCACGACGATGTCGACCGGCGGCTTCAGTACAAACGCCGGGTCGCTCGGTGCGTACTCGGCGTACTCACAGTGGGTGGTGATCGTCTTCATGGCCCTCGCCGGGATGTCCTTCGCCCTCCACTACAAGGTCGTGCGGAGGGACCCCAAGGCGTACTTCACATCCGGCAGCCTGCGCATCTATCTCGGCATCGTCGCCGTCGCCGCCGTCCTGATGACGATCGCGACCTGGGGCGGTCCCGCCGCCGACACGATCCGCAACGCCCTGTTCACCTCGCTCACGATCGTGACGACGACCGGTTTCGCCACGGTCGACTTCGCGCTGTGGATCCCCGCGCTCGGGATCCTCATCGTTGGCCTCATGTTCGTTGGTGGCATGGCAGGTTCCACGGCCGGCGGCATCAAATCGGACCGTCTCCACATCCTCTACCGGGCGTCGCACACCGACGTGCGGCGCCTGATCCACCCGAGGGGCGTCTTCATCACCCGCATCGGCAAGCAGCCGGTTCCCGACGTCGTCGTCGAGACCGTCCAGACGTTCTTCCTGCTGTACATGTTCGCGTTCATGTCCGGGATCCTGCTCCTCGCCGTCATCGGGTCACTTGCAGGCTCGAACCTGGACATCGTCACGACCGTGAGCGCCGTGGCGTCATCGCTCGGGAACGTCGGACCGGGTCTCGGCACCGTCGGCCCGACCGGGAACTACCTCGGGGTGCCTGCCCTCGGCAAGTGGCTGCTCGCCTCACTGATGATCGTCGGACGTCTCGAGATCCTGCCCATCCTCATCCTCCTCAACCGCGAGGTGTGGAGGAAGTAGGAAGAAGGAAGAGTTCACAGTTCACAGATTCGGCAGAGTCCCTTGTCTCACCGCATCGTTGAGTTTGGTGGATTCCGACTGTGAACTGTGATCTGTCGACTGTCAACTTTCGGGGGGTTTCATATCCGGGTCGTTGGCCTTCAGTTCGGCTTCGCGTTGGGTGCGGTCCATGTAGTGGCGGTAGGAGCGCTTCCTCGTGCGGTTGATGATCAGGAACAGGCCGACGATGCCGCCCGCCAGGAGTATCCATGCAACGACCTCGCCCCCACCGGAAGTGGGAAGGCTGACCTCTGTCGTCTGGGCGAGAATGGCAACGTACCGCATGGCTCTAGCCTACGGCCATCGTCTCGGGAGCGCCGCGTGGCCAAGACCATCACCTTCATCCGACATGCAGAGACCAACTCGAACCGTCTCCGCACGTGGCAGGGCAACTACGACTCCGGCCTCTCAGACACCGGGATCGCCCAACTCGAGCGCCTCGCTGGACGATTCGTAGGCAGGGAACCGTCGATCGTCATCGCTTCGGACCTCAGCCGCACCATGCGAACCGCCGAGGCGATCACCTCGGACGTGGCCCCGGACCCTGCATGGCGCGAGTTCCATGTCGGCGCTTGGGAGGGGTACACCAGTGAAGAGATCATGGTCCGCTTCCCCGGAGAGATGGAGGCGTTCTTTGCGGGGGAGGACATGGCCCCCGGCGGCGGTGAACTGATGTCGAAGTTTCGGTCGCGGATCACTGCAGCGTTCGAGAGCCTCGTGTCGTCTCTGGCAGACGACGACGAAGCCGTCGTCGTCACCCACGGCGGCGTCATCTGGGCGCTCGTGGCGCACGTTCTCGGGCTCACAGGCCGCTCGGTGCGCATCATGCCCCCCTTCAACACGTCGGCGACGGTCGTCACCGTACCCGACAACGGTGTCCCGCAACTCACCGTGTTCAACGATGCAGGCCACCTCTCCGAGGTCGCAACCCACTTTGGGCCGTCGGGTCCACGCGTCACGATCTTCCGGCACGGCCAGACCGAAGGGAACGTCGATGGGCGGTGGCAGGGCCGCTCGGACAGTCCACTGACCGACCTCGGCCGCCGCCAGGCAAAAGCAGTCACACGGTACGCACCGGACATGGCTGCGTTGTTCACGTCGCCTCTCGGGCGGACCCGACAGACCGCTGCGATCATCGGAGACGCTCTCGACGTCGAACCCGAAGCGAACGAAGGATTCGTAGAGATGAGCTTCGGAGCGTGGGAGAACCTGACATCGACCGAAGCTGCCACACAGGACCCCGAGCTGTATGGGGAGATCTTCGATCGCGGCCACGACCTTCCCCGTGGCGGTGGCGGTGAGACGTTCACCGCAACAGGTTCCAGGTTCGCCGAAGCCCTCGAAGGCATCGTGGCCGACACGGGGAAGGACCTCGGGGTCGTCTCACACGGTGCGGCCATCAGAGCGTTCACCGTCAAGGTCATGGGTTTGGCCTTCGGCGAACGGAACCGGCTCCCCGTGCCGCGCAACACGTCGATGTCCTCGGTCGTGTACTCCGACGGTGGCCCGGTCCTTGCCTCCTACAACGTTGCCCCCCACCTCGAGGGCATCGCGTGAGGTTGCTCCTCGTCACGAACGACTATCCGCCCAAACCCGGCGGGATCCAGATGTACCTCCAGAACCTCGTCGACGCCATCGACGACCCGATCCTCGTCGTTGGCCCCCGAGACGACCGGGTCACGGGACCTGAGGACGACGTCGTTCGGGGACCCCGCACCTACATGCTGCCCGACCGCTCGACGAAGGAACTGGTCCGATCGGCCGTCCTCGACTTCGAGCCGGACGCCGTGCTGTTCGGGGCACCGCACCCGCTTGCACAGATAGGGCCGTGGCTTCGCCGTGAGACCGGTGTCCCCTTCGGTGTACTCGGACACGGCGCAGAGCTCACCCTCCCCGGCTCCGTCCCAGGGGCCCGACAGCTACTCGGCCGCTCCCTTGCTGCAGCCGACGTGCTCTTTGGTACCAGCCGTTTCACGGCACGCAAGATGACGGGGCTATCAGGCAAAGAGGTGGTGGCGATCGGCGCCGGTGTCGAGATCGACACGTTCACACCACCGCAGTCACCCCCCGATAACGACATCCCGATCGTTGGATGCGTCTCGAGGTTCGTGCCGAGAAAGGGCCAGGACCGCCTCCTCGAAGCAGCAGCCCGCCTCGAGGAGGACATCGAGGTCCTGCTCGTAGGGACGGGGCGTACCGAGGAGAAGCTGCGTTCCTTGGCGAACAAGCTCGGGGTGAGGACCAGGTTCGCCGTCGACGTGCCGTGGGGCGATCTTCCCGATCTGTACCGCTCGATGGACGTGTTCGCTATGCCGTGCAAGTCGAGGTGGGGGGGACTCGAGTTCGAAGGCCTCGGCCTCGTGTTCCTCGAAGCCGCAGCGACGGGTCTTCCCGTCCTTGCCGGAGACTCGGGAGGCTCACCCGAGACGGTCCTTCCTGGTGAGACGGGGTTCGTCGTGTCGAGCGTCGATGACATCACAGAGGGCCTCGAGATCCTTCTCGGAGACCCGCAGCGGGCCCTCGAGATGGGCCGTGCAGGGCGACGTTTCATGGAGCAGGAGTACACCTGGGACAGAGTTGTCCAGCGCATGCATGAGGGATTCGCGCCACACATAGGCTAGGTTCTTGAACCGTTGCACCTCTTGACACGACGGTGCAGCTGCCGTATTGATGTATGCCGACTCACCCGATCGGAAGGCCATGCCCAAGAAGCTCGTCATCGTCGAGTCGCCTGCCAAGGCGAAAACGATCAACAAGTACCTCGGTGACGACTTCATCGTCGAGTCGTCGATCGGGCATATTCGCGACATCCCTGCCCGCGCTGCCGACCTGCCGGACTCCAAACGTGACCTGTGGAAGACGACCCGCTTCGGTGTCGACATCGACAACGACTTCACACCCATCTACATCGTCACCGACTCCTCAAAGAAGCAAGTTCGGCTCCTCAAGAAGAAACTCAAAGAGGCCGACGAGCTGTACCTCGCGACCGATGAAGATCGTGAGGGCGAGGCCATTGCGTGGCACCTGCTCGAGACCCTCAAGCCGAAAGTGCCTGTTCGTCGCATGGTCTTCCACGAGATCACCGAGACGGCGATCAGGGAGGCAGCCGAGAACCCGAGGGACATCGATCTCCCCCTCGTGAACGCCCAAGAGACACGGCGCATCCTCGACAGGCTGTTCGGCTACGAGGTATCACCCGTCCTGTGGCGACGGGTCCAGCGTGGCCTGTCCGCCGGGCGTGTGCAGTCGCCGGCAACGAGGATTCTCGTCGAGCGTGAACGTGAGCGCATAGCCCACGTATCGGCAACCTACTCCGGTCTCAAAGCGGTCTTCGCTGCAGACGACACCGAGTTCCCCGGGGCGCTCAAGACGATCGACGGCACGAGGGTTGCCGAAGGCGGCGACTTCGGACCCGACGGTTCGCTGCGTGACGGCCGTCTCCTGCTCACCAGCGAGGACGCAGTGAACCTCGCCACGGGCCTCTCCGGCTCCGAGTTCAACGTCGCGAGTGTCGAAGCAAAGCCGTACACGAGACGTCCCTACGCCCCGTTCCGCACATCGACCCTCCAGCAGGAAGCCGGCCGCAAGTTCCGCTTCGGGGCACGTCGGACGATGAGCGCAGCACAACGCCTCTACGAGGGTGGCTTCATCACCTACATGCGCACCGATTCGACGAACCTGTCTGGCACTGCCGTTGCGGCCGCCCGGTCTCTCGTTGCAGATCGCTACGGCGCGAACTTCCTGCCGAACAAGCCGCGTGTGTACGGGAAGTCCGCAAAGGGAGCCCAGGAGGCCCACGAGGCGATCAGGCCCGCGGGTGAACGGTTCCAGGACATGGCCACCGTTGCAGGCGAGTTCGGCTCGACGTCGGACGAGGCGAGGGTCTACGAGCTGATCTGGATGCGTACCGTTGCCTCCCAGATGAAAGACGCCAAAGGTGAGAGCGTCATCGTGGGGATCGAAGCGGACACACTCGACGGGCGAACCTGCCGGTTCCAATCCTCGGGGCGCACGATCACGTTCCCCGGGTTCCTGCGTGCCTACGTCGAGGGCAGCGACGACCCCGATGCTGCACTCGATGACCAGGAGACGCATCTCCCCGAGATGGCTGAAGGCGGCACCGTCGTTGCCGTTGAACTCCAACCGACCGATCACCAGACGAAGCCACCGGCCCGCTACACCGAAGCGTCGCTGATCAAACGCCTCGAGGAGCTCGGCATCGGGCGACCATCGACGTACGCGTCCATCATCGCGACGATCCTCGACCGCGAGTACGCCCGCAAGGTGGGGACGGCGCTGGTCCCGACGTGGCGGGCGTTCAGCGTCGTCGGCCTCCTCGAGCAGCACTTCGCCGAGTACGTCGACTACGACTTCACCGCTCGCATGGAGCGCGACCTCGACCGGATCGCCGACGGCGAACAGGACATGGTCCCGTACCTCAGGGAGTTCTACCACGGCGACGGCCAGCCAGGCCTCGTCGAGTTCGTCTCTGAGGAGGCGCTCGAAAAGATCGACCCCAAAGCGGTCAACTCGTTCCCGATCGGGGTGGGTGACGACGGTGAGCCGATCGTTGCCAGGGCCGGACAGTACGGGCCCTACCTCCAGCACGGCGAACGTCGAGCGTCGATCCCGCCGGATCTTGCACCCGACGAACTGACGTTGGAGAAGGCTCTCGAGCTGCTCGATGCCCCGTCCGATGAGCACTCGCTGGGCACCGACCCCGAGTCAGGCCTCGAGGTGTTCGTCAAGGTCGGGCGGTTCGGGCCCTACGTACAGCTCGGTGAACGCGACCCCGACTCGAAGGTCAAGCCGAAGATGGCGTCGGTGTTCAAGACGATGTCGCCTGCCGAGATCACGCTCGAAGAGGCACTCGAACTCCTGTCCCTTCCCAGGGTTGTCGGTGAGCACCCCGAGGACGGCAAGCCAATCGAAGCCCTCAACGGACGGTACGGCCCCTACATCAAGTGGAACAAGGAGAGTCGAAGCCTCGACGAAGAGCCTCAGCTATTCACGATCACACTCGATGAGGCCCTTGCACTCCTTGCCAAGCCGAAGCAACGGCGTGGCGCAAAGCCACCCATCAAGGAACTCGGCACCGATCCTGCAACCGGCAAAGAGATCGTCGTCAAGGACGGCCGGTTCGGCCTCTACATGACCGACGGAGAGACCAACGTCTCGTTCCGCAAAGCCGAGACCGTGGAGAACCTCACCCTCGACCACGCAGCTGAGAGGCTTGCCGAGAAGCGGGCGAAGGGCCCTGCCAAGAAGCGCCGGTAGCGGGAACGCAACAGCCCCGTTCGTGGGAGACTGAGACCATGGAACACGACGCAACACCCCCGACGCAGCGCTACATCGCGTTCGAAGGTGTCGAAGGTGCAGGAAAGTCGACGGTCGCCGACCGTCTCGCCGCCCACCTCGAGGCACAGGGCCAAACCGTGGTCCAGGTCAGGGAACCGGGCGGGACCGACGTCGGGGAACACATTCGAGAGATCCTGCTCGATGGGGAACACACCCCTGTCCCTCGTGCAGAAGCCGCGCTGTTCGCTGCCGCTCGTGCCCACCTCGTTGCGGAGAAGGTGATCCCTGCGCTCGCCGCCGGATCCTGGGTGATCTCGGATCGTTCTGCGTACTCATCCCTTGCCTACCAGGCCGCAGGCCGGGGGCTTGCCCTCGACGACATCCGGCGTCTCAACGACATCGCGATCGGTGGTCTGTGGCCAGGGGTCGTCGTCCTGCTGCGAACCGACACAGAGACCGGGCTCTCCCGCCAGGAGATCGGAGACAGGATCGGCAACGAGTCCGGCGCCTTCCACCGCACCGTCGCCGAAGCGTTCGACGCGCTTGCAGACGCCGAACCCGACCGGTTCGTCGTCATTGACGCGTCCCGTCCTCTCGAACGTGTCGTTGCAGACGTCCTCGAGGCGTTGGACGTGGTGACGTGACGCAGTTCGCCGACCTCGTCGGTCACGGAGCCGTTCTCGACCAGCTCACCGCTGAGCTCGAAGCACCGTCCCAGGCGTACCTTTTCGTCGGCCCATCCAACATCGGGAAGGCGACCGCTGCCCGCCGATTCGCTGCAGCGCTCGTCGGCGGCGACGACAAGGATCTCGTGCGTCGGGCCAAGGCAGGGTCGCACCCCGACCTCATCCTCGTTGCACCGGAAGGGCGGACATCCATCACGGTCGACCAGGCCAGGGAGATCGTGTCGGCCGCCGTGCGCTCACCGCTCGAAGCAGACCGCAAGGTGTTCCTGCTCGAAGAAGCCTCGATGCTCAACGACGAGGCAGCGAATGCACTGCTCAAGACGCTCGAGGAACCGATCGCGTCGAGCACCTTCGTCCTCGTCGCCGAGTCCGAGGACGACCTTCCTGCAACGGTCGCAAGTCGATGCAGGACGATCGTGTTCGGCCGTGTCCCCGAAGAAGAGATCGCAGCGGGACTGATCGCTCAGGGGATCGACGAGACGAGAGCCCGCCAGGCTGCCCGCATCTCTGGCGGCAGGCCGGGGCTTGCGGTCGCTCTTGCAACCGAGCCTGCCGTTGCTGCGTTCCGCGATGCGTGGCTCGGGGTGCCGGAGAAGTTGACGGATCACCCCGGCGATGCGTACCGGCTCGTCACCGAGGTTCTCGATGCCACCGAGCCGTTGCTCTCAGCGGTCAAGCGCCGTCAGGAGCACGAGACCGAGACGGAGTTTCCCGAAGGCAACGTCCCCAAGAACGTCGTCGAGCGGCAGCAGCGTGAGGTGGCCCGAGCGTCCGACGCTCTCTACGCGACAGGGTTGGAACTGCTCGCGACTTTCTACAGGGACACTGCTGCGGCCCAGTTCGGAGCACCGGTCCAGAACACGGACATCCCCGCTGCGTCCCTCACCAGGGTGACCAGCACCGTTGCCGTCGAGAATGCACAGCGTGTCCTCGAGACGATCGGTGCCCTCAAAGCCAATCAGCGGCCACAGCTTGCGCTTGCCACGCTGTTCATCGATCTCGGCGCCGATGGCTGATCTGTGGGCGTTTGCGCCCCGCAGCGTGCATCGGGTGTTTCGTCCACCGACCAGGCTGCTTGTCCAGACCTACTTCGACCTGTCGGTGACGGGCAGGAAGAACGTGCCCGCATCGGGTCCCGTGATCATCGCTTCGAACCACTTCTCGCACCTCGACCCTCCGCTCATCTCTGCGAACCTGGACCGGAACCCACGGTTCCTCGCCGTTGACGACCTGTTCGGTCAATGGCTGGCGTTCGACATGGTGATGGCGTTCTGGGAGACGATCCCACTCGATCGTGACGGGTACCCGGTGCGGGCCATGCGAACGGCGATCGATCATCTCTTCGCAGGCAACGTGCTCGGCCTCTTCCCGGAGGGCCGCAGGGTGGAACGCTGGGGGGAGAACCCGCCGAAGCGTGGAGCAGCGTGGCTTGCATGGATGACGGGGGCACCGCTGATCCCCCTCGCGATCCACGGGACGAAGCACTCCCTTGCACCGGGGGAGCGTGGCTTTCACCGAACCGCGGTACATATCTGGATGGACGAGCCGATCTGGTGGTACAACTACAAGGAGCACATCGACCCTCTCGGAGCGATGATGGATGACTGGTACCGGATCGTCGACGGGCACCTCGCCCACTGGGAGGATGCCTGATGTCCAAACGTGTCGTGGTTGCGGGTGGCAGCGGGATGATCGGCTCTGCCCTCGTCGAGGCGCTTCGTGGACGCGGGGACGACGTCGTCGTGTTGAGGAGAGAATCGAAGGGCGATGCCACCGCGACCTGGGACCCGTCACGCGGGGAGCTCGACCCCGGTGTCCTCGAAGGTGTCGATGCCGTCGTCTCCCTCAACGGTGCAGGCATCGGTGACAAGCGCTGGAACGCGGAACGCAAGGAAGTCTTGCGGTCCTCACGTATCGGCCCCGTCTCCCTCCTCGCCACGACGATGGCAGGGATGGGCGACGCACCGGCGGTGTTCGTCACCGGGTCTGCGACCGGGTTCTACGGCGACACGGGCGACACGACGGTCGATGAGACGGCACCCCCCGGCGACGACTTCCTCGCGCTGTTGTGTGCGGACTGGGAGGCCGCAGCCAAGCCCGCTGCCGATGTCGGGGTCCGTGTCGTGCACGCCCGCACCGGCATCGTGCTTTCGAACAAGGGCGGTGCGCTGTCCCCGCTGCTCCCGATCTTCAAGGCAGGACTCGGCGGGCCCATCGGGAACGGTGCGCAGTGGTGGTCGTGGATCACCCTGACCGATGAGGTCGCTGCGTTGCTGGCCCTCATCGACGGCGATCTCGAAGGGCCCGTAAATCTGGTCGCTCCCAACCCGGTGCACCAGAAGGAGTTCGCCAAGGCGCTCGGGGAGGTCCTCCACCGCCCCGCCGTCATGCCCGCCCCCAAGTTCGCCGTCAACCTCCGCCTCGGCAAGGAACTCGCCGCAGCGATCGGCTACGCCTCCCAGCGCGTCACCCCCGGTGTGCTCACCGAAGCCGGGTTCCCCTTCACCCACACCGAGATCGCCCCCGCCCTCGAAGCCGCATTCACCCCCTAACCCCCCCAGCCCCCCAACGCCCCCCAGCCCACCCCCATACCCAGGGTTGTGGACCCGCTATATGCCGCACACAACCCTGGGTTGTGGAACCGGTATATGCCGCAGTGGGCCCACAGAATGGCGGCGGCGGCGAGCGGTGAGTGAGCGTGCGGGGGTATCATCGGGGCCGTGCCGGGGTAGCTCAGGGGTAGAGCAACGCACTCGTAATGCGTAGGTCCGGGGTTCAAATCC
>CAYLVM010000058.1:0-14971 GCA_964387145.1 uncultured Acidimicrobiaceae bacterium
CCGGGGGCACAGACGTCTTCCTCTGCGGTGTCCCTGGCATGATCGAAGATATGGTCGCGGTTCTCACCGCAGAGAGCTTCGTCGAGCACACCCGTACCACGCCCGGCCAGGTTCACGTCGAGCGGTTCTAGGCGCGGTATCGCCAGAGTTCGGTGCGTGGTTCCCGAAGTGATAGAGGTGCCTGTTGTTCGCCTACCTTCGAGGTTCGCTGCTCACGTCGACGGCACACCAGACCGAAACCGGGTCATAATGGGCCGATGGCACGAGGCACCAGAGCCGTCCAGTTGCTCGAGCAAGCGGGAATCGGCTACACGCTCCACGAGTACGACCCGATTGCAGGTGGCGAGTCGTACGGTGAGGCGGTAGCTGATGCTCTCGGGGTCGACCCTCGGCGCCTGTTCAAGACGCTCGTCGCCGATGTCGATGGCCGGCCGGTCGTCGGGATCGTTCCCGTGTCCGGGAAGCTGTCGTTGAAGAGGCTCGCCCGTGCGGCTAGTGGCAAGCACGCCGTCATGGCCAACCCGACAGAAGCACAGCGCCTGACGGGGTACGTCGTTGGAGGTATCAGCCCGTTCGGCCAACGCAAGGCGCTCCCGATGTTCCTCGACACATCGGCCTGTGATCACGACACCATCTGGGTCTCGGCAGGTCGTCGTGGCCTCCAGGTGCAGCTCGCTCCCCGGGAACTCGTTGCCATCACCGGTGCAGTCGTCGCCGATCTGGCCGGGTGACACGGACTCGTTCGACACCGGATCGACCGTCATCGATGCCCGCTCGCTGTACGATGTCGCCGTGCCCGACGACCGTCCTCCGCTGCGAACCGCCGCCTACTGGGTGGTTCTCGCGCGTTCCGCGCTGATCGGCGCTTTCGGCGGTGCCTTCGCCGTCGTGTTCATCGGGGCCGAGCACGTCGTACGAGGCGCCCTGTGGGGCGACCTCGGGGAGTCCTTCGACTGGTTCTCCGGAGGTGTCCGTGCGGCCCTGATCCCTGTCGCAGCTGGGCTCGTCGTTGGAGGGCTCTACGTCGTGTTCCGTCTCCCGCCGCGGATCGCAGGATTCATCGAAGAGCTCGAGGAGGGGCGCACCGATCCGAGGACGGCGCCGGGTGCCGTTGTGGTCTCGTTCGTCTCGCTCGTGGGTGGGGCGAGCCTTGGACCGGAGGCGCCGCTCGTGACGGCTGCGACAGGATTCGGGAACATGCTGACACAACGTGCGAACGCATCGGTCGAGGAGACCCGCACGGCGACGTTCAGCGGCGCGGCGGGTGCCCTTGGTGCCCTGCTCAGCTCCCCATTCATCGGGGCGTTGTTCGCGTTCGAGCTCGAACGCGAACGCGGTGTCGGGCTGCTGTTCCGTCACATCATCCCGGGAGGTGTCTCTGGCATCGTTGCGTTCGCCATCGTGTACCCGTTCCTCGGCTCCCCGTTCCTCGGGATCTACTCGTTCCCCGAGTTCGAGTTCTCGACGTGGTACCTCCTTGGTGCTGTCGGTATCGGTGTCGTGGGGGCCATCCTCGGGATCGCCATCGGAGCGATCGGAAAGCTCAGCGGTCGAATCGCACTGCGGATCCCGGGTCCGGTGATCGTACGCGCCGGGCTCGGAGGCGTCGTCCTCGGGGTCATTGCCTTCGTGATGCCTGCGACCATGTTCTCCGGTATCGACGCCCTCGGCGTCGTCGTCGATGACCCTGCAAAGCTCGGGGTCGGCCTCCTTCTCGTTGTCGTGGCACTCAAGATCGTGACCCTGTCCATCAGCATGACCAGCGGCTTCTACGGTGGCCCGTTTTTCCCGACCTTCTTCATCGGTGGGACGGTCGGTGCCGCCATCCATCTGTTGTTCCCTGTCTTCCCGCTTGCTCTTGCCGTGGGTGCGACCATGGCGGCGACCGCGGCCATTGCAGGGATCCCGTTCAGCATCGTTGTTCTCGGCATCTACGTCGTGGGTGTCGGGCCACCTGCAGCGTCGGTGATCGCGGTCGCCGTGATCACCTCGATCGCGATCACCTATGGTCTCGGTCTCGTCGGTCCGTGGTCACCGACGGGAGTATCAGACCTGGTCGAGGGGGACTCCCCGACCTGACCGCCCCCACTGCTCGACACTCTCCCCATCGTCGTGATCGCGGTGTAGCTTTCAAAGTGAATGCAATCGCGTGTATCCGCGGGATCGACCGCAGCGACAAGGTACTGGAGCACGCTGGACGACGGCCGAATCCGGTGTGACCTGTGCCCGCGCTCGTGCAAGCTGCACGAGGGTCAACGGGGCCTCTGCTTCGTGCGTGCCCGTCTCGACAACGAGATCGTGCTCACGACCCATGGCCGGGCGAGCGGCTTCTGTGTCGATCCGGTAGAGAAGAAGCCACTGTTCCACTTCCTTCCCGGGACACCCATCCTGTCGTTCGGGACCGCGGGGTGCAACCTGGCCTGTCGGTTCTGCCAGAACTGGAGCATCTCGAGATCCCGCAAGCACGACACTCTGGCGGATCGGGCAACACCCAGCGACATCGCGGAGCGTGCCCACGAGCTCGGGTGTGTCGGCGTCGCGTTCACCTACAACGATCCCGTCATCTTCCACGAGTTCGCGATCGACGTTGCCGTTGCCTGTCGTGAGCGAGGAATCAAGTCGGTTGCCGTCACTGCCGGGTACGTGATGCCGGAGCCACGGGCCGAGTTCTACGCGAACATCGATGCGGTGAACATCGACCTCAAAGGGTTCACCGAGGAGTTCTACCAGAGGGTGTGTGGAGGCCATCTCGGACCGATCCTCGAGACGCTCGAGTACATCTGTGGCGAGACGGACGTGTGGCTGGAGGTGACGACGCTGCTGATCCCTGGACTCAACGATTCGCCCGACGACGTTCACCAGCTCACGTCGTGGATCGCTGCACATCTCGGACCCGACGTACCCCTGCACCTCTCTGCGTTCCACCCGGACTTCAAGATGCTGGACGTACCTTCCACCCCACCCGGGACGTTGACGATGGCGAGACAGATCGCGCTCAACAACGGGATCCGACACGTCTATACGGGCAACGTCCACGACCCGGTTGGACAGACCACGTACTGCCATCGATGTGGATCCACCCTCATCGAACGCGATGGGTACCGACTGGGCCGGTGGGGGCTCGACACCGTCGGCCGCTGCAAGGAGTGCAGAACCCTGTGCGTCGGGGTCTTCGATCCGGGAGGACCCGGCACATGGGGTGCACGGCGGCTCCCTGTCACCTTCACGGATTGAGCTGGTTCACGCCTGCAGCCCGAGTGCGAACGCCCCGTACCCCACGACCCGATTCCGGGAACCCGCCGTGTCACCCAAGCTGGCCCGGTCGAGCAGACGGCATCCTCGCCTTCATCTCCGTGCGACCAGCAACACGGCCTGGACGGCTGCAAGTATCCGGTAGGCACTCACCGACGACGGTAGCGGTTCGCACGGTTCACGGTGATATCAACATGTATTTGTCTGTTTGACATCGAAACGCACACAAACTATGTTTGATCAAACATGCAATTCGAACAACGCCAGGGATTGATCCTCGAGAGCCTTGCCTCGCAAGGCAGCGTTCGCGTTGCGGATCTCCAGAAACTCTGTGACGTGTCGGACATGACGATCCGCAGAGACCTCGAGACACTCGAACAGCAGGGACTCCTCAAACGCACCCACGGAGGAGCGGTCGCTGCTGTTTCCGGTTCGTACGAACCACCGTTTGCAAGCCGCGCCCTTCTCGCTCAGTCGGCGAAGGAGCGCATCGCCAACCTCGCCGCGTCACGTATCCACGACGGTGATACGGTGATCATCGATGTCGGTTCGACGACCCTTGCCGTCGCCCATCTGCTGCGGAATCGGTCTCAGCTCACCGTTCTCACGCCCAGCCTGCGCATCGCCACCGAACTTGCAGATAGCCCAGGAATCCGCCTCATGCTGACGGGCGGATCCATACGCCCCGGCGAGCTGTCCCTCGTCGGGCCGCTCGCCGAAGTGGCTTTCGAGAACTTCATCTTCGACCACTTCGTGATGGGCGTCGGCGGTATCCATCCAACCGCAGGCGTTACCGAGTACAACCTCGACGACGCGAGAGTCAAGCGCAGAGCCCTTGAATCGGCACAATCGCGCATGGTTGTCGCAGATCGCTCAAAGCTCGGGAACGTTGCCTTCGCCAAGGTTTGCCCACTTACTGAGATCGACGTAGTTGTGACCGACGACCGGCCCGATGTCCCAGACGATGACATCGAGGCCCTACAAGACACTGTGGAGGTGATGTTGGCGTGAACGAACGCTTCCATCGGATCTTTCCTGAGGACAAACCGCTCATCGCAATGGCACACGTGCCACCGTTACCGGGGACACCCCTTTATGACGCCGATGCCGGGATCGCCGGTCTGATCGACTCACTCAAGCGAGACGTCGAGATCCTGGTCGATACAGGCTTCGATGCAGTGATGTTCTGCAACGAGGGTGACCGGCCATACCGCTTCGAAGCCGGTTACGACGGTGTTGCCGTCATGAGCCGCGTCATCGCTGAAGCAGCACCGCGGGCGATACCGTTCGGTGCAGACTTCCTGTGGGATGCGGCGGCGGCTCTTGCCATCGCAGTAGCTACCGGGGCGTCGTTCATGCGCGAAGTCGTGACGGGTTTCTACGAATCAGACATGGGTCCGTGGAGTACCGACGCCGGCGCATTGTTACGAGAGCGCCGTCGCCTCGATGCGGACGCCGTCGCCATCTTCATGAACATCACCCCCGAGTTCGCCTCCCCGATCGGAAGGCGCAGCTTGCACGACGTCGCGCGTTCGACGGTCGTGTCGAGTATCCCGGACGCGATCTTGATCTCGGGGCCGATGGCTGGAGCCGAGCCCGATCTCGCGGCGCTCGAGGAAGCGAAATCGGCCGTTCGCGACGATGCCCCTGTACTCGTCAACACAGGAGCGAAGAGCACGAACATCGCGTCGTTCCTGTCGGTCGCCGATGGAGCGATCGTCGGCTCTGACCTGAAGGTCGACGGATATACATGGAACCCGGTCGACCCGGGCCGTGCGAAACGTTTCGTGGAGGCAGCTCGCGGATGACGGCACTCCTCGGGATCGACATCGGAACGACGGCGACGAAAGCCGTCGTGTTCGATATCGAGACGGGGATCATCGGCAGCAAGATGCGTTCGTGCGACCTGAGTTCGCCTCACCCGGGTTGGGCGGAGGAGGACCCCGCTCAGTGGTGGAGCAACACGGTGGACATGGTGCAAGAGGTGACGGCCACCACGAGCATCGATGCCGTCGGTGTCAGTGGGATGGTTCCATGTGTTGTCCTCGTCGACCACAACGGTGAGGTCCTGCGACCCTCCATCCAGCAGAACGACAGCAGAGCCGTCGCAGAGATCGCAGAGTTACGAGATCGGTTCCCCGACACCGAGATCATCTCGAGGACCGGCTCTCCCATCACGCAGCAGTCGGTGGCGCCGACCCTGCTGTGGATCCAACGGAACGAACCCGAGACATGGTCCAAGGTGCGCTGGATCATGGGCTCCTACGACTTCATCACGTACCGTCTGACGGGGACCCCGACGATCGAACGGAACTGGGCGCTCGAAAGCGGCCTGTATGACCTGAACACAGGCGGATGGGCACCCGACATCCTCGAGGCGGCCAACGTCGATCAGCGTCTCCTGCCACCGATCAACGACCCGTCCACAGTTGTGGGGACGGTTGAGAACGAGGTCGCACGATCCACTGGTCTGCGTCCCGGAACACCGGTCGTAGCTGGTGCTGCAGACCATGTCTCATCAGCGTTCGCTGCTGGGGCGATCGAAGAAGGCGACCTCGTCGTCAAGCTCGGAGGGGCGGGGGACATCCTGCTTACCACCGATCATCCCGTGGTCGACGATCGCCTCTACCTCGACTTCCACCTTGTCCCCGGCCGGTTCCTCCCCAACGGGTGCATGGCTGCCAGCGGGAGCTTCATCCGATGGTTCCAACGCGAGCTCGCCGGGTCTGTGTCCCTTGAACAACTCGACGCGGAAGCGGCTCAGTCTTCCCCGGGCGCCTCGGGTGTTGTAGCCCTTCCCTATCTCCTCGGGGAGAAGACCCCCATCAACGACCCGAGCGCCCGAGGAGCATTCATCGGGTTGCATCTCGGGCATCGGCGTGGAGACCTGTTCCGAGCAGTTCTCGAATCGGTCGCGTACGGGTTCCGGCATCACCTCGAGGTGTTCGAGGAGCTCGGGTTCTCGCCCACACGTATCCGACTCACTGACGGCGGAAGCAAGTCGCGCGTGTGGACTCAGATCATCGCCGATGTCCTCGGGCAACCAGTTGAACCCGTTGAGTTCACAGGGGGATCTGCCTTTGGTGTTGCATTCGCGGCCGGTGTCGGGACCGGAGTCATCGATGATTGGACGACGATCGCCGGGATGCTCGACGTATCGAACCCGATTGAACCCGATCCAGACCCTCGGTACGAAGAGGCCTATCAGGTCTACCGGAAGCTCTACCCCGCGTTGAAAGAGGTGCTCACATGAACGTGCTCATCACCGGTGCCGGTGCTGGAATCGGTGCAGCGATCGCCAAGGAACTCGCTGGTCGCGGAGACCGGGTGATCGTCACCGACATCGACGAGGCCGCAGCCCAGGTCGTGGCGGAAGAACTCGGCACGCTTGGCCTCAGGCTCGACGTCACGGATCCCGAATCGCTGGTGATAGCCGCCGACGCAGCGGAGAGGGCCTTTGGCCCGCTCACCGGCTGGGTTTCGAACGCCGGTGTCTCTTCGATGTTCCCATTCACCGAGATCCCACAGGACGAGTGGGACCGCAACATGGACATCAACGCCAAAGGCGCGTTCCTTGCAGGGCAGGAAGCAGCCCGCAGATTCCAGGCCTCCAACGTCGATGGCGTGATCGTGAACGTCGCGTCGATGGCAGGGAAAGCGGGTGCAGCACCGTTCCTCGCTCACTACGTGGCCTCGAAGTTCGCGGTCGTCGGCCTCACCCAGGCGATGGCGGCCGAACTCGCACCCTCGGGGATCCGCGTCAACTCCGTGTGCCCCGGGTATGTCGTTACCGGCATGCAGGAACGGGAGCTGGCGTGGGAGGCGCGTCTGCGAGGCGTCGACGTCGATGAGGTCAAGCGCCTCTACATCGCCGACACACCCATGGGTCGTCTCGAAACTCCAGAGGATGTGGCATCCGTTGTCGCGTTCCTCTTGAGCGACGCGGCGAGGTTCATCACAGGAGAGGCGATCTCTGTCAACGGCGGCGCCTTCATGGACTGATCGACCTTCAGGGTCGGTGGAGACACCAGGACGACAACAAGGAGAAGATATGATCAAGAAACGAAAGATACGAAGCACGCTCGTGGTGCTGTTCGCTGTGCTTGCACTGGTCGCCAGCGCATGCTCTTCGAGTTCCGGTGAGGGCGACGCGACGACGACGACGGCAGCCCCGGAGGCCGGTGAGACGGCCACGGTGCGCGTCATCATGGAGGAAGTTCCCGACACGGACATCGTCAGTGCGATGGTCGCCGACTTCAACGCGGTGTACCCCGATATCACCATCGAGATCGAAGCGATGCCTTATGACCAGATGCGGGACCGTGTCGTGTCGTCGTTCCTTGCATCGGATCCGACCTTCGACCTGATCATCGTGGACAATCCTTGGATGTACGACTTCGCGTCTGCCGGCTTCCTCGAAGACCTCACATCGCGTATCTCGTCGACCGATGGCTACGACTACGAGGACTTCTCGGAGCCACTGAGGACCATCGCTGAAGTCGATGGCGGGATCTTCGGTATCCCCTTCTACAACTACGGGTTGAGCCTGATCTACCGAACCGACCTCTACGAAGCAGCGGGTCTCGAAGCCCCCACATCGCTCGAGGAGTTCGGAGCAGCGGCAGCTGCACTGACGACAGCGGACATGGCCGGCATTGCAATGCAGCCCCAGAAGGGTTACAAGATCTTCGAAGAGTGGGCGAACTACCTCTTCGCTGCAGGCGGCGCTATCCAGGATGCCGACAACAAGGTCATACTCGACAGTCCCGAAGCGCGGACCGCGCTCGAGACGTACATCGAGTTCTACAACTCGTACGCACCGCAGAACTCGCTCAACTGGTCGTTCGACGAGTCGCTGCGAGCTGTGGCCGGTGGCCAGGCAGCCCAGATGATCTCGTACAACTGGATGCTCCCGACGCTCAACAGTCCTGATGGCCCTGCCGGCGATCTCACCGGCGAGTTCAAGGTCGCTGAGGTTCCCGGAGGCAAGTCCGTGCTCGGAGCCTGGTACTGGTCGCTCCCTGAGAACTCGAACGTCAAGGATGCAGCCTGGACCTTCGTCTCATGGATCAGCGGTAAGGAGCAGGCAACAGCGAGAGTCATCGCCGGGGGTGCGCCCGTTCGTGCCAGCGTGATGAACGATCCCGACGTATGGTCGCAGGGATTCGGCGAGGAGTACTACACGACGGTTGCCGCGATCCTCGAGGATGCAATGCCTCTTGCAGACGGTCCGAACGCCGAGGAGATGATCAACGTGGTGGGCGAAGAGCTCAACGCGGCGGTCGCCGGGCAGAAATCCGTCGATGCGGCGATCACCGACGCGGCGGCTCGCGCCCAGGAGGTTCTCAACCAGGGTGGCTGATGTCAAGGAAGCAGCGGTGAGGAGCCCCAGCGGCTCCTCACCGCGCAACCCGAGGATGCGGCGCAGGCTGACGAAGTGGATGTTCATGGCACCCCTCGTTGGCCTGTTCGCCGTGTTCTTCGCCTATCCGTTCGGTTACAGCGTCTGGATCTCGTTCACGAACCTCACGATCACCAAGCCGGGCCAGACACGGTTCGTGGGTATCGACCAGTACCTCAGCCTCGCATCCAACAACACCTACATCGACTCGCTTCGCAACACGTTCCTCTTCGTCATCGGCGCTGTCGGTCTCGAACTCGTCATCGGGATGGTCATCGCGATGGCCCTCTACCGCCAAAGATGGCTCAAGAACGCCACCAGGGCGGTACTCCTGACCCCCATGTTCGTGACGCCGATAGCTGTGGGCCTCATGTTCCGGTTCCTCCTCAACCAGCAACTCGGCTTGATCCCTCGTCTGCTCACCGTCTTTGGCGTCACGATCGACTTCTTCGGCCCGCGCCTCGCCCTTGTATCGATCGTCCTCATCGACGTGTGGCAGTGGACGCCGCTCATGATCCTCATGCTTCTTGCGGGACTGCAGAGCCTCCCTGCCGAACCGTACGAGGCTGCCCGCGTCGACGGTGCCGACGCATGGTTCACCTTCCGTAACGTCACACTTCCCCTGTTGAAGCCGGTCATCGTGGTCGCAGTCATCATCCGTGCCCTCGACGCATTCAAAGTGTTCGAGTACGTGTTCGCGATCACCAAGGGCGGTCCGGGAACCGCCACTGAGACGATCCAGTACCAGGTGTACAAGACAGGTTTCCAGTTCTTCCGCCTCGGTGAAGCTGCAGCCATGGCACTCGTGCTGGTCGTCATCGTGCTGTTGATCGTCGTTGTCGGCTATCGAAGGATGGTGCCGCGGTGATGAACCGACTTCGCAGGGTCCTGATCGGTGTTGCGCTCGTGGTCGTTGTCTTCCCCTACGCGTGGGTCGTCATCAGTTCGATCAAGAGCCAGGCAGACCTCTCCGACCCGACCCGGCTCGTTTTCACTCCGACCCTCGTCAACTGGAAGGCCGTCGTCGAGGGAGGGATCCTCGGGAGCGCCGCGACCTCGGTCGTGGTCGGTGTCGTCACCGTTGTGATCGCTCTGGTCTCGGGGACGTTGGCCGCGTACTCGATATCGAAGTTGCGTACCGGGGGAGACAAGACACGGTTCACCGTCCTTCTCTCAGAGATGATGCCACCCGCCGTGCTCGTGATCCCCCTGTTCTTCCTCGCCCTCAGCGCAGGTGTACGCGATACGCTCTTCGCCATCATCCCCGCACATCTGACGTTCGTCGTCCCGGTGGTCACGTGGTTCATGATCGGGTTCTTCGATGCGGTCCCCGACGAGCTCGAGGAGCAAGCCCGCGTTGATGGCTATGGACGTGTCCGGGCGTTCTGGAAGGTCGTGCTCCCGCAGGTTCTTCCCGGGCTTGGTGCCGCAGCAATATTCGCTTTCATCTTGTCGTGGAACGATCTGTTCTACGCGCTGATCCTCGCCGGTGGCAATACGCGGACGTTGCCGGTGGCGATCGCGGGGTTCAACACGTTCCGTGGCGTGGAACTCGGCACCATGTCGGCGGCGATCCTCATATCGGTCGTCCCGGTGCTCATTGCCAGTTTCTTCGTCCAGCGAAGACTCATACAAGGTTTGTCCGGTGGAGGTGTGAAGGGCTGATGGCAGGTATACGACTCGAGCGACTCACGAAACGGTACGGCCCCAAGAACGTCGTCGATGGCATCGACCTCGAGATCGAGGAAGGACAGTTCACCGTTCTCGTTGGTCCGTCCGGCTGTGGCAAGACGACGTCCCTTCGGATGATCGCCGGCCTCGTCGAACCGACGTCGGGTCGCATATTCATCGGCGACCGCGACGTCACCGACCTGGAGCCGAAGGACCGCAACATCGCCATGGTGTTCCAGAACTATGCCCTCTATCCGCATCTCTCGGTGCGCGACAACATCTCGTTCGGACTGCGGGCACGCAAGAAGAGCAAGGCGGTGATCGATGAGCGGGTCGAGTACGCAGCGAATCTCCTGAACGTGGAGGAGCTTCTCGACCGGAAGCCGGGTGAGCTATCGGGAGGCCAGCAGCAGAGGGTTGCCATCGGGCGGGCGATCGTACGCGAGCCCGAGGTCTTCCTCTTCGACGAACCGCTGTCGAATCTCGACGCGAAATTGAGAGTCGAGATGAGGACGGAGCTGCTCCGTCTCCAGCGGGCGCTCGGTGCCACCATGGTGTATGTGACCCACGATCAAGAGGAGTCGATGGCTCTCGCCGATGAGCTGGTGGTGATGAACGCAGGGAGCATCCAGCAACGCGGCAGGCCCCAGGACGTGTACGACCATCCAACGAACACGTTCGTCTCGACCTTCATCGGAAGTCCGGCCATGAATCTGATCGAAGGCGAGATCGCCCGTGGTGTCTATGAGGGTCGTGGCATCCGTATCACTGCACTCGATGGGCTCCCAGGGCCGGTGACGCTTGGTGTACGTCCCGAACACATTCATTTCATCGATGACCTACCAAAGCAGGAGGCAACGGAGCCCTTCGAAGCACTCGTCGATGTCATCGAGCCTCTCGGGGCACGAGCGGTGCTGTCGCTGCGAGTCGGGGGGAGCCAACCCCTGCGAGCAGTTGTCGACTCACGGTGGCTGGGTGGTCTCGTCGAAGGGGAGTTCTCTGAGTTCGTCTTCGACCGGAACCGACTCCACTTCTTCCGATGAGGAGCACCGCGGGCGAGACGACCGCCGAACTCGTACTTGCGCTCGAGGTCGCCGAAGCAGCAGGGGACCTGCTGCTCGACTACGCGACTCGAGATGTCCGGAAGCGACACAAGAGTGGCCGCGAACTTGTGTCTGAGGCTGACTTTGCAGCGCAGAGGCTGATCGTCGACGCCATCCGTGAGGCCTTTCCCTCAGATGGCATCATCGCGGAGGAATCGATCAGGGTCGTTGGACGGCCTGAGTCCGGACGGCGCTGGTTCATCGATCCCTTGGACGGTACAACGAACTTCCTCAAAGGCCAGTCGAGGTGGGGCACTTCGATAGCGTTCTACGACGGTGAAGCTGGTGCGATGGGTGTCGTGACCTGTCCGCCACGAGGCGAGACGTACTACGCGAGCATCGGGGGCGGTGCGTACCTCGGCGAGGAAACACTCACCTGTTCCGATGTCGGGTACCTGGCTGATGCGGTCGTTACCTCAGGGTTTCCGTACGACTTCTCGAAGGGATCGAATCTCGAGGAGTGGACTGCAATCACTCCCCAGGTGCTGACCGTGCGTTGTCTTGGTGCAGCCGCCCTGGATCTCTGCGATGTTGCGAGTGGTCGAAGCGATGCGTTCTGGGAGCAGGGACTCGGTCTGTGGGATACCGCCGCGGGGATCGTCATCGCAGCCGAGTCTGGGGCTCTCGTGACCGATATGGAAGGTGTCGTCTTGGCCAAGCCTTCGTGCGATGTCGTCGTGGCGAATCCTCTACTCCATCGGAAGGTCCTCACCTGTCTTCGATCCGGGTCTGCGGAGATCCCCGTTGTTGCACGAAGCTGATCCTTCCGGTGGAGAGACCCCGAATTCGTGAAGATTCTCCGCACGGATGCCCGGACCGGCACGGTGGGCGAACCCACATCGCTTCCCACAGCATCGCGTGATCGGATCGGGTCGTGCCGGGAGAGGAGACGATCACCATTGGCGCTAAACTTCCGTTCGAGATTCACCCATGTGAGGTGAATCGATCGATGGGCCTCAACCTGGTGGTGAACTCATGAACCGCATTCTGGAAACTCGTGTGCTTGCTCCAGAGGTCAAGTACTTCCGTATCGAAGCACCCAAGGTGGCTCGCAAGCGCAAGGCCGGTCAGTTCGTCATCATCCGGGTCACCGGCACAGGGGAGCGGATCCCGCTCACCATCGTCGACTCGGACCCCGACGAGGGATGGATCTCTCTCATCGTCCAGGGTGTCGGCAAGACCACCCGCACCCTCAACGAGCTCGAAGCCGGCGACTCCGTGCACGACCTTGCCGGGCCCCTCGGCATGGCTTCTGAGATCCATGAGTACGGAAGGGCGGTCGTCATCGGAGGTGGTGTCGGTACCGCCATTGCATATCCGACTGCCGTGGCTCTCGCCGAGGCGGGGAACGATGTGGTCGCCATCATCGGCGGACGGAGCCGTGAGTACGTGCTCCTCGAGGACGAGATGCAAGAGGTGTGTGCCGAGGTGTACCCGACCACGGACGATGGGAGTTACGGATACCACGGCTTCGTGACCGACAAGCTCGCTGAGCTGATCGCCGACGGTCCCGCTATCGACCATGTTATCGCTGTCGGCCCCATCCCGATGATGCGTGCCGTTGCCGGGGTGACCCGGCCGCACGGTATCGACACGGTCGTGAGCCTCAACCCGATCATGGTGGATGGCACCGGGATGTGCGGTGGCTGTCGGGTCTCGGTGGGCGACGAGACCAAGTTCGCATGTGTCGACGGTCCCGACTTCGATGCCCATCTGGTGGACTTCGACCTTCTCGATCGACGCAACAAGACGTACACGGCGTTCGAGTACTACCGCAACGAAGAGTTCACCGAAGAGCACAGACACGTCGATCCGGTGGGGTCCTCCTGATGGCTCGCGAACTCACCCGCAGGGAGCGGCTCAAGATTCCCCGACACGAGATGCCGGAGCAGGATGCGCACGACCGGTCGGTGAACTTCGAAGAAGTGAACCTCGGATTCACGGCGAAACAGGCCGTTGCTGAAGCGGAGCGGTGTCTGTTGTGTGCAAAGCCGACGTGCATCGATGGGTGCCCGGTGGGCATCGACATTCGCGAGTTCGTCCGACTCGTCGCCGATGAGCAGTTCAGCGACGCGGCCGATGTCATCAAGCGGGACAACTTCCTCCCTGCCGTCTGCGGGCGGGTGTGCCCCCAGGAGGACCAGTGCGAAGGCGCATGCGTTCTCGTCAAGAGGTACAAGCCCCTTGCCATCGGTCACCTCGAACGGTTCGTCGCCGACTATGAGCGTGAGCGCGGGGGTTCCACGGCTACACCGACGATCACCAAGACCGGCAAGAGCGTCGCCGTCGTCGGGAGCGGTCCTTCAGGGCTCGCATGTGCCGCGGACCTGATCCAGGCCGGCCACGACGTCACCGTGTTCGAGGCACTCCACGAACTCGGTGGTGTGCTCGTCTATGGGATCCCGGAGTTCCGCCTCCCCAAGGAGATCGTCAAGGCTGAGGTGGACCAGCTCGCAGACCTGGGTGTCCGATTCGAGATGAACGCCGTCATCGGGATGATCGACACGATCGACGAGCTGCTCGCCGACGAGGGGTACGACGCGGTGTTCATCGGTGTCGGCGCCGGTCTGCCGAGGTTCCTCGGCGTGCCCGGTGAGAACCTCGTTGGCGTGTACTCGGCGAACGAGTTCCTGACACGCATCAACCTGATGCGTTCCTATGCGCCTGGTGCCGAGACCCCGTTACTCGACCTGTATCGAAAGACGATCGCCGTCTTTGGTGGTGGCAACACCGCAATGGACGCGGTGCGCACTGCGCGGCGACTCGGTGCCGACCCGGCAACCATCTTCTACCGCCGCAGTGACGCCGAGATGCCTGCACGTGCCGAAGAGGTGGCCCATGCCAGGGCTGAGGGCATTGGCTTCGAGACGCTCGTATCACCGATCGAACTCATCGGAAACGAGGACGGATGGCTCACGGGTGCCCGGTTCCAGCGCATGGTGCTTGGTGAACCCGACGACAGTGGGAGGCGCCGACCCCAGCCGATCCCCGGTGACGAGTTCGAGATCCCCATCGACATAGCGGTCGTCGCCATCGGCAACGAACCGAACCCACTCATCCACAGAACGGCTCCCGACCTCGAACAGACGGCGTGGGGCACCATCGTTGCGGACCCCGAGACGGGCCGTACTGCAAAGAAGGCAGTCTTTGCCGGGGGCGACATCGTCACCGGGGGAGCCACGGTCATCCTAGCGATGGGAGCCGGGCGCCGGGCTGCAGCCTCGATCAACGAGTACCTCGACTCGGGCGTCTGGTAGGGCGGAGCACCCTGGTAGTTGGTGTCGTTCGGGCGGAGCCTCTCACTTGCACGAGAGGAAGCGAACGGTGGTCTCCATCTCCTCGAGTACATCGGCCATCGCCTCGATCGTATCGTCGACATCGGCGTCGGTCGAGTGGTGAGACAGAGAGAACCGCAACGCGCAGTGCGCAGCTCGAGCGGTCTTGCCCATTGCAACGAGGACATGGGTGGGTTCCGGGTTGCCGGTCTTACAGGCAGATCCCGACGAGAGGGCGACGCCGTGCTGGTCGAGCGCTACCACAAGGG
>CAYLVM010000059.1:0-14946 GCA_964387145.1 uncultured Acidimicrobiaceae bacterium
GCTCGCACTCCCCCCTGCATCGCTCCTACGTCGCTCTGCCGTCCCCCCTGAAGGGGAGGACAGAAGAAGGCTCGCACTCCCCCCTGCATCGCTCCTACGTAGCCATTCGGTCCCCCTGAAGGGGGGACCGAATGGCTACACCGTCTCGGCTTTGATCCGGATCGTGTTCCAGCCTTCGGCGCCGTCGGGGGCGGGTGAGGTTTCCTGCTCACCCTGGGTGAAGCCGGTGCTGTCGGTGGCCCGCACGGAGATGATGTGCTCTCCCTCGGCCAACTCGGTATCGAGCTTCCATTGGATCCATGAGTTCTCCGAGAGGGACTCGGAGAGTTCTGCGAACTGCCACGCGCCACCGTCGACACGTACCTCGACCAACTCGACACCTCGTGTCGGTGCCCACGCAACGCCTCCGAGGGTGTAGGACCCCGCTTCGACCTTCGCACCGTTGCGGGGCCGGTCGATTCGGGACTGTGTCTTGATCGGTCCTTCCTTGGACCATCCACGAGGGATCCAGTACCCGTCGAAGGCGTCCCATGTGGTGAGTTCGATCTCCGTGATCCACTTCGTCGCAGACACGTACCCGTAGAGGCCTGGCACGACGAGCCGAGCAGGGAAACCGTGGTTTGCAGGGAGCACCTCACGGTTCATGCCGGTCACGAGCATGGCGTCACGATCATCGAACGCCATCTCGACGGGGAACCCCGACGTCCAGCCGTCGATCGACCGGCCGACGACCTGCTCTGCGCCGGGTTGGACGCCGGCCAGATCGAGGATGTCACGCAGGAACACCCCGGTCCACAGTGCGTTGCCGACCAGCCTGCCTCCCACCTCGTTCGACACACACGACAGGGTGGCGTACCGCTCGACGAGAGGCATCGCTGCGATGTCCTGGTAGGTGAGCACGACCTCTCTGTCGACCATGCCCTTGATCGTCAGCGTCCACTCCTCCGGATCGATCGTCGGAACGACGAGCGCGGTATCGATCCGGTAGAAGGTCGCGTTCCCCACGACGATCGGCGGAACTCCCCCGAGGCCGAAGTCGTGTGCCGCCGTCGGGTCGATCTCGATCTCGATGGCCTCGGGAAGCGTCAATGCCGCTCGTTGGGCCTCGGCGCGTCCACGGATCTTGCCCCGACCGATGCCGATCGCTACCACGGTGACCGTGGCTGCACCGGCAAGGCCGAGCATGAGACGACGGCGCGCTATGTCGGGAACGTCGTCGGACGTCACGGTGTCCATCCGTACAGGATCGGCCCAGAGCTTGATCCCGTACCAGACGACGATACCGAGACCCATCGCGATCATCGTCGAGGCAACGGAGGCCGGCACTCCGACACCCGGCTGTGTCATCTGAGCTGTGATACCGACGATCCCGGCAACGATGAACCCGCTCACGATCGGCCAGGCTCTGTTGATGGACACCTTCCCGAGGAACCAGCCGATGAGAAGGGATACGACGAAGATGCTGACGGCGAGCACGGCCTTGTCTGCAGTCCCGAACGTCGAGATAGCAAAGGTCTTGAGCCACGATGGTGACGCATCGATCACGTAGGTTCCGATAGCTGAGATGGCAGACGGCACGGAGTCCGACATGCCTGCGAAGAGTTCTGTCGCCCCGAGGGCAACGGCGACGCCTGCGACGCCTGCCCACCCCGATCGACGTCCGGCCTTGTGTGTTTCTTGCGTGGTCATCACCGACATTGAACACGGATTCGGTGCGAATCGTTCCGCTACAGGCTCATCGAGGCCAGGAATTCATCCTTTGGCAAGGAGTTGACCACCTTGTCGGTGGAGACCCAGCCCTTTCGGGCCAGGGCGACGCCCCATTGAAGGTTCGCGAAGCTCGCTGTGTGATGAGAATCCGTCGAGATCGCGAACCGGACACCGTCCACGCCGACCGCCCTCCGCAGGAACGTCGCGGGGAGATCGAGACGCTGCAGGCTGCTGTTGATCTCGATGACGGTTCCCGTCGCTGCAGTTGCCTCGAGGACGGCGTCGAGATCGAATCGGATGGCCGGTCGTCTACCGATGAGACGCCCGGTCGGATGGCCGAGGATCGAGACGGCAGGGTTCTCGATCGCTGCGATCAACCGTGCGGTCTGCTCTGGCTCGTCGAGGTCGAAATGCGAGTGCACCGATGCCACGGTGATGTCGAACATCTCGAGGAACTCCGGGTCGTAGTCGATGCTGCCATCCGCCGCGATGTTGAGTTCGGCGCCGTGGAGGATGGTGATGTCGTCGCGTTCTTCTCGGTGGCGTTCGATCTCGGCGTGCTGGGCGACCATCCGCTCTCTCGAGAGGCCGTTCATGTACAGGTTCTCCGCGTGATCGGTGATCGCGACGTACTCGAGGCTACGTGCAACAGCCGCGTCGAGCATCTCGTCGAGACCGCTGCGGCCATCCCCGGACCAGTCGGTGTGAACATGGAGGTCACCGCGTATGTCTTCAAGGCTGATCGGAGTCGGCAGCCTCCCTTCGTCTGCCACTGTGATCTCGCCTGTTCCCTCCCGAATCTCGGGCGTGATCCACGGAAGGGAGAGTGCAGCGTAGATCTCGCCTTCGGTCACCGACGCGACGACGTCACCGGACTCGACGGATGACAGCGCGTACTCGTTGAGCGTGAGTCCCCGATCGAGGCTGCGCTGCCGTAGTTCGATGTTGTGCCCTTTGGATCCCGTGAAGTAAAGCCAGGCTGCTCCGAAGTTGCCCTCCGGAACGACACGTAGGTCCACCTGGATCACATCGTCGATGACGATCGAAGCCTTGGTCCCTCCTGCTCCAAGCGTCGCGGTGATTCCAGGAAGCTCGAGGAACCGGGCAATGATCGCCTCAGGGTCATCGGATCCAACCAGGATGTCGACGTCACCGATCGTCTCGGACAGTCTTCGGAGACTCCCGGCGTACTCCATCCGAACGATGTCAACCGACGAGCGAAGCTCTGCCATCACCCTCATAGCGATCCCCATGGCATCGAAGATCGGCGTCCGCGATTCGCTCGAGTGGATCCCGAGGAGCTCGATGGAGCGGGCGATCTTCTCCTCCGACTTCGCTCCGAGTCCGGGGAGGTCCCGGAGGAGCTGCTTGTCGAGTGCCTCCTCGAGACCTGCAACGTCCACGACGCCGAGATGCTCCTTGAGGGTGAGAACGGTCTTGGGGCCGAGACCGGGGATCTTCATCAGGTCGAGCATCGATGGGGGGAATCGTTCCTTGAGCCGCTCTACCTTTCCGATACGACCGTTCGCCACGAACTCGACGATCTTGCGAGCCGTCGAGTCGCCGACTCCCTCGATCGCTTTGAGCTCTTCGATCGATAGATCGGCAACGTCGTGTGGGGATGCGGCGATCGCATCGATGGCCTTCTCATACGCCCTCGTGCGGAAGGACTGGCTCTGCCCATCTTCGAGTCGGGTGTAGTCGACAAGTTGTCGAAGCGCAGCGATGATCGATGCGTTCGACGGCTTCACAACGACATTGCTGCGTAGACGAGGAACAGCAAGACGAGCACGAAACCCTCGAGCCTCGTGATGCGCTGTGCCGTTGCAGCAAAGATGCCGGCGAAGAGCGCTGTGGCCACCATCATCCCGACGAGGAGGGGGCTCAACGCCGTGAGAGTTCCCGGTCGCACGAAGATCGCAAGGCCGGCGACCCCGAGCGAGTTGAACACGTTCGAGCCAAGTACGTTGCCGAGCACGAGGTCGGACTGTTTGCGACGTGACGCCGCTATCGCTGCCGAGAGCTCCGGGAGACTCGTGCCAACCCCGGTGATCAGACCCATGAACACCACAGAGAGACCGATCGCCGATCCGATGTTCTCGACTCCGACGAGGAGCTGTTGACCTGCCGCAATGGTCGCGACCAGCGAGGCAACCCCGTAGATCACCTCGACCCACAAGCGGTCGGGATCCGCTTCGATGTCGTCGAGCTCTCCGTCTGTCTCCTCGTTGGTGCTCTGCTTGCCCCACCGCACGAGTGCCCAGATGGCGGCTGCCATGCCCACGACGAGGATCGCTCCTTCGATACGGGTGACAGATTGGGGAAAGAGGATCACAGCGAGCGCCGACACAGCGACGAGCATCAGTAACCCTTCGCGCTTGATGACCGCGTGCTTCGTCGAGATGGCTGCGATGAGAGCAGCCGTTCCGAGCACCAAGGTGATGTTGGACGTGTTCGATGCAACGACGTTGCTCAACGCCAGGTCGAGGTTCCCCTGGGCGGAGGCAACTGAGGACACGACGAACTCCGGTACGGATGTTCCGAAACCGACGATGACGGCACCGATGATGATCGTCGACACGTTGAGTGTCTTTGCGATGCGCACAGCGGACAGCACGAGGCGATCCGCAGCAACGATCAGGACCACGAGACCCGCAAGCACCCTGATGATGTCGATCAGCAACCGGCTCCTCCCATGTACGGCGATGGTAACGGTCTTACCATGCCATGGGTCTCCGCCCGCCAGCTCACTAGGCTTGCGGCTCGATGGCCGATAATCAAGACCGTATTCACGACACATGGATCGAATCGGACACGCTGGTGCCGAAGCGGTTCCTGCGTCCCGTCCTTCAGTTCACGCGGGTCGAGGCGGCCGGTGGCATCCTTCTCCTCATCGCTGCGATCGTCGCGATCGTGTGGGCGAACTCACCGTGGTATGAGAGCTACTTCGCCCTCTTCAACACAGAGTTCGAGCTGATCTTCGGTCCAATCCACCTCAACGAGAATCTCAAGCTCCTCGTCAACGACGGGTTGATGGCCATCTTCTTCTTCGTGGTCGGCCTCGAGATCAAGCGTGAGCTCGTCGTTGGTGAGCTCAACTCGATCAAGAAGGCATCGCTCCCCGCGCTCGCTGCACTCGGCGGCATGGTGATCCCTGCGCTCATCTACCTCGCCTTCGTCATTCCAACCGGTGACCCAGAGGCGATCCGTGGTTGGGGTATCCCCATGGCCACCGACATCGCTTTCTCTGTTGGTGTCGTTGCGCTACTCGGCTCCCGGGTCGCCGTTGGAGCGAAGCTCTTCCTGCTCGCCCTCGCCATCGTCGACGACATCGGTGCGATCGCCGTCATCGCCATCTTCTACACAGATTCCCTCAACGTCACGTTCCTCCTGATGGCCATCGGCGGCCTTGGCCTCGTGGCCATCGCCAAGCGTTCGGGCATCCAGAGCATGCTCTTCTACGTACCGGTCGGCATCTTCGTGTGGTACTCGCTCCTCGAATCCGGTGTACATGCAACGATCGCTGGTGTCGTGTTAGGTCTGATGACACCCGTGTACGCCAAGTACTCGGACGAGACGTTCCGCCAAAAGGCGGTCGCCGTTCTCGACCGTTGGGACGTCAACCGTGCATCTCCGCATGCCGAGGAAAGACTCGACCAGGATGCACTCGAGTTGGCAGCCGTGGCCAAGGCCTCGGTGTCGCCGCTGAACCGCATCGAGCACGCTCTGCACCCGTGGTCATCGTTCGTCATCGTCCCGTTGTTCGCTCTTGCCAACGCCGGCGTCCGATTCATCGGCGCAGAGGCAACCTTCGCCGAGCAGCTCACCAGCCCGATCCTGCTCGGCGTCGCCGTCGGCCTGATGGTCGGAAAGCCGCTCGGGATCACGCTTGCCACCTGGATCGGTGTCAAGCTGAAGCTCGGAGTGCTCCCACGCCGAACCTCGATGAAGACGATCATGGGCCTTGGCGCACTCGCAGGGATCGGTTTCACCGTCTCGTTGTTCGTTTCCGAGCTTGCGTTCCGACATGAGCTCTTCGCGAACGAGGCGAAGCTCGGGATCTTCATCGGCTCGGGGATTGCGGGGGTCATCGGATTCATCATCCTGCGCTCTCTTCGTACTCCCGAAGAGGACTACGAGGACGCCACCGAAAGTCTGAGTACCTCCGACTCTTCCTGACGGGGAACACAACCCACCCCCTCGTCGTTGTCCTCGTCATGAGCTCAGGACCCAACCCGGCCGGTGCTGCCTGGAGCATGCTTCGAGCACGGCGGCACCCAGCGCCACGACCTCGTCGGACAAGTTCGGTGGAAGTCGACCACAGTGACCTGACATGGATTCTCGAAACCTGCCTCGAATCCGGTGTCGCGTCACTGGTGGACAACGCAGGTGCGCTCGAGGCCTACCGTGACACGATGGAGACCGTCGACCCCGACGATCTCGAACCGGCCGGTGCTCTCGCCTTCTGGATGAACCTGTACAACGCTGGTGCTTTGCGCACCGCAGCACAGGCGTACAACACCGATGCAGGGTCGGTGCTCCGGGTACCGGGAGCATTCACACAGCCGTGGGTGACCATTGCAGGCAGAACGCTCTCACTCGATGACATCGAACACGGGAAGATCCGTCGATTTGGTGACCCTCGCATCCACGGTGCCCTCGTGTGTGGATCAGCATCGTGTCCGACGCTGCGACCCGAGCCATTCCACGGAACCGTGCTCGACGCCCAACTCGACGACCAGCTCCGAACGTTCATCCGGAACGGAGGAGGCTCCGTCTCGCGATCGGACGACACGCTGTGGTTGTCGTCGGTCTTCAAGTGGTACGGACGGGACTTCACGGACCCCCACGCAATGCCAAACCTCGCTCCGGCGAACACCCCCAGATTGCGCGACACGATCGCTCACTGGTTCCCGCACGACGATGCGACCTACATCTGGACGCACCGACCCAGGGTGCAGTTCATGCCTTACGACTGGGGGCTCGGCTGTTCCGTAGCGTGAAGTCTCGCTCGCACACCGAAGAGGAACGCGATGACGGCCATGACGGCGGCGACCACATCGAACGGAAGGACGTAGCGCATCAGATCTGGAGCCGACACGATCCAGGCCCCGTCCGGGCCGAAACCAACCGCTGAGAGGTAGCTCCAGATCGACCATACGCAAATGATGCCGAGCGATACTCCGGCAAGGATCTCCCAACCCCGTGCCGCAGCGCGATGCACGCCGATGATGAGGGCAGCACCGGCCCACGCGATGTCGAGCGCCGAGATGAGCTGCAGGAACTGGGTCGATGGGTCGAACCGCAACGCTGCCGAAGATGCAAGCGTGACGAGACCGACCGTGCCGGTTACGAGGATGACGAGGCCCACACCGCTCGCCGTCTCACGGATCGCGGGACTCCACGAGGTGGTGATGAACCACGGTTCGTCACCGTACGTCATGAGGCTGACCGTCAGAGCGATACCCAAAGCAACGAGGACGCTCAACTGTGCGATGAACCACCCGAGTGGTTCGTCGGAGACATCGACTAACAAGAGCGGGATGGACATGACGAGACCGGCGACCAGCCACGGAACCGTACGGAGAAGTGCCCGCTCGATCGGTGGCATGCTCAGACCGTGGCCTGATCGAGTCCCATGCGTCCCTCGTGGATCCGTCGCTCTGCGATCTCGAGGTACTCATCGCTGAGGTCGTACCCGACGTAGTGCCGTGCGGTCTCGACCGCAGCGACGGCCGTCGACCCCGATCCCAGGAACGGGTCGAGTACCAGATCTCCCGCGAACGTGTACAGCTCGATCAGCCTTCTGGGCAGCTCGACAGGGAAGGGGGCCGGGTGGCCGACTCGTCTCGCCGACTCGGGGAGGATGTCCCAGATAGAGACGGTCGCCTCGAGAAACTCTTCTTTCGAGATCGTGTCCTCCCCTCGACGGAGACGGGCATAGGAGCCCTTCGAGGCAACGATTATGTACTCGTGAACGTCGCGCAGGGTCGGGTTCTTTGCAGACCGCCATGAGCCCCAGGCGCAGGACCCTCCCGCCGACTTCGCCTTCTGCCAGATGATCTCTCCCCGTAGATCGAAACCGATCTCGGTGAGGAGCGCTGCGACGTACTGGTTGAGCGGTATGTACGGCTTGCGTCCCAGGTTTGCGACGTTGACGGCAACCCGCCCGCCTGGTTCCACGACGCGGTACGTCTCGGCAAACACCCGATGGAGCAACGCGAGGTACTCGTCGATGTCGAGATCGTCGTCGTAGTCCTTGCCGACGTTGTACGGGGGCGATGTCACCATCAAAGCGACACAGTCGTCCGGGATCTGGTGCATCGACTCGGAGGATTGCTTGAACAGCTGGTCGACGATGAGCGAAGGGGGATCGACGGGATCACCGAGGTCGGACACGTCACGGCGCTGGAGCATGCGACGGGCATAGAAGTCCGACGCGTCGTGTCCCTCACGCTTGCCGGTACCGAATGCTGCCGTACTGGTTGCCACACCTACCTCCTGACGCGGAACCGTAGCATCGCGACCTACCGGAACCGGGGAGCGTCAGCGCACGACGGCCTTGTAGGAACCGAGATTCAGGAGAGCTGCAGCGTGTGCGGGTGGCGGATCGAGCACCCGCTTGAGGCCGGCGGGGCCTGCATCGTGCACAAGGTCGATAAACGTCCGGTAGTTCCACGCAACACCCGCGGGCCGGGACTCGATGCGGGTCAGGTTCGCTCCCCGCAGACCGAGCTCTGCAAGCACGAGGGCGAGTGACCCGGGAGTATGCGAGAACGTCACGACGATCGTGGTCTTGTCATCGTCCTCGTTCACTTCGGGGTCTCCGACGTGCACCACGACGAAGCGCGTCGTGTTGTGGTCCTTGTCGAGGACGTGTTCGAGCAGGACTTCGAGCCCGTATGCCTCTCCTGCTCTGGGTGGCGCGAGAGCTGCGATCGTCGGATCGCCGAGTTCAGCTACCTGCCGCACAGCACCGGCAGTGTCGTACGCGGGAACCGCGTCGACACCGAGTCTCAGGAGAGCGTGTTCCGCCTGTGCGAGAGCCTGGGGGTGGGACCGCACCTCGCGGATGTCTTCGAGCTTCGCTCCGGGGAGTCCGTGCAGTGTGTGGCGAACTTCGACGAGGTGCTCGGCGAGGATCGAAAGCCGAACACCGCTCCCTTCGCCGGGCAGTCGATCGAGGACGGGAAGAACGGATCCCGTCGTCGAGTTCTCGACCGGTACGACGAGCCGATCGACACTTCCACCTTCGAGAGCACTGAACGCCACCGCGAAACCCGGGTACCCGACGTACTCATCGTCGGGAAACAGTTCGGTCGCTGCTCGGTAGCTGTAGCTGTGTGGTTCGCCCTGATATCCAATGTTCATGAGGCTGGAAGGTAACAGGGGGAAGACGACAGACGACAGATGCCAGATGGGGGGGTCACCGTTCACCGTTCACCGGCGGAGTGTTCCGCGATACCTGCCGTATCTCAGGTCAGCGGGCGATAACCCAGGCGACCCAGACCGCCACCATCACGACCCCGGTACCGAACTGGATGCCTGAGGCGAGCATCATCGACTTGAGCGTCGACCACGAGTCTGCAATCGCAGCCTTGATGCTTCTCGTCCGTAGCAGCGATACGACCACGATCCCGAGAATGAAGCCGAGGGCGGCGCCGACGACCGGGACGAGGAAGAACCCGACGGCCGATGCTGCCGCCGCAATCGCCTGGCCCCACCACGAGATGCCGATCGCCGAGGTGCGGCGTCCGGGTACCACGAACGCCGCAGCGGTCCCCGCGATTGCCAGAATCGTCAGGAGCCCCAGCGCCCACCAACCGACGGCCTCGAAACCCCCGAAGACACCGAACACGAGGCCGGCGAGCCAGATCAGCCAGAGACCGGGAAGCACCGGCAGAAGTGTGCCGGCAACGCCGACCACCATCGCCACACCGACGAGCACGATCAGAACAAGGTCACCGTTCATCGTTACTCCTTTCTCTCATACGACCGGTCATCCAGGGCGGGGTTCACCGTGTGAGCCCGTACCGTCGCCGTCGTCGGCCTAACCCAGCAGCGGCGCATCCTCAACGGGGTTCACGATGCCGTGGACGTTGCGTTGAACCGAGGTTCCCGACACGGAGAGCCGGTGCGGGCCCGCAACGATGATCGAAGACGTATCTCGAAACTGGTGGGCGATCCGCCATGGCGTTCGAATCCGACTGACACCGATCGCATGGACGGGGAGAACGACGAGATCGTCATGATCGATGATCTTCGAGAACTCGCTCATATCCCTCGGCGCCTGCCGAACCTCGACACCCTCCCACTGAGCGACTCGTTCGGGAAGATCGCTCGGGTCCGCGGCGATGATCAACATCGGCATCCCCTTGCTCCCCCGGATACGCCGTGCGATCACGAGGGCGAGGAGGGCATCCTCAGCATTCCACTCCGTTCTCGACTCGCCGGTCACAGCGATGATGCGGTTCCACGGTCGAAGCACCCGAACCGCGACCGTCGGTATGGACGACCGCTCTCCGATCAGGTCGACCTCGTTGCCGAACATGAAGTCGGTCGACAGGCGAGGCCCCTTCCAGGTCAGGACCAGGCAACTCGCGTCGGTCTCCTCGCTCAGGTTGAGCGTCCCGGCAGCGAAGCTGTCATCGACACGGATCTCTGGCGTCACATCATGCCCCGACTCTGCAGCCGCAACCGTTGCCCGCTCGATACGGTTCCGCGCGACATCGAGCTGACCGGTTGCAGGGACCATGTACGGGATCACGACGCCGCGATCGGCACGTGCGATGGCACCGGCGATCTCGAGCAACCGAGCGAGGTCCGATCCGAGTGGGCGAACATCCACCAGGACACTGTCACCGAGCGGCTTCTCCGCAAGCGGTGGCCGCTCGACCCTACGGCTGAAGAAGCGCGTGCCGTACGACGTGATGAACGCCGTGAGGACAACCGTGAGAATCGCTGCGTTGACGACGTTCTGACCGAAGAGGTCCAACGAGACACCGACTTGTGCGATCGCAAGCGTCGAGGCAGCCTGCCCGACGCTGAGCGACGCCATGAGCGCGATCTCGCTGAGCGACAGCTTGAAGATGCCGCCTGTGATCCCGGCAGCCATCGACTTGCCGACCACGACGAGGCCGGTGAAGAACACAGCGAGGATGATCGTGTCGAGCTGGAAGAGTGCCCGCGGATCGATCGCCAGCCCTATAGAGACGAGAAACGCGGGGACGAAAATGGCTCCACCGACGAAGTCGAGCCGCTCCATGAGGGCACTGCGGGCCGGGATGATCGCGTTGAGGCCGAGACCGGCCAGGAAGGCGCCGATGAGACCCTCAAGACCACCAAGCAAAGCTATCGATGCTGCCGCTGCCATGCCGGCAAGGGCGAAGACGAAACGCTGGGTACGCGTATGGCCCACCTTCACGAAGAACCATTCGGCAACCTTTGGCAGGACCCAGAACGAGAACGCAACGAGGAGAGGTGCACCGATCCAGATCGGGAGCGTCGGATTGGGGGTCGAGGCCTCGATGTACAACTCCGGCTGGACGTCGATCACGGCGGTCGATGTCACGACGGCAAGCACCGTGAGCGACAAGAGGTCTGCAACGACACCCGCAGATACCGCGGCGCTCACAGCCTTGTTGTTCTGCAGGCCGGCAGCCTGAACGTCTGGGTACGCGACGAGTGTGTTCGATGCCCACATGGCCCCGACGAGTGCAGCGCCGAGGATCCCGAGTTCGATGAACGAGACGGCGAAGTAGTAACTCATCGCGAACGGGATGACGAACCCCAAAAGCCCGTATACGAGGGCGTTGGCCTTGTTCTCCATGAACGATCGGATGTTGAACGACAACCCTGCGAGGAACATGAGGTACAGCAGACCGATGTCACCGAGGTCTGAAACGAGTCCACCACTGCGGATCCATCCGAGTACGAACGGACCGACGACCATGCCCAAGAAGATGAGTCCGATCAGGCCGGGGATACGGAACCGCTCGGCAACGATCGGCCCGGCGAGGATGATCGTCAGGAGGATCAGCAGGGAGATCTCCACCGATCCGCTCATCGTGTCACTGTTCAGGTCCGCTCGTCGAGCAACATCGCGATGTCTTTGACGATCACCTGCTCGTCAACGCCGATCTCCTTGATTCCGTCGTCGAGCATCACGTAGCAGAAGGGGCAGCCGGTGGCGATGACGTCGGCGCCGGTACCAACGGCCTCCTCCGTCCGCTCGATGTTGATCTTCTTGCCTGTGTGTTCCTCGAACCAGAACTTTCCGCCTCCCGCTCCGCAACAGAACGCCTTTGTTCCGTTCCGGGCCATCTCCACGCGCACACCCGACGAGTCGACGATCGTGCGCGGAGCGAGGAACGTGTCGTTGTGACGCCCGAGATAGCACGGGTCGTGGAAGACGATGGTCTCACCGTTCGATGTCGGTGTGAGCTTCCCCTCCTCGACGAGCGTGCTCAACATCTCGGAGTGGTGGATGACCGTGTACTCGCCACCGAACTGGGGGTACTCGTTCCCGAGGGTGTTGAAGCAGTGGGGGCACTGGGTGATGATCTTGTCGATGCCGAGATCATTGAGGGTCTCGATGTTCTGGAGTGCAAGACCCTGGAAGACGTACTCGTTCCCCGTTCTCCGTGCAGGATCACCGGTGCACAGCTCCTTGGAGCCAAGGATGGCGAAATCGATGCCTGCCTTGTGAAGGAGCCGGGCGGTTGCAACGGTCACGTTCTTGTTCCGATCGTCGAACGATCCTGCACAGCCGACCCACATGAGGTACTCCGCGGTGACGCCCGGCTCCCCGAGACGCTTCACCTTGAAGTCGAGCTGATCGGTCCAATCACCGCGCGTGTTCTGGTCGAATCCGTAGGGGTTCGACGAGTTCTCCATCGAGACGTACGACCGGCCGAGCTCCGACGGGAACTCTGCCTCCATGAGCGACAGGTACCTGCGCATGTCGAGGATCTTGTCGAGGATCTCGATATCGGCCGGACAGATGTCGTCGCAGGCCCGACACGTCGTGCATGCCCAGAGTTCCTCAGGAGTGATCAGTTCGAAGACGTTGTCCGACGTGACGGTGATGGCACGGTCGACACCGACCGGAGGCGACTGCGGATCGTTGGCGGATAGCGATGCAACCGTGCCGAGTTTGAGCACGATCTCTCTCGGATCGAGAGGTTTCCCGGTCGTGTTCGCGGGACACACAGAGGTGCAACGTCCACAGATCGTGCACGCATCCGTGTCGAGAAGCTGTTTCCAGGTGAACTCGGCAACGGTGGAGGCACCAACGGTCTCGATGTCGGTCGCCTCCAGGAGGTTCGGCATCTCGCGCATCGCGCCTTTGGGGCGTTCTCGGGGGGACAAGGCGAGGTTGCCAGGTGTCGTCACCATGTGGCGAAGCTTCGTCACCGGCAGGATCACGAGGAACGCAACGAAAGCAACAACGTGTGAGATCCACACGATCTGGTGGATACCACTCGCCGATGCCACCGGCACGAGGTTCGAGAGGGGGTAGCCGATGAAGGACCAGCGCTCGAAGTCGGGCTGGCCCACCAGGGCGATCCGTGCGGCCTCTGTTGCAAGTCCGGTGATCCCGATCGCGGCGAGCACGAACAAGATCCAGGCGTCCTCGGGTCGTGTCTTCGTGCGTATCCGCCACGGCTTGACGATGTACCGTCGGATCGCCGCCCACATGACGCCGGCAAGGAATGCGATCGCTGCAGCGTCGAGCGCTGCGGAGTACGCCATGTAGAAGTTGCCCTGGAGGAACTTGTACTCGACCGGGAGAAGATGGTCGATCTCGAGGATCGTCGTTCCGATGAACAACACGAGGAACCCGTAGTAGATGAGCGCGTGCATCAATCCTGAAGCAGGATCCTCCATCACCGTGCGCATCGACACACCGTCGAGGAACCGGCGTAGGCGTCGCTTCAGATCACCGGAGCGGCGTTCCCACGCACCACGCTCCCAGTTCGCTGCTCGCTGTGCGAACAGCCCGATCGAGAGACCGAGGGCAGCGGCGACAACGACGTAGAACATGGCGACGAGGAGCTCGGGGATGTTGCCGAACACCTCGCGCCCTACTTCGAAGTGTGGCTCCTCTGGAAGTGTTCCGAGCCACCACAGCGCGAGCGTCCCGACGACGGCGACTGCAGCGATGACACCGAGAACCTTCGAAGCGGTGCGTCGTGACGAAGCCACCTGCTCCGTCTCAGCATCGGTCACGGTCACACGCCCTCCTTCGCTCGGGACAGTGTGATTGTAAACGACCGATCACACCGTCCAGATCCTCAAATGACCGAGCCGGATGACCTGTCGTACGACGATCACGAATCCGACGGAGGCTCCGCCTGTGCTTCAGGCTCCGGGGTTGCCTCAGAGGGGGCAGGCTCAGACGTCGTCAACCCGAGCTCTGCCTTCAGCTCTTCGAGCTTGGCATCGGCCTGGGAAACGTTGATGGCTGCACGGAGTTCCGCCTCGGCGCCTTCCGGGGTCGCTTCGTGGAGTTCCGCCCGTGCCATCGCCTCAGCCTTGCGCTTCTCGATCTTGGCCTCGACCTGGTCGAGGGACGGACCAGGGTCCGACAGCGAGGTGGACATCGTCGCGACGGCCTCGTTGACGGCCTCCTGCATCTTGGCCTGCTCGAGCTGGCCAAGGAGCTCCATACGACGAGCGGAGAGCTCCTGGAGCTTCATCGAGTTCTGCTGGACTGCAACCTTCGCCTTTTCGGACTGTGTCTGGGCGACGGAGTACTGCTCTTTGAGCGATCCCAGGTTGTTCTCGGCGGCCTGGAGCTTCATTGCGATCGACTGAGCAGCCTGCGTCCACTTCGCGACCGCAGCGGTGTCCCCAGCGGTCTTTGCATCCTCTGCCTTGAGAAGAGCCTGCTTCGCCATCTGACGGGCCTCGCCGGCATCGTCCGCGGCACGGTCGATCTGGCTCTCGAGCTGGGTGCGGTGTGCCACGACCTTCGCGGCCTGGTTCCTCAGCTCCTGGTCCTGCTTTTTCGCCTCGTTGATCGCAGCCTCGATCTCGATCTTGGGATCCATGGCGTTTTCGGCAGTTGTGGTGAACAGGGCCTTGATGTAGGCCCAGATGCGAGAGAACATGTCGCCCCCGGGGAGTGCTGGATGAGTGTGTCGACCCGATACTAGGGAATCGGGACGCGGTAGGCGGGGGATGAGGAATCCCGCGTCGCTCCATCTCCTCTCCCGTCCCCCCTTCAGGGGG
>CAYLVM010000060.1:0-14880 GCA_964387145.1 uncultured Acidimicrobiaceae bacterium
GGCTTGAAGATGTCCAGGTAGACGCCCATCAGTCCGAGGCTGACGAGGAAGATGAACACTGCTGCAGCCACAGGAAGCAGCTTCTGGACGTTTGGTTCTCGTCCCGTCACCTTCTCGTACGCTGCAACGGAGAAGTGCCCGCCATCGAGCGGGTAGAGGGGTACGACGTTGAGCACGCCGACGAAGATGTTCACGAGCGCGAGAAGATACAGCGTCGACTCGAGCGGCCCCGCGAGTTGAACGAGGCCGATGGGGCTGATGGGGCGAACCGTCTGGAGGATCTCGTCGTTCCCGCCGAAGAGGGACATCACGAGGGCAGGGAACCCGAGGATCATCTGCCAAAGACCTTTCACACTCTGCACCGCGGCCTCGAAGAACTCGGAGAACGCCACCGGGATGGCACGCAGCGGTCCCATCTCGTCCCTGGCTGCCTTCGGTGTCACACCAAAGAAGCCAACGCTCTCGGTCACCGGGTTGCCCGACTCATCGACCATCAGTTCTCCATCGACGACGACCGGTCGGTCGTAGGACGCCAGTGTTGCGGCCAGATCGACACGCTCCCCTGCACGGTCGACGGTGATCGTTACCTGGTTCCCACCGTTGATCCTTGCGAAGTCGCTGAACTCCTGCCAGTCCTCGATCGGTGCACCGTCGGCTGCAACGATCGTGTCTCCAGCCTCGACACCCGCTAGCGATGCCGGCGATGACTCTGTCGTTCCCGGGATGATCTCGCTGACGGCTGCGATCGTGGTCGTACGTTCGACGGTCCCGTTGTCGTCCACCGCAACGACTCCCCAAACGGTCGAGACGACCCACAACAGGATGATCGCAACGACGAAGTGGCTCAGGATGCCCGCGAGGACGACAACCGTCTTCTTCCAGAACGGGGCAGCCCGGTACGTGCGGTGCTCGTCTTCCTCATCGACCTCTTCGAACGGGTTCATCCCGATGATCCGGACGTACCCGCCGAACGGGATCGCCTTGATCCCGTACTCGGTCTCGCCGCGCTTCATCGACCAGATCTTGGGACCGAAGCCGAAGAAGGCCTCCGTCGCTTTCATACCGAACGACTTGGCGGCGACGAAGTGCCCGCCCTCGTGGATGACGATCATCAGGATGACGCCGATGATCATGATCGCTGGTCCCATGTGTCCCCTCAGACGCTTGGTGTGGTGCCCGTACGGTACCGATATCGATGGACAACTACTCGGTACTGATCGCGTCGAGCACGTTCATCTTCGATGCCTTGCGGGCCGGCCATATCGCAGCGAGTACGCCGGCGAACGCTGCAAGGAAGAGTGCGAGGATCACCTGCCCGACGGGGACACTGAAAGCACCGAAGCCCTCGTCGGCGAGCGCCTGGACAACTGCCCACCCGAGGACGATGCCGATACCCACGCCGAGGAGCGCCCCGAACGTCGCGATGATGACCGCCTCCCAACGGATCATTCTGCGTACCTGGCGTCGAGACATGCCGATGGCACGAAGAAGACCTATCTCACGGGTGCGTTCGAACACGGAGAGCGTCAGGGTGTTCGTGATCCCGAGGACTGCGATGATCACAGCGAACAGCAACAACCCCGTGAAGAGGGCGAGTGCCTGATCGATCTGCTTCTCTGCATCGGCGATGATCTGAGATTTCGTCTGAGCTTTGACGTTTCCGAACCGATCGATCGTTGGTGCGATCACATCCTGGGCCTCTCCAACGTCGACTCCATCGACAGTGTTCGCGAACACCACCCCGTCTCCGAGGTAGCGGAAGTTCGCCTTGTACGTGGCGGTGGAAACGAAGAGGTTCGGCAAGTTGTCGGCCTCATAGGTTCCGACGATCGTCATGGCAACCTCGCCTGTTGTGGCGAACTGCATCGTGACCGTCTGACCCACCTCCCAGCCCTGCTCTTCGAGGAAGCCGTTCATGACGATCATCGAATCGGCCTGTGTGACGTTCTCGACGGCGTCGTTGCTCGCACCGAGTGCAAGCACCTGTTCGATCGTCGCGGGGTCGAACGCCCCGATGAGCTCGATGTTCCCCTCGATCACGACCCGTCCGAACTGCATCGCGGACACGACGCCAAGCTCCTCGTACGTGCCGAGTTCCTCGACGAGCGCAGGGCTCATCGGTGATGGCAGCTCCGGGTCGGACTGGATCGTGGATTGGAAGGTGATGTCCGCTGGGAACAGTTCCAGGACGGTTTCAGAGACAGAGGCCTTGGTCGACGAACCGAACACCGAGAAGAACGCGACGAGCGCAACTCCGACCATGAGCGCCGACGCAGTGGACGCCGTTCGTCGTGGTTTCCGCTTCGTGTTCTCCTTTGCAAGGATCCCGCTGATGCCGAAGAGCTTCGGTAGCGGCCACCCGATGACGTTTGCGAGCGGTTTCGCTGCGAGCGGTGCGAGCACCGACACGCCGACGAACGCCACCGCTGCACCGACACCGACGTAGATGATCGGATTTCCGACGCCTGCGAACAGCCCCACGCTGAGGAGCAGAACTCCGATTCCCGTGATGATGGTTCCGGCGATAGACCGGTTCCGCAAGCTCCGTCGCGGGGTACGGGCGGCGTCCTCTCGGAGTGCAGCAACGGGGGGGACCCGCGAGGCCTTGCGCGCTGGAAGGAGCGATGAGAGCACGGTCAGTGTCAGTCCGACCGCCATCGCGACGATGATCGTCCGCGGTAGCAGCACGAGGGATCCAGGCGGGATGCCGAACCCGACGGCGTTCATGAGTCCGCGGATACCCAGCGCCATGGCGAATCCAAAGGCGACACCGGCGATCGATGCGATCAGGCCGACGAAGAAGGCTTCGACGATCACCATCCACAGGACCTGACGACCCGTCGCTCCGATGGCACGAAGCAGCGCGAGCTCGCGCGTGCGCTGAGCGATGATGATCCGGAAGGTGTTCTGGATGATGAACGCACCGACGAAGATCGACACGCCGGCGAATGCCAGCAGTCCAATGCTGAGGAAGCCCAGTCCCTCGTTGATGTCTGCGGCCTGCTCGTTCTGCTCGGTCTGGCCGGTCACTGCCTCGACGCCGGGAGGAAGGACGGACGCTATCCGGGCCGTCAGCTCATCGGCATCGACAGCCGAGTCGGCCTGGACGCTGATGCCAGACAACTCGTCCCCAAAACCGAAGACTCGCTTGGCCTCTTCGAGTTCGAACATCGCGATCGTCGCCCCGAGCAGGCTGTCCTGATCACCGAACGAGGCGATGCCGACCAGCTCGAACTCCTCGGGGCCGTCGAATCCGACGACAGTCACCTCATCGCCGAGAGCAAAACCTGCTTTGGTGACGGTATTGGCGTCGAGGGCGACCTCACCGGGTCCAGCAGGGGCTCTTCCCTCACCCTCTTTGATCTGCATCGGATTGAGTGAGGGGACCTGACCCCAGGAGAACCCGAGCGTTGGCGGCCCCTGGCCACCGATGGGATCACCGTTCTTGTCGAGGATCTGGGTCGTGAGGGACGCCACGCCTCCCTCGGCTGCCGCGACACCGTCGACGGCGACGACCGCGTCGAGGACCTCGGCGGGGAACGGTTCCGTGCCTGCACCGAAGTCACCCGTCTCTGCACGAACGCTGACATCGATGCCCGAGTAGATGTCGTCGAGCAGATCGTCGAACTGCGCGTTGATCGTGTCCGTGAAGATGAACGTCCCCGATACGAGGCTCACCCCGAGAACGATGGCCACAGCGGTGAGCAACAGGCGCACCTTGTGCGCGAGAACAGTCTTGAGTGCAGTCTTGATCACAGCCTCATCCTCCGAGGGTCTTGAGCCGATCGAGGACAGAAGCAGCGGTTGGCCCTGCCATCTCATCGACGATCTTGCCATCGTCGAGGAAGACGATTCGGTCCGAGTAGGCAGCGGTCACCGGGTCGTGTGTAACCATCACGATCGTCTGATCGAACTCCCGAACTGCCATCCTCATGAAGCCGAGGAGCTCGGAACCCGCCTTGGAATCGAGGTTTCCACTCGGCTCGTCCGCAAAGACGATCTCGGGCTTCGAGACGAGGGCCCGTGCAGCAGCGACCCGCTGCTGTTGGCCTCCCGAGAGTTCCGAAGGCAGGTGATCGAGCCGGTCACGAATCCCGACGGTCTCGATGATCTGGTTGTACCAATCCAGATCGGGCTCTTCTCCGGCGATCGTCAGCGGCAAGAGAATGTTCTCGTCGGCGTTGAGTGTCGGGATCAGGTTGAACGACTGGAAGATGAAGCCAACGCGTTCGCGACGCAGGAGCGTCAGGTCCCGGTCCTTGAGGGAAGCGAGGTCGATGTCGCCGATGTAGGCGTTTCCCGACGTGAGCGTGTCGAGTCCCGCGATGCAGTGAAGCAGCGTCGACTTGCCCGAACCCGAGGGCCCCATGATCGCGGTGAACTTCCCCCGCTCGAACTCCGCCGATGCCCCGTTGAGCGCGTGGACGGCAGCATCACCCTCACCGTAGGTCTTGACCCCGTTGTCGATCCGAGCGGCGACGTTGGTGATGGTCGCTGTTGTCATTGAATCCTCCGTTATGAACAACTCCGAAGATACGAGAAATGGTCTCCGCTCACATCGCCCTGAAGAGGGATTGAGTGTCATCCAAGAGGTGGAGTGACGAGAGGGCGCTCTCCCCCATCAGTCGCCCGGAACCACCAGGCCGGACTCGTACGCAACGACAACTGCCTGGACCCGGTCCCGCACCTCCAGTTTCGTCAAGATGTGGGACACGTGGGTCTTGACGGTCGCTTCGGACACGTAGAGGGCATCTGCGATCTCGGCGTTCGACAGTCCGCGTGCGAGTTGCCCGAGGACCTCGATCTCGCGATCCGTGAGATCAGCAAGCAGGTGCCCACTAGCGGGCGGTGAAGCCGCTCTGGCGAACTCCTCGAGGAGACGTCTCGTTATCGACGGCGCAAGGAGGGCCTCACCTGCAGCGACGACTCTCACAGCGCTCACCAGATCGTGTGGCGGGGTGTCCTTGAGCAGAAACCCGCTCGCCCCGGCGCGCAAGGCGTCGTATACGTGTTCATCGAGATCGAACGTCGTGAGGATGAGCACACGGGGACAGCTCGGGTCCTGCGCACGGTTTTCGCACAACACCCGGGTCGCTGCGATGCCATCCATCACCGGCATGCGGATGTCCATGAGGATCACGTCGGGATCGAGGGCTGCCACCATCTCGATCGCCTGCTGCCCGTTCTCTGCCTCGCCGACCACATCGATGTCATGTTCGCTGCCGAGGATCATCGCGAATCCAGCGCGTACCAGTGCCTGGTCGTCGACGACGAGAACCCGGAGATGACCCGTCATGATGTTTCCAACGGAATCGTGGCAACCACGCGATATCCGCCGCCAGGCTTCGGTGCTGCAGAGAACGTACCGCCGAGGAGAGTGACACGTTCACGCATCCCCGCGATGCCTTGCCCCGATCCGTTGTCTCGCAACGATTCGGCGGCGCCGCGGCCGTCGTCGCACACCTCGATCCCGAGGTGATCCCCGGCAAAGCGGATCTCGACCTCGGCGCGGGCACCGGGACCCGCGTGCTTGACGGCGTTCGTCAGCGACTCCTGAACGATCCGGTACGCGTTCACACCGACACTCGATGGAACGTCTCGCTCTTCACCTTCGATCCGTAGCACGACGTCGAGTCCTGCCTCAACCATCTGGTCGGCGAGTTCGCCGAGTGACGACAACCCCGGCTGCGGAGTGAGATCGTGGTCCGGCTCTGTTCGCAGAACTCCCAGGAGGCGGCGCATCTCGCCAAGAGCTCGATGTCCCGCCTTCTCCACCGTCTCGATCGCTTGTCTGGCGTCTTCGGGCCGCGTATCGAGGACCCTCCCGGCCGCTGCCGCCTGGATCGTCATCACGGTGACCTCGTGCGCAACCACATCGTGGAGTTCACGACCGATACGCAGCCTCTCGTGACGAATGGCCTCATCGGTTCGCTGCTCTCTCTCTATCTCGGCCCTCACCGCACGAGCCTCGAGAGCGAGTGCACGACGTTCCCTCCGACGAGCCTCGAGGCCGAGAACGAGCGGGAAGGTCACGAAGCCAAAGACGGTCACGACGAAGGCAGCTGGCAAGTCGTACAACAGCACACCGACACCCGTCCACACCACGATGATGCCGATCGCAGTTCCGCCGACGATCAATGCCCGCTTGGTCGGCAACTGCTCGCCAATCGTGTAGAGGGCAAAGGCTATGCCGAACACGGCCCAGTTCGATGGGTAGGCAAGCCCCCTCTCGATCACGAACGCCCCGACAACGACGATCGCGACGGTGACCGGGGACTGCCGTCTCCAGGCGAGAGTCAGCGTCTGGGCTGCAATGAGGATGTACGCCACGGGATCGAGTGGACGCACATCGGCGAGTTCGGGCATCCCGACGAGCGACATGAGGGCCAGGACGAACATCGCGACGGCCATCGCCGCGTCGATCTGGAAGGTACGGCGTTGACTCCCTGAGAACATGTTGGCATCGTACCGGCGAGGGGACCCCGACGGCATCGTTCTCGTGGCCGATACCGGCATCCTCCTCAGGAACGAGCCGCGTCCTACCGACGCAGCTTCCGGCACTCCTCGCCAGCGTACGCTCTGCCCTCGGCGTCGGCGGCTTCGACCGCTTCGATGTCCCCGGGGATGGAGGCATCGTGTCTGGCGAGAACCGAAGCAACGACTTGGGCGATCGCGGTGAACCGGATCCGTCCTTGGAGGAACGCTGCCACCGCTACCTCGTCCGCTGCGTTGAGTACCGCCGTGGCTGTGCCTCCCACGCGACCGGCTTCGTAGCCAAGATCGAGGCAGCGGAACACTTCGCGGTCCGGAGCTTCGAAACCGAGGGTGATACCTGCCAGCGAGAACGGCTCTCGGGGGACGGTGAGCCGGTCCGGTGCGGTGAGTGCGTACTGGATCGGCTTCTTCATGTCGGGGAATCCGACCTCGGCTTTGACGACACCGTCGGTGAACTCGACGAAGGAGTGAACGATGCTCTGGGGATGTACCACGACGTCGATAGCGTCGTACTCCACACCGAAGAGAAAGTGAGCCTCGATCACCTCGAACGCCTTGTTCATCAGCGTTGCCGAATCGATGGAAATTCGCTTGCCCATCGACCAGGTCGGGTGATCGAGTGCTTGTTCGACGGTCACGTCGGTGAGATCGTCGAGGCTCATCCCACGGAAGGGGCCACCCGATGCGGTGAGGATCACACGTTTCACCGACCCGGGAGCCTCTCCGATGATGCACTGGTAGACGGCGGAGTGCTCGGAATCGACGGGGATGAGCTCACCACCGCCCGTCTGGAGTGCTTCTTCGAGAAGGGTGCCACCGACCACGAGGCTCTCCTTGTTGGCCAAAGCCAACCGGTTGCCTGCGTAGAGAGCAGCGAGCGAGCTTCGCAGACCCACCGCCCCAACGACGGCGTTGACGACAGTCGCTCCCGGTGTCGCTGCAACTTCGGTGATCGCACCGGGCCCGAGACGTGCACGTGCACCGAGTTTGGATCGAAGCATGTCTGCGTGGTCTCCCGGCTCGGTCACACACACAACGGCATCTCGGAACCGCTCGGCTACGTCGAGAAGTGTGTTCGAGGCGCTCCTGGCCGCAATGGCGATCACCGGAATCCCGAGCTGCTGTGCCACATCGAGCGTCTGACCGCCGATCGATCCGGTTGCCCCGAGGACGACAAGCGGCTTCAGAGCAGACCCGCCCAGAGGAGTACCGCCCAGGCCGCGGGAATCGCGAACAGTAAGCCGTCGATGCGGTCGAGGAATCCACCGTGTCCAGGAAGAACCGAACCCATGTCCTTGAGACCGAGAGAACGTTTGGCCGCCGACATGGCAAGATCGCCGAGAGGCGCCAGGACGGCGACGACGATACCGATGAGCATCCCCGATGTGAGCTCGAACGGTTCAACGAAACTCAAAGCCGCTCCCACGACGAGCGCGACGATGATGCCGGCAACGAGGCCTTCGACCGTCTTCTTCGGAGACACCCAGGGCGAGAGCTGCGTCCTTCCCAGCATCCTCCCGAAGAAGTACTGAGCGATATCCATCGCCGCAACCGTCACGACAACGCCCGTCACGAGCACCTTGTACGACTCGGCTGCGATGATTGGCATGGCGAACGCGCCGAGCCCCGCCCACACCATCACGGTGATGGTCAGGGCGAGGTTGGCCATCGGTTCCTTCTTGCCAGGCACGACTGCGTAGAACAGCAGCAGCAGCGTGCCTGCGATGAAGAAAGCTGTTGGGATAGCGACCACGTCCCAGAGATACGCCCCCAGAGATGCGCCGATGATGCCGATGAAACCGAAGAGAGCGATCGGCTTGCGTCCGGAGCGCACGAGGGATGTGTAGAACTCGCCGGCACCGATGACGAAGACTGCAGTCGCGAACGCTACGAGGACAGGCTGCCACACGAGAGAGGTTCCAAGGGCGACGATGAGTACCAGGGCGGTCAGGACTCTCGCGACGAGGTCCCCGGATCGCCGGGACCGTGCCTTCCTCATCCCCGCCGCTTCCACGACGTCGTCAAATCCAACGACGCTTTCCTCGAGACCGGGTATCGGGGCGGAGACTGCTACTTGAGCTGTGTCCTCCTCCTCGGCGAGTGCGATCGCTTCTGCGAGGTCGGTGTGCTCCCGAGTCGCAGTTCCGAGGTAGTCGTCCTCGGATATGTCGAACAGGTCCGGACGCAGCGGCACTGCCCCAGGCGCGCCACCGTCAATCACAGCTTCCGCGGCAACGCCTACGGACAGTTCGTCGGATGCCACCTGGTTGTTGGCGTCTCGATCGTCATCCGGCGGTGACTGGGAGAACCCACCGTAAGGAGCGATCGGGATGATGTCGAGTTCGCCCGTGTCATCGGGTTCCTCGTCCCCTTCGATGTCGAAGATGGGTGGCTCGGTACCCGTATCGCCTTCAGCTATCTCGACATCGCCGAGTGGAGTGGCGGGAATCGAGGGAAGCTCGTCGGTGACGGCATCGTCGTCGGAAGTCTGTGCATCGTCGCCAACCGTTACGAGCTCCTCGGTCGGGTCACCCTCGAGGAGATCGGCATCTCCATGCTCGTCGGTCTCCTCGACGGGTAGAGGCTGGATCTCTGATGTCTCATCGTCATCTCCCGAAACGGTCTCGGGCTCGACCGGAGGGGCGCCCGGGAGGTCTGAGAGGTCCATCTCCTCGGTCGGGAGCTGCGCCAAATCGTCGTCGGAGAGTTCCGCGGAGTCCGATTGGACGCCTGGAGTGTCCTGGCCCTCGGTGAACGCGACCCAGTCGGCGATCTCGTCCTCCGGGTCGTCGTCGGCGAGGCTCGCGTATGGATCCGTGGGTGGCCCGGGCTGCTCGTCCAACCAATCGTCGAACCCGCCGGAATCAGATGTCGTGTCGTCTTCAGCCATGTTCAGTGCACGCTACTTGATGTCCACCCGCGACGGCAGCACCTAGAGGTACCGCCCTCGTTGGAAGGTCACACTTCAAGCAGTTCCTCTTCCTTGCGTGCGAGCGCGTCGTCGATCGCAGCGATGTGTTTGTTCGTGAGGATCTGGAGTTCCTTCTCGGCACGACGGATATCGTCCTCTGATACATCCTCGGATTCGATCCGATCCTTGGAGTGGCGCCGGACGTTCCTGACCGCGACGCGCCCATCTTCAGCGAGTCGGTGAACGACCTTGATCAGTTCGTGCCTCCGCTCCTCGGTGAGCGAAGGGAACGCGAGCCGAATGACGTTGCCATCATTTGAGGGGTTGAGACCGAGATCTGCAGCCTGGATGGCACGTTCCACGGCTGTGATGGCGCTCTTGTCGTACGGCTGGACAACGAGCATTCGAGCATCGGGAACCGAGAAGCTCGCGAGTTGCTGAAGTGGTGTCTGTGTTCCGTAGTAGTCGACGGTGACCCGTTGAAGCAGTCCGGGGTTCGCCCGCCCCGTGCGAACCGAGCCGAACTCGTGGACCGTGTGTTCGACAGCGTGGTCCATCTTGTCACCGGCTTCTCTGAGCAGTTCGTTGATCACTTTTGCCTCCCCGCGTCTACCAAGGTCCCGACCGATTCACCACGAACCGCTCGACCGATGTTGCCAGGTACGGCCATGTTGAACACTCTGATCGGCAGATCGTTTTCCATGCACATCGTAATCGCAGTGGTGTCCATGACCCCGAGTTGCTCTGAGATGGCGTGCATGTAGTCGAGATCCTCGAGGAGAACGGCGTCGGGATCCGTGGCCGGGTCGGCCGTGTAGACACCGTCGACGTCCCGCTTGGCCATGAGAACGGCATCGGCACCGATCTCTGCTGCCCGTAACGCTGCTGCCGTGTCCGTGGTGAAGAACGGATTCCCGGTTCCTGCTGCAAAGATGACGACCCTCCCCTTCTCGAGGTGACGGACCGCACGGAGTCGTATGTAGGGCTCTGCGACCTCCTGGATCGTGATGGCGGTCTGGACCCGACACTGTGCACCGGCACGTTCGAGGGCATCTCTCAAGGCAACCGCGTTGATGACGGTGGCGAGCATGCCCATGTAGTCGGCACTTGCCCGGTCCATCGCGCTGGCGGTGTCGGAGATCCCACGAAAGATGTTGCCACCGCCGACGACGATGGCGATCTCGTAGCCTTCCTCGGCGACCTCGGCGATCTCTCCGGCGACGGCCTCGACGGTCGCCGGATCGATCCCATACCCGAGATCAGCCTTGGCGAAGGCTGATCCCGACAGTTTCAGAACGACCCGGCGTTTCGTCATGTGTTCAGCCTTCCCCGACTTCGACCCTCGCCATCGACACGACGGAGATGTTCTCTCCCATCCTCACGGCAAGTGCCTGGACCATCTCACCGACAGTACCTTCGAATCGCTCGGAACGCACGAACACCTGGTCGAGCAGCACGTTGTCCTTGTAGAAGGAGTTGATCCTGCCTTCAACGATCTTCTCGATGATGGCGTCGGGTTTGCCCTCGTTCCTGGCCTGGGCGGCGATGAGTTCGCGCTCTTTTGCGAGCACGTCTTGGGGGACCTCTTCGCGCTTGACCCACTGTGGACGGGCAGCGGCAGCATGCATCGCTATGTCGTTCGCTGCTGCAAGGAACTCCTCGCCCTTGGCGACGAAGTCCGTCTCGGATGCAAGCCCGATCAGCACACCGATGACGGGGCGGCCCGCCTGATGATGCAGATAGACCCCGACGGCGCCTTCACCCTGGGCTCGGCCGGAGCGCTTGGCCGCTGCGGCGAGACCCTTCTCGCGCAGGTAGTCCTTCGCCTTGTCCATGTCCCCTTCGGTCGCCTCGAGAGCCTTCTTTGCGTCCATCATCCCTGCACCGGTCGATTGGCGCAGCGCCTGAACGTCCTTTGCCGTGAAATCAGCCACGGTCCTACTCCTTGGTCTTCGCGCCGGCAGCGGCTTCAACAGCCTTCTCCGCAGCGGCTCTGTCCTGTGCAGCGTCCTTGCGCTTTGCTTGGGCAAGCTCGGCACCGGCGACACACCCGTCGGCGATCGCTCCTGCAAGCAGGTACGCAGCGCGGATCGCGTCGTCGTTGCCCGGAATCACGCAGTCCACGAGATCAGGGTCGCAGTTCGTGTCGACGAGGGCGATCACCGGAATGTTCAGCCGGTTCGCCTCGGCAACGGCGATGTGCTCGGCGTTGACGTCGATGATGAAGACCGCTTCAGGAATCTTGCGAAGGTCGCGAACGCCTCCGAGCACGGCCTGCAACTTCACGAGTTCACGACGTAGCCGGATGCGCTCCTTCTTGGGGAGGGTCTCCATCTCACCGCTGGTCTCCATCTGCTCGAGCTCACGCATGTAGAGGATCCGCTTGTGGATCGTCTGGAAGTTGGTGAGCATGCCACCGAGCCAGCGGTGGTTGACGTACGGCTGACCTGCACGCAACGCCGACTCGGCGATGGCAGCCTGCGCCTGCTTCTTCGTACCGACGAACAGCACGGAGCCACCAGTAGCAGTGATGTCGTGGACGACCTTATAGGCCTCTTCCGTAGCTTCGAGTGTTTGCCTCAGGTCGAGGATGTGGATCCCGTTGCGCTCCGAGAAGATGAAGGGACGCATCTTCGGGTTCCATCGAGCGGTCTGATGACCAAAGTGGACGCCTGCTTCGAGAAGCTGGCGCATGGCGATAACTGCCATGTTGTTTCTCCTTGTTTCGGGTTCGTACTTCCGCCCACCCTTCGAGCCCCGAACGCCTGCTTGCGCGGGCGCACCACACGGGATTGCGGTGAGCGTGTTTGATGCAAGAAGTGTACCCGCAGACGACAGGTATCTCGAGTCAGCGGTAGGCGGGCTCGATGAACCTGTTGCGCAGGCTCATCACGGCTTTCGTGTGGATCTGGCAGATGCGCGACTCGGTCACATTGAGGACCGCCCCGATCTCGGCGAGTGTCAGGCCTTCGTAGTAGTACAAGGTCAACACGAGACGTTCCCGATCGGGAAGTCGGTTGATCGAATCCGCAAGCATGTACCGAGTCTCTTCCTTCTCGAAACTCCCCGACGGATCGATCGCCTCTTTGTCCGCGATCACCTCGCCCATCGCACCCGAATCCCTCTCCGAAGGGTTCAACAGCTCATCGAGCGCGACGAACCCGAGGTTCGCAATCTCCCCCAACTGGTCTCGGAGCGTCGAAGGTGCGATCTCCATCGCTTCGGCAACCTCATCTTCAGTCGGAGTGCGCTGGAATCTGTGTTCGAGTTCGGCCATGGTCCGCTGGATCTCACGAGCTCGGGCACGGACCGAGCGGGGAACCCAGTCGAGGGCACGCAGCTCGTCAAGGATCGCTCCCTTGATTCGATTCACCGCATACGTCTCGAACTTGAACCCACGTTCGGGTTCGAACTTGTCGACGGCGTCGATGAGTCCGAACGTGCCGAAGGACACCAGATCGGACTGGTCCACATTCTTCGGAAGGCCGGACCCGACCCGACCCGCGACGAACTTCACCAACGGCGCGTAGTGCAGGATGAGACCTTCTCTGGCAGCCTCATCGCCGGTCGCCTTGTAGTGCTTCCACAGGTCGGCCAGCTCTTGATCGCCCTTCTCATGCACGTGGGTGACTTCTTTCGTACGTCTCGGTCATATGCCTTCTCGTCACCGCAGTGTATATCTGCGTCGTCGCCAGCTCGGTATGTCCGAGAAGATCCTGCACGGAACGCAGATCAGCACCGTTCTCGAGGAGATGTGTTGCGTAGGAGTGACGAAGCGCGTGGGGGAACGATCCGAGTCGTGAGCGCACCACTCGCCGTATGCCTCTCGGATCGAGCGGGCCCCCGCGGACACCGATCCAGAGGGCATCCCTCGGCGTGTCCGATGAAGACAGCAGGGCAGGGCGGGCGCGCTCGATGTAGCGTTCGACAGCAGCGAGGGCCTGACCGGGCACCGGCACAGCACGATCCTTGGATCCTTTGCCACGGACAAGGACGAACGCGCTCGACTCGAGCGCATCGACCTTCAGCGAGGCGAGTTCCGAGACGCGAAGACCGGTCCCATAGAGCATCTCGAGCAGGGCCCGGTCACGAAGGTCTACCGGGCGATCACCGTCGAGGGCGTCGAGCGCGTTCGAGAGAGCACCCGCAGGGATGGCTCTCGGCAGGGAACGGGGTACCTTCGGCCGGCCGACCCCGAGTGCTGGGTTCGCCTCGATGTCACCCCGACGAGTCAGATCAGCGAGGAAAGCTCTGACCGCCGATGACTTTCTCACGACGGTCCGCGGGGCGTAGCCACGGGTCGTGAGGTATGCAATGAACCGACGGACGGTCCTGCGGTCGATCTCGTCGATGTCGTGGACACCGAGCCGGTCGGTGAACACCACGAAGTCCTCGAGATCGCGACGGTAGGCAGCGATCGTGTTGGAGGAGAGCCCACGTCCGATCCCGGCGCGTGCGAGGTACTCCTGGCAGCAGGAGGTGATCGATGTGGTGCTCATCGTCCCATGGTGGTGCCATAAACGCGCATCGTCAACGTCTTGGACGTCGATCAGCGTCCGAGCTTGGCGTCCATCTCGGCATCACTCGGCTCGGTGAGGTGAGTTCCGTCTGGAAATACGACGACCGGGATGCTCTTGCGCCCACCGTTGTAGGCGATCACAGCTTCGATCTCTTCGGGGTGTTCCTCGAGGTCGATGAGCGTGAACGAGATGTCATTCCTCTCGAGATACTGCTTCGTGCGCCTGCAGTCGCCGCACCACTGTGCACTGTACATCGTGATCTCAGAACTCATCGCGCTCCCCCATCGTTCGTTTTGGCTTCTCTCGGGATTCGTGTCCGCCGGTTTGAAGCTACTCCCGGGCGGGAAGCCTAGGACAGTGTCGCATGATCGTCGCTGCTGCTCCACGCCTTTGCGATGGTCGATGAGGATGGACGTATCTGGTCACCGGGGCTTCCTCTCCGATCGAGCAACGTCGCCCGAGTGACCCGTGGATCCGGTTCTCACGAAACCCCTTGACATTCCAGTCGACTGGAGGCATCACAATAGTCGGGTACATGCAATGCAACACGACATGAGGCCCACCTACGAGTCGTAGCGCCGGCAAGCATCCAGCGCGATCGTGACGCGTTGTACCGCATGGGACCAGGGATTCCACGAGAACTGAATCGAAAGGAGAGACCGAATGAAACGCTTTATCGTGCCACGCGTCGCTCACTGCAACGACGGCCATAGATCCAAGTCCTGAGCAAGACGGAAAAACGCTCCACGACGCGGTAGGCGCTTCCAGCAGGAGGCACCTACCGCGTCGTGCGTTGTCATGGATCGACACATGGGTAGATTCGGTCGCCGGGTCGACAGTTCACGGCCCGAAACCCGGATGATTCCTGGATGCTCGCGTTTCGCCCTTGAACCTCAATCCACGAGGTCGTACCCGTCTTCGAACTTCCAACTCCTCCGTCCCCCCTTCAGGGGG
>CAYLVM010000061.1:0-13436 GCA_964387145.1 uncultured Acidimicrobiaceae bacterium
GGACCACGCTTGTATCGGTCTGCGTACTCGGAGTACCACTCGTGGGCGATGATCATGCTCATCACCTCGTTCGTCCCGGTCCAGATCGACGCGAGCCGAAGATCGCGGTAGTGTCGCTCGATCGGATACACGGACGTGTAGCCGATGCCGCCCATGACCTGCATGGCGTTGTGGACCACGGTCTGGCACGATTCGGTCACGAACTTCTTCGTCTCTGAGATGTACCTGCGGGTTGCCCCTGCATCGGCGCCATCGTCGACCGCTCGGGCCGTCGTGTAGACCATCGATCGGGCTGCGTCGAGGAGCATCGATGCCTCGGCGACCTGGAAGCTCACACCCTCGAATCGGTTGATGACTCTCCCGAACGCCTTGCGTCGCGTCGTGTAGCCGCCTGCGACCTCCAGGGATGCCTTGGCCGGGCCGATCGTCATCGCTGCGGTTCCGAGTCGTTCGGGGATCATCATCGTGTTGAACACGGCGACACCATTGTCGATGGAGCCGATGACGTTCTCCTTGGGCACGACCACGTCCTTGAGGACCACCCGCCCGGCGCCTCCACCTCTCGAGCCCATGAGGTTGTAGAGGTAGTCGACGGTGAGGCCGGGTCCACGATCGACGATGAACGCTGTGATCCCTGCCTGTGGTGCAGCCTCGGGGTTCGTCCGTGCATAGATGAGGAAGAAGTCGGCACCTTCGGCACCGACGATGAACCGCTTCTGTCCGTTGAGTATGAACGTGTCACCATCTTGGACTGCCGTTGTCGTCGTCCCGAAGAAGTCGGACCCACCGCGGGGCTCGGTGAGTCCTTCCGCGGCGAAGACCTCACCCGCGAGCAGAGGCTTGACGTACTTCGCCTTCTGGGCATCCGTGCCGTGCGTGATGATCGCATCACACACCAGTTCGGCGCCTACACCGAAAGTACAGGCGAAGATGTAGCCGAGCGTGCCGATCTCCTCCATCACGACACAGGTGGTGACCCAGTCCATGTCTCGCCCACCCCACTCCTTGGGGTAGCGAAGACCGAGGAGGTTGCGTCGCCCGGCTTCGGCAAGGAACTCGGTCGGAAACCGGATCTCGTCGCTGTCCATCTTCGTGATCATGTCCTTGGGGACCCAGGCGACGAGATCACGGGCCTCATCGCGGATCTTTCGCTGTTCATCGTTCAAGAGGAAGTCGTACATGGTGGCCTTCTGTCTGTCGACGAGTCGCGTCGATCGCGGAACGAGTACGTTCCGACATTACTCATCGGCGGGGACCCGAAGTCTTCGACGATCTTCGGTCAGGCGGGCATCAGCATGGTGAGCGCGTGCCGTGTCTCATCGTCCGCGGGGAAGTACATCTCGATGCGCAGGTCGGCGAGCGCGATGTCCTCTGCAGTGCCGAACTGGGCGATCGTGCTGAAGAGTGACAGCGTAGCCCCGGCGACCTCGAACTCGATGGGGACCACGGCAGGGAGGGGTCCGCTGCGTTCTGTTCTCCGGGGTGGCTGTGTTGCACCGAGCCGGGCGGCTGCTGTGTCGAGCACAGGGTCACCTCCGACGAACGCGCTCTCGGTATGGAGCCGCGCCGTCAAGTACTGGACAACCTCTCCCCAGTTCGCCACGACGTTCTCCATGCGCCGTGTATCGGTGACCGCTTCGAGCATGCTCTCACCCTCACCCATTCCGATCACGGCGAGCATCAGCTTGCCCGGCGTGTTGGCGCGGACCACGTTCCAGTGTCTGTCGAGAGCAAGAGCCGGGAACGGTTCGTGTCGTTGCAGAGTCCACTCGATTGCAGCCCTGACCGGAGCCATCTCATCGTCGCTGAGGTCACGACTGTCGTAGACGGCGGCGAACCCCGCAGCGTTCAACAGCGTGTTGCGGGCCGACAGGGGAACGTCGAGATTCTCGCTGAGATGGTGCACCATCTCACGGCTCGGTCTCGATCTACCGGTCTCGAGAAATGAGATGTGACGGGCAGAGACGCCCGCACGGTTGCTGAGATCCATCTGGCTGATCCGTCTGTGGTTGCGCCACTTCTTGAGCGCCGTTCCGAACTCCGATTCCATGCGTGTCGTCTCCTTCGATGGTGACGACCTTACGGGACCGATGTATGTGTGGCACCTACCTGTGAGGTAGTTGTGGCACGACCCCGTCCGATAGACACTGTGTGTCAAGCAACACGGAGTAGTGAAGCGTATGCCGGACACCAAAGCCGACATCTGGAAGAACCTCGGAGCCTGGCTCCTCATCGGTGTGGGAGCCGTCATCGCCCTGGCGGCGTGGTCGGCGACCTCGGGTCCGACCGTGTTGCTCGCCGACGTCGTCTTCTGGCCCGTCGACGGTGCCCAGAACCTGACCCCCGAGTCGCAGCTCCTCGCCGCGGTTCTCGGCGGTGTCATGGTGGGTTGGGGCACCATGGTGCTTCTCGTGGTTGCAAAGGTCTACCCGGTCGATCCCGGACTCGCTCGTTCCATCATCCTGCCGGCCATCTGGGTGTGGTTCGTCATCGACAGTGCAGGCTCGTTTGTCGCCGGCGCCCCGATCAACGTGGTGCTCAACCTCGGGTTCCTCCTGGCATTCGTCATACCGTGGAGGCGTGTACCGACGACCGTTTGATCTCGATGTGAACGAGGGAACCTGCCACGAAGGTCGGCCTCATGGACGCCCGGTCACCGGCGGGTTCGCAGCCAATCGATGGTTCCCACAGCGATGAGGACACCGATCATCGTGCGTTCGACTCTCTCGACCAGGGCAACGGCGTCGGTGATATCGCTCGGTGTGGGCCGGGGACCCTCGCCGAGGAACGGCCGATCCTCCCTGACATCGCCGTAGCGGAGTGGCCCGCCGAGCCGACGACCGAGGGAGGCTGCAACGGCGGTCTCTGCAACGCCAGCGTTCGGGGATGGATGGGCAGGGGCGTATCTGGCAACGCTCGAGAGGACCAGCCGGGCACTTGCCGGCTTCTGGAGGGCGACGAGTGTGGCGAAGAGACGAGCGGGAAGGTAGTTGGCAACGTCGTCGAGCCGTGCTGCCGCCCACCCGAAGTTGCGATACCGGTCGCTGCGATGTCCGACCATGGCATCCATGGTGTTGATTGCCCGGTACCCGGCTGCTCCGGGTGCTCCGGCGGCGACCGCCCAGAACACGGGTGCGACAACGGCATCGACGGTGTTCTCTGCGACGGATTCGATCACTGCCGCTGCGATGTCGTTCTCACTCAGTTCGCTCGGGTCCCTACCAACGAGTGATGGGAGCATCCTTCGAGCAGCTTCCAGATCACCGGACCGTGTGACGTCCCCGATCTGTGTCGCGATCGATCTCAGCTCGCGGCCGGCCACCGTGACGGCGACGGCGAGGGAGACCGAGTTCACGATACGCCCTGCGGTTGCACCGATCCCGGTGCCAAGCACCGTGTAGGCGATCCCCGACACCCGACGGTCGGCCCAGGTCGCCCGCTCCACGGCCATCATCGTCCGACCGAACCAGGCCACTGGATGGATGGCGGATGGGGGTTCACCGGCAAGACGATCGAGGATCATGCCGGCTGCAGCCCCAAGGCACCTACGGCTCAAAGTGCTCACAGGCCACCTCTCCAGCCTGCTGGGGATCGAAGACGACGATCCGTGTCGTGTGGTCTGTGTCCCGTCGCTCGGATCACGCGGATCCCTCAACACCGGCTCGAACAGCCCCATAGACGGCTAGAGCGATCCTGGATCCCCACTCGGATCGTGGCCCGGCGAAACGTTCACGCTGCCCTTCGGCCGGCCAGACGACGACGATGGCGTCACTCGCTGTTCCCGTGCCGGGGACGTTGCTCTCAGCCAAGGCCTGCGTCTTGGCCTCCGTGGCAGTGATCACGGCGTTGACCGCGGCACCGGCATCGAGACCGATCGGTAGCCGGATCACGAGGTTGATGGTGCCCGGAGACCACGACGTGTAGGACCCGGAGGCGTCTGCGGCCCAGGTCGGTTTCGTGATGCCGACCGTGGCGTCGACGACCACGCCTCCGACCTCTCTCTGTTGGACCTGGTCTATCGCAGCGGCGGTGAACAGAGCGATCCCTGCACCGCTGAGAGGGACCTGGGAGGTGACTTCCCCGACGTGGGCGGCGAGGTCTGTACGCATGTAGTCCTTTGCCACACCGATGTTGATGATCCAGTCTGGGCGGCAGAACCCTCCACCGACCGGTGCCGATGACAGCGCCATCACCGGGGTCGTGGTCTCCCAGACCAGGACGCCCCGCTCGGCGGCCGCAACGGTGTGCAGTGTCGGGCCGATCACCATCCGCCAGCTTCTCCCGGCGGGAGGGCACGGCCGGCGAGTTCGATGATGTGCTGTACGTCGATGTGAGCCTCGATCCAGTCGGAAAGGCGGTCGTTCTGGCTATCGAGACGGTCGGTGAACGAGATGGGGCTCGGCTCGTAGATTCGCCCCCGATCCCCGGCGATCGAGGCAAGGAATTGGCTACGGAAGGCGTCTGCATCGAAGAGGCCATGCAGGCTCGTTCCGTATACGTTGTTCGTAGTGTCGACGGCACCCTCTGGTTCGTCGTCGAGGTGGAACCATGGCTGGTCGTGTGATCTGGGGCGGCCGAATCGGATCTCGTATCCATGGACCCGATACTGTGCTGCGAGCCCGTGGCGGCGACGCACCAACTTGGGTGTCGTGAACGTGGTCTCGACCTTCAGGAGGCCGAGGCCGGGGACCGTACCGGCATCGCTCTCGATCGTGTCGTTGATCACGTGACCGAGCATCTGATACCCACCACAGATCCCGACTACCCATGCGTCCGTGTGTTCGAGTGCCGAGGCGATGCCGGTAGCACGGAGCCAGGCAAGGTCGTCGACCGTTGTCCGACTGCCAGGGATCACGACCAGGTCGGCATCGATGATCTCGGAGGGTTCGGTGACCCACCGCATGACAACGTGGGACTCCACGGCGAACGGATCGAGGTCGGAGGGGTTCGCTAGATGGGGGAGACGGATCACGGCGACGCGCACGGGCAGGGAGGAGTTCACGGACCGGGGAGGGGTGATGCCGATGTCGAGAGAGTCCTCGACACCGAGCATCGGCACGCCTCCCAGATGTGGCAAGACGCCGAGTACAGGCACACCGCTACGCGCCTCGAGTTGCGTGATCCCGGACTCCAACAGGGCCGCATCGCCACGGAATCGGTTGAAGACGACGCCGACGATCTGTGATCGCAGCATCTCTGGAAGCAGATCGATCGTTCCGTGGGCTGCAGCGAACGCACCACCGCGTTCGATGTCGACGACGAGTATCGCCGGGATGCCCGCAGCGAGGGCGAGGGGAAGGTTGACAAGATCGCGATCGAGAAGGTTGATCTCGGCTGCTCCACCGGCACCCTCAGCGATCACCCAGTCGTAGTCGAATCGCAGTGACGTCAACGCGTCGAGGACCATCGGACGGAGCCGACGGGCCGTTGCACCGTACCCGAAGGCATCGGTCGTTGAGACCTCCTCACCCATCACCACAAGGTGGCTTCGCTGATCCGACGTCGGCTTCAGCAGGATCGGGTTCATCCGACGTTCGAGCGGTACGTTGGCTGCAAGGGCCTGCATCGCCTGAGCTCTTCCGACTTCGCCACCGTCATCGGTGACGGCAGCGTGATTCGACATGTTCTGTGCCTTGAAGGGAGCGACATTGAGCCCCCGTCTCGCCAGTGAGCGACACAGCGCAGCGCTGACCGTCGACTTGCCAGCGCCGCTCGTCGCTCCACACACCATCAACGCACCACCCCGACGCGCAGGACGATCTCGCGGGGCCGGAGTATGGGGCTCTCCCGAGCCACTCACGGGGTTCCCTCGTCGTCGTGGCGCGGCGTCGGAGGTGAGGAGAGGACGACCAGCTGACCGTCGAACTCTTGAACGGTCAACGATGTTGCGTAGATCCTCGAGAGCACACCAGGGTCGAGAACCGTTCGTGGCGGCCCTTCAGAGACGATCGTGCCTTCGTCGAGGATCGCGATCCGGTCGGCAAACCTGGCCGCCGAAGTCAGGTCGTGCATCGCTGCGATCACGGTGAGACCGTCCTCGTGTCGGAGGTCGTCGACCAGTTCGAGAACCTTGGCCTGGTGTCCCAGGTCGAGGGCGGCGGTCGGTTCGTCGAGCAGCAGGATCGGTGTCTCCTGGGCGAGAGCTCGCGCTACGACGACACGTTGGGTCTCGCCGCCCGAGAGATCCGATACGAGTCGAGCGGCGAACGAGTCGAGATCGAGCCGGTGCAGCACGGAGGTGACGATGCTGCGATCCCGTCGTGACTCGTGTGCGAGCCAGCTGAGATGAGCCGTCCGGCCCAGGAGCACGTACTCGCTCACGGTCATGCCTTCGGGCATGATGGGGGATTGGGGAACCAGCGCGATGTCCATGCTGGTCGGCGGCCGGCCGTTTGTGAGGGTGATGGTTCCTCCGTGGTTCATCAGCCCGGCAAGGGCCCGCAGGAGGGTGGATTTCCCTGCCCCGTTCGGCCCGATGATGCCGACCCACTCGCCGCCTCGCACTTCGAGATCGATGCCTCGCAGTACCTCCTTGTTCCGATAACCAGCGGTGAGGTTCCTGCAGGTGAGCAACGATGTCTGAGGAGGCGCACTCATGCCTTGAACCGTCGTCCGCGACGGAGCACGAACGCGAAGAATGGAGCCCCGACGAACGCTGTGATGACGCCGACCGGCAGTTCGGACGGTGACACGAGGGTTCTTGCCCCCACGTCGACGAAGGCGAGGAACGCTGCACCGACGAGCGCCGACAGCGGGATGATGATCCGGTAACTGTGCCCTATCAAGATCCGGACGATGTGGGGCACGACGAGGCCGACGAACGCGATCAACCCGCTCACGGATACGGCTGCGGCGGTCATGAGCGACGCAGCGACGATGATGAGGATACGCGACCTGCGTGGATCGAGCCCCAGTGCCCTGGCCTCGTCGTCACCGACCCGCAGTACGTCGAGATGCCTTCGATGCACCATCAGCACCGTTCCACAGACGACGAGGTACGGGGTGAGGATCAGGATCTGATCCCATCCTGTCGTGTTGAGCTGCCCGAAGAGCCACGACAGCACCTCCCTTGCACGGGTCTCGTTCAAGCTCTGAAGGGCGTAGGTCTGGGCGGCAGAGAACAGTGCGGCCATCGCTACTCCTGCAAGCAGCAACGTTGCAGGCGATGATCCCATCCCCCGGCCGATCGCAGCGGAGACCGACACGGCGATGAGCGCCCCGACGAAGGCGGCGGCAGGTACGGCATCGAACGGCCCCCAGCCCAGATCGAGGCCAAATCCGAAAGCCAGGACGGCACCGAACCCTGCGCCGGCAGATACCCCCAGGAGATAGGGGTCCGCCAGCGGATTCCGGAACACCCCCTGATAGGCCGCACCCGCCATGCCGAGTGCCCCGCCCACGAGCATGCCGAGAGCGAGTCGGGGGAGACGGATCTGGAACAGGATGCTCTCCTGGCGGGGTGTCAATCCGCTGCCCACATCGAGGAACGGCAGACGGTCCACGAGTGATGAGACGACACCTCGTACAGGCAATCCTGCCGCACCGTGAGAGGCGCTGAAGATGGCGACGACGACCACCACCACCACGCCGATGACGACGGCACCGACCGGTAGCCGGAATGCTCGCTCGGCAGCCGCGTTCGTACCGTCTCTTGGAGGAGGGGTACGCACGCGGCTGCCGAGCACGGTCGGCGCTACGGTGTCGAGACGGTGACGCTTGCAAGGGCCTTCGCAACAGCGTCGATGAACTGTGGCAGTCGGGGACCCCAACGCGAAGCGATGTCGGCATCGACGACCACGATGTTGCCGTTCTTGACTGCAGTGATCTCGTCCCAGCCCGGTCTGGCTGCAACGTCATCGGCGGAGTACGCAACTTGATCGGTGATGATGATCAGTTCGGGGTCGGCTGTGACGATGTACTCCTCGGTCAGCTGAGGGTACCCGTAGCCGTCCGGGTCTGCTTCGTCGGCGACGTTGATCGTCCCCATCGCGGCATATACGGCTCCGATGAACCCGAAGGAGCTCGCTGCATAGAGCGAGTCGCTCAGCTCGTGGTAGATGCGAATCGGGACGTTCGGGGCTGCCGCCAACGCCGTGGAGACTTCATCACGGAGTCGTGTGATCGTCGCTGCGGTCTCATCGACGTGACCGGATGCAAGACCGATCTCTGCCATCGCTTCGAACCCACCCTCGATATCGGCAGGTGCCGGACTGACGAGTACCGGGATGTCGAGCGCCGTCAGGGCAGCGACCAGGTCGTTGGCGTCGTTGGCTATCACGACGAGATCGGGCTCATAAGCGACCACAGCCTCGACGTTCGGGTCGTAGCCCGACAGGTCGGTCACCGGCGCTTCCTCCGGATAGTACGAGTAGGCGTCGACAGCGACGATCTGGTCACCGGCGCCGATCTCGAACAGGATCTCGGTTGCGGTCGGGGACAAGGACACGATGCGCTGTGGTGCAGCGTCCAGCGTCCAGGTGCCGCCTTCGGATTCGATCGTTACAGGAAAGTCTGACGCTTCTGCAACGGTCGTCGTTGTTTCGGGGGGTGTCGTGGTGGTAGCGACCGGGACCGTGGTGGTCGCGACGGTCGTAGCTACCTGTGTCGTGGGCGGGGCACTCTCGGTCGAGGCGCTGCACGCAGCAACGCTCAACGAAAGTGCCACCACGGTGGCGATCAGGACTCGGATTCTCGGCATCTAGTACCTCCTGTCGGACGAGGATCAGCAGCTCGATCGACAGAAAGTGTGCCGGCCGAACCAAACCCGTTTCCTCGCGGGTCGAACGGTTCGCTCGGTACGGGGTGTGACCGGACTTGCTGGCGATCGAGCCGTGGCTCGATGACAGTTCACCGTTGCGGGACAGTGCCGGATTCCAACCGGACTTCATCGCCGTACCGACCGCCATGGTACCGCGCCCCCGTTTCTGCAACTCCCCGGACAGCCCTGAGCGCGGTATCGGCTCGACGTGGCGGAACCCGAATCCAGATCGTCGGACGTGCGACTTGTGGCAGTGCCGGTACACCGACACCGCGGTGATCTCGCGCGCCAGGCGCTACATCGCTTGGTCCAGTCCCGCCTCGAGGCGGGCGAGCCCTGTGTCGTCGGGCACCGCAATGCGTACATAACCCGGCATGTCGAAACTGGCACAGTCGCGAACGATGATCCCGAGAGGCGTGAGGCGTTCCCGCAGGCCCGGGGCGTACACGAGTACCCACGGGGCGTCTTCCGACTCTGGGTCCATGCCCCGGTGAGCCAACATGGCAGAGAGCCCATGGCGGCCAGAGGTGATCGCCGTTGCCCAGCCGGGTAGGTCGGCGGTGTCGAGGAGATCGGGGAGCATGGCTGCTGCAAGGCTGTTCACCGACCACGTCGGTTGATGCCGGGAGAACCGGTCGACATCGTCGGCGATGATGTAGCCGATCCGCAATCCGGGGCACGCGAACACCTTCGTGAGCGACCCGACGATCACCGATGAGCGCTTCGAGAACCAGGTCCCCGTTGCAAGCGGATAGAACGCCTCATCCCAGACATCGGCCGTCTCCTCGCTCGCTGCGAGCCGGCCGCTTGGGTTGTGTGGGTCGCTGCGCCACAAAGGGCCCGTGTCGCTCCGGGGGTGCAGGCTGAACTCGGGTTCCGACTTCACCCGGCCACCGATCTCGCGTGACACGAGGGAGATGGCCTCGCTGCCACCGTTGGTGAGCAGGACCTGCCCCGGATCGACATCGAATGCAGCGGCGAGGGCATGTGTCGCGGCCTCGGGATGCGGATAGGCATTCAACGTGTCGAGATGGTCCCGCGCCATGGACGAGATCGAAGGCGCGAAAGGGTTCATGCTCTGGGAGAGATCGAGGATCGATGCGGGGTCGAGGCCGAGTGCCCGAGCGATCAGCGGCCCATCGCCTCCGTGAGGGCCGGGGAGCGGGGTCGGGAAACCTTCGAGAGAGGTGTGCTGTTGCATGGCGACGGCATCGTAGCGCCGGGTCACAGCGACCGTTGTCGATCTGGACCGGTTCGAGATAGGTGGGCGTGTGCCCGGTTCCATCCCCATGGTTCTCGAGTGCCCTATTGTGGAACGGCACTCCATCGACAGCGAAGTCCGGTTGAAGTCCGGCGCTGTACCGCAACTGTGAAGCCCCGCTGAGGGGACGAGCCAGGTCGCCTGTCGTGGTGGTGGTGGGCGCGCCCCCGGAGGAGGGGATCATCCACAGTCGTTGAAGGCCACTCCTCCGTCGAGCGGAAGGAACCCGACGACTCATGGGACGCACACAGGACATCACTTCGCCACGAGATCCCGACTTTCTGAATCGGCTGATCTTTTCACCAACGGGTGAGCGTGCCGGCGGGGTTCATCGTGACTCGGTTCTCTTACTGGGAGGCGCCAGAAGCGGTAAGAGCAGCCTGGCGGTCGATTTTGCGAAACGTTTCGGCGGACCGGTGACGTTCATAGCCACCGCAGAGCCCGGTGACGATGAGATGGCTGCTCGCATCGTCGACCATCAGCAACAACGCCCATCTGAATGGACGACGGTCGAGGAGCCGGTCGACATCGGCACGGCTATCGGAGAGGCCCCCCACGGTGATTGCGTGGTCCTCGACTGCTTGACGTTGTGGGTCGCCAACCTCCTCGGCAACGGGGTCACCAGCACCGAGATCTATGAGCGAGCCGCCGATGCAGTTGCGGTCGCGACGACTCACCGCTCCCCATTCATCACGGTCTCGAACGAGGTCGGTTCCGGACTCGTTCCCACGACGAATCTCGGGCGGGTCTACCGCGACGTTCTCGGAGACGTCAACCAGATCTGGGCTGATGCGACTGAGCACGTGTACCTGCTCGTCGCCGGCCGTGCACTGGAACTATCCCGGCTCACGGGGTCCGGGGGTTCGGAGTTATGAATACTGCAGACAGGTTACGTCGGGACCTCGAGGAGGCATCGGGACCCGACGAAGATGCGCGCAATGTCACTGCCACCAGAGCCGACTCGGTCCTCAGACCGCTTGGGGCCCTTGCCCGCCTCGACGAGATTGCGGTCTTCCTCGCGGGCTGGCAACGCACGACACATCCACGAATAGAACGTCCAGCCGCCCTGATTTTTGCATCGGATCATGGTGTCACCGCCGAAGGCGTCAGCGCGTACCCATCGGAGGTGACGGGTGCGATGGTGCAGGCCTTCGAGCGGCAGGTCGCCACCGTCAACATCCTTGCAAGGGAGGCAGCAGCAACGGTCCGGGTGATCGACGTGGGTGTTGGCGACCCAACAGGGAACCTCGCCGTCGAGGACGCGATGTCGGAGGAGCGGTTCGCCCGCAGCGTTGCGATGGGCCGGCAGGCAGTTGCGGACACAGACAGCGACCTGATCGCTCTCGGTGAGATGGGGATCGGCAACACGACACCGGCTGCCGCAGTGTCTGGCGCGGTCTTCGGTGGAGACCCCGCCGCCTGGGTGGGCCGCGGGACCGGCGTCGACGACGAGGCCCTTGACCGTAAGACGGCCGTGGTGCGACGGGCCATCGAGCGGATCTCAGAATCTTCAGACCCCCTCGAGGTACTTCGGCGAATCGGTGGGGCGGAGCTGGCGGCGATCGCCGGCGCAATCGTCGAGGCGCGGAGGCGTTCGATACCGGTCGTACTCGATGGATACGTGGTCACTGCCGCCGCGGCTCCATTGGGGGTTGCGGTGCCCGGGAGTCTCTCCCACTGTATTGCAGCGCACCGTTCTGCCGAACCGGGCCACGACATGCTCCTGCACCATCTCGGTTTGAGGCCACTTCTCGATCTCGAGATGCGGCTCGGTGAAGCCAGTGGTGCCGTTGCGGTCATCCCGCTGATCCGTATGGCAGCCGCGGTGGTCGTCGACGTCCCGACGTTCGAGGAGTTCGGATTGCCCGTCGGTGAGTGACCTTGCTGCCGCAGTGCGCTTCCTGACGCGTCTCCCGATCCGGGTGAGTGACGGTGGGCTTCCAGGAAGGGCGCTCGTGTGGTTCCCCGTCGTGGGAGCGGGTGTCGGGCTTTCCATCGCAGGTGTTTACGCGGTGGCGCTCGAGGCCGCATCACCTCTGCTTGCTGCCAGCGTGGCTGTGCTCGCCGGCGTCGTCATCACCGGTGCACTCCATGAAGACGGGCTTGCCGACACGCTGGACGCCTTCGGTGGATCTCACGATCGACAACGAACCCTCGAGATTCTCAGCGACTCACGGATCGGCGTGTTCGGCACCATCGGCTTGATCCTCAGCGTCGTCGTACGGGTCGGCGCGCTCGCCGGACTCGGCGGTTGGGAGGGTGTCGTTGCACTCACCGCAGCACACACCCTTTCCCGGGGCGCCGCCGTCTTGCTGCTGGCCGTCACACCCCCGGCACGCATGACGGGACTGGGAGCCACGCTCCGACCGAGTGTCGGGAGTGGATGGGTTGTGTACATGGTTGGTGTTGTGATCGCTGGGGCGCTTCTCCTCGGTTGGGTGCTCCCGGCCGCTGTTGTCGGTGTCGCTGCCGTATGGGGCGTTCGACGCTGGACTGTGGGCAAGATCGGTGGAGCGACCGGTGACGTGGCAGGTGCGGTCGAGCAGTTCGTTGAGGTCCTCATCCTCGTAGGCGTCGCCATGGTCGTCTCTACCATCGCCGGTGGTGTCGTGTGGTGGATCCAATGATCGGCGAGACGGCGTTGTGGCTCGTTCGTCACGGTGTCACGGACTGGAACGTCGATGGGCGCCTTGCAGGTTGGTCGGACATCCCGCTCAATGCATTCGGTGAACGCCAGGCATTGGCGCTTCGCGAAGATCTGAAGCTTCGTACGTTCTCAGCAGTGTGGAGTTCAGACCTCACGCGGTCGCTCGACACAGCGCGCCTGTCGTGGGGTGAGCCACGTATCGATGCGCGTCTTCGCGAGATCGACTTCGGCCGGTTCGAGGGTCTTCACTGGAGCAAGCTTCCTGCAGATGCCCAGAACGATCTCCTCGGGTTCGAGGGCTTCCATGCGCCCGATGGCGAGTCCGTCGCCCAGTTCCGCGGGAGGGTCTCGGCGTTTCTCGAGACGCTCCCCAACGGTGACAACCTCATCTTCACACACGGAGGTGTCATCCGACTTCTGCTGCGAGACCGAGGCGAAGATCGATACGTTCGACATGGAGAGATGATCGGCCCGCTGCGACGTGGCGGTGGGGGGTGATCTGTGGCGAGATGCGATTCGGCCGGGTTCGGTCGTCGGCATCGTGAATTGTCCGATACGGAGAGGGACTGATCGTGTGACGTGCGTTTGGTCTCCACGCCCATGATGGGCCCTGGGCGTGAGAGAGCCCGCCTTGGTAGGCGGGCTCTCTCACTACGCCGGATCTCCTCACTTGCGGAGGATTCAGTTACTTGTGGATCAGAGGTCTGATCCGCTCTGGGATGCGACGGTGGTCGTGGTCACTGCGGCATCTCCGGCTTCGGGTGCTTCCT
>CAYLVM010000062.1:0-13335 GCA_964387145.1 uncultured Acidimicrobiaceae bacterium
GCTCGCTGGTGAGGCGGACAAGAGGACACCGGCGTGGTCGTACATCTCGAGCGTATTTCAGAACCGATCCATGAGAGATCGGTCGCGCTTGGGGGTGTGTACGACTCGATCTTCACTCTTGCACCAGGCCAGATAGCAGGGCTCTCCGGCCTGCCGGGATCCGGCCTCACGAGACTCGGGCTCACCATGCTCGCACCGCATGCAGAGAGAGGCCCACTCGTCTACCTCGATGTCAGAGGGTGGGCGAACCCGCGTGCAGCATGGGAACTCGGGATCGACCCCGAACACTTCATCGTCGTGCATACCGAGAGTGTGGTCACGTGGGCCAGAGCCGTGGCGACGCTCCTCGACGGGGTGCGGGCGGTGTATGCCGAGGTCCCTCATGGTGTCAAGGACTCGGTGATACGCACACTGGCAGCCAGAGCAAGGACGAGGCGCACACCGCTCGTGTTACGTCCACTCGATGGCAGGTTGCCTCAGGGAATCCTGCATCTCCATCTCGAGGCGCGAGAGGTCATATGGGAGGGCACAGATCGCGGGCATGGGGTCCTGGAGCGCCGGTTCGCTCTCTTCGAGGCATCTGGGAAGGCGATGAGAGGTAGGGAACGAACGATCGAGGTGGAGGACAATGGAACGAACGATCTGCGTGTGGTACCCCACATGGGCACTCAGACGACCGAGCGTCTCGCATGACGAACCTACCCAGGCTGTGAACGATGGGAACGCCGTTGTTGCAGTGAACTCGATCGCTGCTTCCTGTGGTATCACGGTCGGGATGCAGCGCAGGGAGGCAGAAGCACTGTGTCCGGCGATCGTGACGATCGATAGCGACCCCACGGCCGAGATGGCCCGTTTCGAACCCATCGTGCAACATATCGAGTCGATCGTGCCGCGTGTCGAGGTCACAGACCCCGGCCTGGTGTTCGTTCCCATCGCCGGCGCTGTTGCCTACTACGGAGGCGAACGAGCACTCATCGAACGGATCGACAAGGAGATCGACATCTTTGGAGGAGATCGACGGATCGGTCTTGCAGCGGGACCCTTCGCAGCATGGCAGGCGGTGCGTAAGACGGGTGAGAGGGAACCCATCTATGTCGTGGATGACGATGAAGCGTTCCTCGCAGGACTCGATGTGTCGGCGATCGGCAGTGAGGATCTCATCGCGACGTTCCGGTGGCTCGGTATCACCACACTCGGGGCACTTGCCGAGCTTCCCCACGACGCGATCCTCTCGCGGTTCGGCCGAAGAGGGGCGGAGGCACATCTCAAGGCCAGGGGCGTCACCACGTCGGTTCAGCCGCGTGACATACCGCAGGACCCTTCTGTCGAGGCATCGTTCGACCCACCGATCGAGAATCTCGAACAGGCATCGTTCATTGCACGCAACCTCTCCCAGAGGCTGATCTCTACGCTTGCTCCTCACGGACTGGCACCACACAGGGTCATTGTGACGGCGGTCGCTCAGGACGGCACAGAGTGGATCAGGACGTGGAGGAGTGCAGATCCCTTCGATGATCGAGTCCTTGCAGAGAGAGTGCGATGGCAACTCCGAGCGTGGGTCGATGGTGTATCTGGGGGGATCCGGGGAGGGATCGTCTCTCTCCGACTGGAGCCACACGATCTGTCCGGGAGCGGTAGGCAACTCGCTCTCGAAGAAGACGCGAGGAGTGTCGCCGAGACCCAGCGCGCGTTGATGGAGGTTCAGGCTGTTGCAGGCCCCGACAGCATCCTCGTGGCGGCCCCTCAGGGTGGGAGAGATCCGGATCAGCAGGTGTTGTGGAGCCGTTGGGGTGACGAGCCACGAACACCGACACGAGACCCGTTGGCGCCGTGGCCCGGGAAGATTCCGGGCCCTTCACCGTCCTTGGTACCTCCCGATCCGGTGCCGTTCACCGTGTCGTGGTTCGAGGGATCACCGGAACAGGTCAGGCTCCGTAGTCGCTGGGTCCCGGTGTTGTCGTGGGCGGGTCCGTGGCGCCACGTTGGACGGTGGTGGGACGGTGAAGGATCGTCAGACCGGTATCAGATCGTCACGTCTGCCGGTGCCTACCTCTGTGAGGTCAGAGACGGATCGACCTATCTGATCGGTGTGTACGACTGATGCAAGAAGCGCTGTCGGCCGTCGGCTGTCGGTTATCGGTCGGCAGCCACCCGGTGCTTCTCTTCGTAGATGGTCGTCATCGAGGCTTCCACCGTACGCATCAACGTGGTGAGATCATCCCGGTTGGTCATGTTCGACGTGACGATTGGTTCGAGGATGGTGGCGCTTGCCTCACCGGGGTAGAAGAGTTTCGATCCCGCCCTCGAGACCCGATCGGTACCTTCGAGGACGACAGGAAGGATCGGGAGCCCGTTGTCGATAGCGATACGGAACGCCCCTTTCTTGAACGGCAGCAGGTTCCCGTCCTGGCTACGAGTCCCCTCAGGGAACACGATCAGCGAGTATCCACGCTCCGCTGCGAGTTGGACCCCTTTGTTGATGGCCTGACGCGACGATTGCCCCGAGGAACGGTCGATCTCGATGATCCCGATCGTCCTCATCGCTCTTCCTACGAGGGGGACCTTGAAGACCTCCTTCTTGGACAGGAACCGTCCATGGAGTGGAATGGTCAGGAAGAGCATCGGGATGTCGAACATCGAGAGGTGGTTCGCGACGACGATGTATCGTTGCGTCGGATCTACGTTGTGCGACCCCTCGATGGTGAACTTCACCGGGGGGATCTTGAGGAAGAAGTACGACCACCGCTTCACGATCCAGTCGTGGACGGGCGAGGCAGGTCGGAAGGTACCGTATGCGACGATGATGGCGGCGTTCACGAACGTGTAGAAGAGGAACAGGGGAACCGCGATGATCGTGCGGAGTAGGGCTGTGGCGGTCTGTTTCATCGTCGTTAGCGTAGACAGATCGACGGTGGTGAAGGGTTGAGACGCGTATCGATAGAACAGGCCCGACGCATCGCTCTCGGTGCACAAGGTTTCGGGACGCGTCGGCCCGATGGTCGCATCGACCGTCGTCACTATCGGCGCGTCATGCAGCGGGTCGGTCTGGTCCAACTCGACTCCGTCAACGTGTGCGTCAGGTCACACTACATGCCGTTCTACTCCCGTCTCGGCCCGTACGACCGCGACGGTCTCGATGCATGGATCAACACGTCGGGTGAGCTCTTCGAGTACTGGGCGCACGAAGCCGCCGTTCTCCCCGTCGAGCAGTACCCCCTGTGGCGATGGAAGATGGACACGATGGAACCGTGGAGGCGAGCGAAGTCGGTTCTCGACGGGCATCCAGGACTTCTTCAAGATGTCCTGGCCCAAGTACGCGAACGGGGACCACTCACGGTGCGCGATCTCGAAGCGCCTGCCTACCGCACCAAAGCATGGTGGGGGTATGGGCCGGGGAAGATCGCCCTCGAAGTGCTCTTCGCCAACGGCCATCTCAGCGCACTGCGCACCGGGAACTTCACCAGACTCTACGACCTGGTGGAGCGGACGATCCCTCCAGAGATCTTCGATGATCGCACCGTCGAGCGCGACGAGGCCTACCGAAGGCTGCTACGCGACGCCGTTCGCCACCACGGGATCGGAACCGTCCACGACATCGCCGACTACTTCCGTCTGCATGTACCGACGTCGCGGGCGTTCCTTGCAGACCTCGAGAGCGAAGGCGTGATCGAGGAGGTCGCCGTACCGGGCTGGAAGACACCGGTGTATCTCGATTCGGCCGTCGTTCGTCCACGCCGCATCGACGGAGCAGTGTTACTCAGCCCGTTCGACCCGATGGTCTGGTACCGCGAGAGGGCAGAGAGGCTCTTCGGGTTCCGCTATCGGATCGAGATCTACGTCCCGGAGCCTGATCGTGTGTTCGGGTACTACGTCCTTCCGTTCATGGTCGATGGCGAGTTCGCCGGGAGGGTCGATCTCAAGGCCGACCGTGCGTCGAATCGTCTCCTCGTCCGCTCTGCGTTCTCTGAGGAGGGACGATCGACAGCCCATGACGTCGAGGCTCTCGCGTCTGAACTCGAGACGTTCGCGACGTGGTTAGGGCTTTCGGAGATCGAGATCGGTGCGAAAGGGAACTTGAGCTCTGTACTCGCTCGCCGGATGTGATCAACTGAGATCGAGTGCCAGAACCTCGTAGATGTCGGGGATATCGAGGGACTGTGTCGCTCCGGTGCGCCAGTTGACGAAGATCAGGTCGTTCGTACCGTTGGCTTCGAAGATCATGTATGCATTGCCGGTCGTGAACCCGATCGGCGTGACGTCGGCGTCTACTTGCACGATACGTTTCGCTACGAGATCCGGGCCCCCGACGGTGAGTGTCGAGCGTGTGTCGTTTCCCGATATCGTCGCGACGATATCGAGTTCGCGTGATGTGACGATCGTGGCACTGTCCGGCGAGCCTGGAGTATTCAACTCGACCGGGTCTCCAGACGCACGGTCGATGACCTCCCACCTGGTCGTGTCTGAGGCTTCGTCGGGGACCGCTGCGACGACGAGCGATGGGGTCACGGAAGGCATCGATCCTTCGCGGCTCCAGAGAGTTCGGCCGGCCGGATCGAGCGAGTGGATCTCCCTCCCGTCGTCGAGGATGAACCCTGCCGAGTCCCATCTCACGACGCGGGTAGGTGCTTCGAGAGTTGTGATGAGGGTTTCATCCATGAGGTCGCCCGTGAGTGGGTTCACCGATCCGGTACGAAGCTCGAGCTTGCCGTCGTCGCGCACTGCAACCCAGGCGAGAGCACCGATCTTCGTTGCGTGCCACGCGATGCGAGAGTCGCTGATCAGGCCGGGCTCCGAGCCGAGGTTGGTTGGATCACCGAGGTACACGAGGTACCCCGACGGTGAGCGCCTTCCGATGGCGAGGGTGCGTCCTGCGCTGTCGAAGCGCACGAAGACGGAACTTGCTGGATCGATCGTTGGGACGGAGAGCGGGTACTCGCGTGGTATCCGGAAGGATGGATCCCACAGGAGTGTCACGAAGCCTTTCTCGGTGAGAGTGATGAGCGTGAGGCGGTCGGTGAGGCCGGGGAGTGATTCCTCGAGCGCCGGGGGGAGGGTCAGAGGTGGTGCCTCGGATCCGGATGCGACACTGCCCGGTTGGGATGAGAACGATGGGGGTTCGACGTTGGGAGGGGTCTCGAACTCGAGTGCACCGAGTACAGACACGACTCCAAGAAGGAGTACGATCGAACCACCGGCGAGCAGCATTGGCAGCCACGGACGACCTCGAACCTGCGTCTTCGTGCCTCGATCGCGAATCGCGTTGGAGGGGGCGTGTGTGTCATCGTTGTCGAGCGGAACCGGACGGACCATCTCACCGTCGTCGTGTGCCTCCATCGTGCGAGTGTACGACGGGACTTCTGCGTGTTGTGAAGGATCTAGTGTTGTGGGGCAACAGAGGATTCCACAATGGACCGAACACAGCCAACACCACGCGCGACGAAGAACGAGTGGCGGACGTGGGCCTCGGGGCTCGATCGATCGTCCTGGTCCGAGGCTGTCGTGCGCCGTCTCGTGGCGTGGCCACCGATTCACGGCGTCGTCATGGTGTACCTCGCGATGCCCTCCGAGGTCGACCTCATCGGCCTGTCCTCCCTCGAGCGCTGCCGTATCGTGATCCCGAGGGTCGAAACTGCCACAACGATGTCGGTTCGCGTGTACGACGCCGAGCACCTCGAGAAGCATCGTCTCGGATTCGAACAGCCTGCGTCCTCAGCCACAGAGGTCTCACCCGACGACATCGACGTGGTTCTTCTTCCTGGACTCGTCTTCGATCGTTCCGGTGGTCGTGTCGGGCGCGGTAGGGGGTACTACGATCGCTTTGTCGAGGGGTTGCCGGAGGCAACGGTACGCATCGGTGTGACCACCGAGTCTTCGGTTGTTGACGTGGTCCCGATGGATGATCACGATCAGAGCGTCGATTGGATCGTCACCGAGGCATCGATCCGTCGAACGGGGGAGCCACTTGCCCCCGAAACTGCGCGCGTCGTGGAGGCCGCGGTCGCCGCAGGGATAGCGCCCAGGATCCACCGCTTTCCTGAAGGCACGAGGACATCGAAGGATGCTGCACGAGCGGTCGGTTGTGATCTCGGTGCGATCGCAAAGAGCCTCGTCTTCGAGGTGGACGATCGGCCGGTCCTCGTGCTGTGCTCTGGTGATCGCCGTGTGGACGAAGTGAAGCTTGCAGCCGTGTTCGGCGGGTCGAGGGCGCGACCGGCGTCCAGAGACAGGGTGCTCGAGATCACCGGGTATCCAGCCGGTGGTACGCCTGGAGTCGGCCACGATCGGGTATTGGAAGTTGTCGCAGACGTGAGCCTTGCACGCTACCGTTGGGTCTGGACCGCGGGTGGGACCGCCGACACCGTCTATCCAGTGTCGGTCGAGCGACTGATCGCGGCCAGCAACGCGCGATGGCAAGAGATCTCAACCCGGGAGTAATGGTGGCAGACTGGAACGGGAGCACGGCACTCGTCGTCATCGACGTGCAGAAAGGGTTCGATGACGCGACCTACTGGGGTCCGCGTAACAACCACGATTGCGAGACGAACGTCGAACGTCTCATAGTGGCGTGGCGCGATCAGGGATGGCCGATCGTGTTCGTGCGACACGACTCGAAGACACCGTCGTCGCCCCTGTCAAAGGGCTCTCCAGGGAACGCATTCAAACCGGTGGTCAAGGGGGATCCCGATCTCCTCGTCATCAAGGACGTGCACTCTGCGTTCCATGGATCTCCTGATCTCGACGGATGGTTGCGCAAGCACCGCATCACGGGGTTGGCGATCGCAGGCATCCAGACGAATCTGTGTTGTGAGACAACGGCTCGCGTGGGATCCGACCTCGGTTACGACGTTCTGTTCGTTGAGGATGCAACCCACACCTTCGACATCATCACACCGACGCATAAGGTCTACCGTGCTCGCGAGATCGCCCGGTACTCGTCGCTAACCATCGACAAGGCCTTCGGCCGGGTGGTCTTGACGTCAGAGCTCGTCGACGACTAGCTCCCGTACGGCCGCCCGATCGATGGACAGGTGGATTCTGGTTTCGGGTGGGTAGATGTCGACGTCGACGACCTTCAACAGCGTGTCCTCGCCGATGCGAACCGTCATCTCATAGGTACCGTCGACGAACACGGCATCTTGAACGACGCCATCGATCGGCCCGTCGTCGATCCACACTGCAGATCCGGGGATCGTGACCGCTTCGGCCGGGAAACCGACAACGTGTCCGGGAACGACGTTGGGATGGCCGATGAAGCGAGCAACGAAGGTCGTAGCGGGGTCGTTCCAAACAGCGTCGGGTGTGCCGACGCGAATGATCGACCCGTGTCGCATGATCGCGAGGCGCTGTGCGAACGAGAACGCTTCCGTGCGGTCGTGCGTCACATACAACGAGGTTGCACCGACACGTTCGACGACCGAACGCATCTCGGTCAGGAGCGACTCGCGCAGTGCCAGGTCGAGCGATCCGAGCGGCTCGTCGAGCATGACGAGTGCGGGCTCGGGAGCGAGGGTCCTGGCGAGAGCTACGCGTTGCTGCTCGCCGCCGGAAAGGGAACCGGGTGTTCGCTGTTCAAATCCCGCTAATCCAACCAGTTCGAGGAGGTGCGTTGCAGTCTCCCTCGATGCGTTCTTGGTCGCGCCGTGCATGCGTAGGCCGTACGCGATGTTGTCGATGACCGACATGTGGGGGAAGAGCGCGTAGTCCTGGAACATCAGCCCGATCGGCCTGCGATGCGGAGCCAGGCCTGTCACGTCGGCTCCGTCGAGGATGATTCGTCCCGATGTGGGTGAGGCGAGACCGGCAATAGCCCGCAACAGGGTCGACTTGCCGGACCCGGATGGGCCCATGACGGCGAAACGCTCCCCGGTGGCGATCTCGAGTGAGAGGCCGTCCACTGCTGCGACGTCTCCGAACGTCACGGTGAGATCATCGATGACGGCGCTCACAGCTCCCTCCGATCTCGAACGCCGAGGGAGTCGATCACCAGGATGGCGAGTCCTGTGATGATCATGAGGAGCGAACTGAGAGCAACGGCTGCGCCGAACGGTGAGGGGCCGGGCTTGCCGAGGAGCTTGAAGATCGCGATCGGCATTGTCGGCGACCCGGGCCGTGCGATGAAGGCGGTGGCTCCGAACTCACCCATCGATATTGCGAACGCGAACGCACCTGCCACGAGGACGGCGGTGGCGACGAGGCGCACATCGATGGTCCACCAGGTCTTCCATGGGCTCGCTCCGAGCGTCGCGGCTGCCTCGCGGAGGGTCCGGTGCACCGCTGCAAGTGCAGGGGAGGCGGTGCGAACGACGAACGGGATGGCGACGAGAGCGTGAGCGATCGGGATCAAGATGATCGATGTGCGGATGTCGATCGGGCGATCGAGGGCGACGAGGAAACCGAACCCGATCGTGACGGCCGACGCAGCGAGTGGGAGCATCACGAACACGTCGAAGACCCGGGCGGTCCGTCGTCGTGCATAGGTGATGACCGCCGACGACAAGAGTCCGATGACGAGTGCGATCGCGGTCGCCGCAAATGCGAATCGCAAAGAGTTTGCGATGGCGGTCGCCGGTTCGACGAACGCGCCCGAGACCTTCGGTAGCTTGAAGAGGTTGACGTAGTTCTCGAGTCCGAACCGTCCCGACGGTCCGATGAAGGACCGTGTGAGCAGCATGACGATGGGGGTGCCGAGGATCAGAAGGGTCGAACCGATGACCGCTCCAACGATCCATCGTTCACGACCCTCAGGGCGGCGAGAACTGTCGAACGACCGTTCGAACTGCACCCTCGTGCGGCGCTGGAACCATCCATAGGCTGCAAGGATCACGGCGACTCCGACGAGTTGGAGAACGGCGAGTACCGAGGCGACGTCGAGGCGGAGGAACGCGGTCGTCTGGCGCCAGATCTCCACCTCGATCGTCGTGTGCTTCAGATCTCCGAGGAGGAGGACGACTCCGAAGGAGGTGAACGAGAACAAGAAGACGAGCGCACTCGCCGAAGCGATTGCCGGGGCGAGCAGCCGCAGGGTCACGGTCCTGAACGCGGTGAACGGTGAGGCCCCGAGGGTGCGAGCCGCGGCTTCGAAGCGGGGATCGAGCCGCTGCCAGTACGCACCGACGCCGCGCACGACGATGGCGTAGTTGTAGAAGACATGGGCAGCCAGGATCAGCCAGAGCGTGCCGGTGAGGTCGATGCCGATCGCACCGCGAGGACCTGCAAGCGTCAGGAACGCGGTGCCCACGACGAGGGTCGGCAGCACGAACGGTACGAGCGTGGCTGCCTCCAGAACTCGCTTTCCTGGGAAGGTGAACCTCGCGAACACCCATGCCGCCGGCAGGGCCGCGACGACGGTGAGGATGGTCGACAGGAGGGCCTGCCAGAACGTGAAGCGGGCGACACCCTGGAGAGTCGTGTCCGTGATGACGTCGATGAAGAGAGACAGGTCGATCGCTCCATCGACCGTGAGTCCTCGCAAGGTGATCGCGACGATGGGGTAGACGAAGAAGTACCCGAGGAAGGCCACCGGGAGGGCGATGACCGCAGCGGTACCCGCACGCCCGATCGGGCTGCGGTTCACGAGCGAGCGAGTTCGGTCCACTCTTGGATCCAGCGTTCACGGTTGGAGTCGATCATGTCAGGGTCCATCAGTGTCGGAGCATCGGGTAGGACGGTGAACTCCTGGAACACCGGAGGAAGATCGATGCCGCGTCGAGCGGGGTACACGAACATGTTGAGTGGTATGTCCTCTTGTACGGGACGGCTCAGGAGAAAATCGATGAACGCCTCCGCGCCGGCTTCGTTCGATGCTCCCGAGAGAACCCCTGCGTACTCGATCTGACGGAAGCAGCCGTCGGTAACGATCCCTGTGGGAGCTTCGGTGAGTTCACCGAAGAGGACCTCAGCTGGCGGTGACGATGCGTAGGACACGACCAGCGGCCGGTCGCCACCCGATTGCGAGAACAGGGTCGTGTACGCCTCGCTCCAGCCCGATGCGACGGATACGCCGTTGTCGAACAGGTCGGCCCAGTACGCCTTCCAGTCATAGGAGCTGCCCTCAGGGAACGCGTCGATCGTTGCAAGGAGAAACGCGAGGCCCGGCGAAGAGGTCGCAGGATCTTCGACGACGAGCATGTCCTCATAGCGCGGGTCGGTGAGTTCGTCGATACTCGTGGGCGGAGGCACGCCGAGAGCTCCAAGCGATGCGATGTCGTAGTTCACGCACACGTCGCCGAAGTCGATCGGTGTCACGATGTCGCCAGATATGCGAAGTTGGTCGTCGACTTCGACGATGTCCGCTGGCGTGTACGGCGTGAAGATGTCGCTGTCGATCGCTCGCGACAGGAACGTGTTGTCGATTCCGAAGATGACGTCTGCGATCGGGTTGTCCTTCGTGAGGATCGCCTGATTGATCATCGTCCCGGCGTCGCCCGAGGTTTGGACGACGACCTCGAGGCCAGTCTGCTGGGTGAAGGACTCGAGCACGGACTCACTCAAGGCGAACGAGGTGTGTGTCAGAAGCACGACCTCCTTGGATGCGGGCTGCGAGCTGCAGGCGGCTGCGACGAGTGCGAGGACCGTCAGAACGATGCCGATCCTCATGTGCGTTCGGGTCATGACTGCTCCTGTTGTGTTCCGATGGTCACCAGGAGGGCCCCATCTGAGACGGTTATCGTGCATGGTGTGGCGTCGACGACGTTCGAGATGCCGTGCGTCGTGCCGCGCATGAGTTGCGCATCGTCGAGTTGCCAACGAAGGCCCGTGGTGGTGACACCGGATGCGGGGCCGACCGGGATGATCGACACGACCGTGCCGGGAACGGCGTCGAACACGAGGGGTTTCGTATCGAGGACGGGGCGCAGAGATCCGGTGCCTGTGTGCCAGGTGATCGAGAGGTCTCTCCATTCAGCAGCGGTGAGGCTGAGGGCGATGGCGATGAGGTGGTCGATTCGGCCCGCTTCGCCTCCATAGACCGTGACCTCTGTCGCTTCAGCGCTGCTTGCGACTCGGAGGGCGAGTTCGAGGTCCGATGCGTCCTTTGCCCGTGGGAACCGTTGGATAGGTACACCCCGTCGTTCTGCATCCGCGAGGCCGTCTGGCGAGATCGAGTCGAGATCACCGATGAGGAGGTCGACGACGATTCCGTGGGAACGTGCAAGGTCGTACCCCGAATCTGCAGCGATCACGTAGTCGGTTCCCTCAACGGTGGGGGAGATGGTGAGAGACCCACCGGTGAAGATCACCGTTCGGGGTCTCGTAGGGCTGACAGTTTCCACTGCTTCCTCCGCTGGCATTACCCAGGCTCAGGTTCGGCGGGTCGGTGCTCGATGGCACCCTCTCAGCCCGATCGTTCGAGCTCCCCGGTGTGGTTCGTTGCCCACAGTGTACCCGACGCCGGGTTCGTCGGCGTCGGCGCCGTACAGTGCCGATCAACGCGCTAGCGTGACGGTGATGACGTTCGACCTCGCTGAGATCATCGCGACACACGAGTTTGGTCCCGCTGCCGGCGACTCGCGCCCCCTCTTCATCGCCATTGCCGGCGGTTCTGGATCGGGGAAGACGACGATCGCCCGTTCGGTGGTCGATCTCGTCGGTAGGGACAAGGTGGTGTATCTCCAGCAGGATGCCTACTACCGCGATCAGAACCACCTCGACATCGAGGAACGGGCCAAGATCAACTACGACCACCCAGACTCGATCGAGAACGAGCTACTCGTCGAACATCTCGATGCCCTCCGACGTGGCGAGGCCATCGAGCGGCCTATCTATGACTTTGGAACCCACACCCGTACCGCCGAGACGTACAGGCTCGTTCCGGGCGCTGCGGTGGTCGTCGAGGGCATCCTCGTTCTTGCGGATGCTGCCCTTCGCGAGAGGTTCGATGTCAGGGTGTACATCGACACGGAGCCAGACATCCGCCTCATCCGCAGGCTCCAGCGCGACATCGTCGATCGGGGTCGATCCGTCGAGTCGGTCATCGACCAGTATCAAAAGACGGTCCGCCCGATGCACTACCAGTTCGTGGAGCCCTCCAAACGGTATGCAGACATCATCATCCCGGAGGGCATCAACACCGGTGCGATCGGGACGGTGTCCTCGATGATCAAGCACTTCCTCGATCAACGAGGTTGAGTGGCGTCATGGCGATCAGCCATGGACTTCCGATTGAGCTTGCCAGATCTCGACCGCCCGATCCACAACGTCCTTGCCGACGTCGGCGAACGCGCTGTGGCCGTCTGCGGATGCATGGAACAGGTCGGCTCCGAACATCGTCGACTCGGTGGTGAACATCTGTTCCATGACGTCCCACGCGTTCGACTTGACCGTACGGGGGTAGCAGCTTGCGACGCGAGCGATCGCTGCGTCCACCGACCTTGCCCGGATACGGGCGATTCCCCTGGCGAGTTCGGGTAGGCGAGGGATCGTGCCGAGGTCCCCGATGCCCGACAGTGCGGTTGCAGGTACCCCAGTGTGCAGGCGGGAGGCAGCGGTCTCGTAGTCCTTCTCGAATCGAGCGATCGGGGTACCTCGCAGAGCATCGTTGGATCCGACGGACAGGTACGCGATGTCGGGCTGTGCTGCGAGCGCCTCGTCGAGCTGAGAGTCGAGGACGTCTCGGATCTTGGCCCCGCCAACGGCCACACTGATCGCCGTCACCTGGAAGCGTTCTGCGAGATGGAACGAGAGCTGACGTGGCCATGAGGCGTCGAGCGGGTCGACACCGGGTGAGGTGACCGAGCTGTCGCCGAGGAACACGATCCGCAGCGGTGGGGCGTCCGGGTCGCCGAAGACGCCGGAGGGGTCCTGGTTTTCGAGTGTTGGAAGGTCGTCGCGATAGATCGCCCGAGCCATCTGACCGGCGAGGACGACGCCTGCAGTGAGGGGTGGTCGGATGAATGTCCAGGCTCGCATCGGCCTATTGTGCCAAATCTGGGGGCTATGGGAACGCTTCGGATTCAATACCGCCCGCAGTCGGTGTCAGACGTCGAGTGCTCCTGGGTCCTGTGGTACGTCGACGGCGTACCGTTCGAGGATCTCGAGGGGAACGATGTCGAGTACCCGGGTGTGGGTTGATGCCAGCACGACGGGTGCAGCTACGCCGTCGAGATGGGCTCTCAGCCAGTTCCTTGCGGTCACGCACCACCGGTCTCCCGGGACCAGGCCGGGGAAACGAAAGTGGGGGACCGGCGTGGACAGGTCGTTGCCTATCGAGCGCTGATGCTCGAGGAACTCCCCGGTCATGACGGCGCAGATCGTGTGGCTTCCAAGGTCCTGTGGGCCGGTCTTGCAGTCACCGTCTCGGAAGAACCCGGTCACCGGATCGACGCCGCAGGGCTCGAG